>NZ_JBEZFS010000005.1:0-325182 GCF_040649575.1 Nonomuraea sp. NPDC048916
AACTCTCCAAACAATGCCTGGAAAACAATCCTGGCCAACATCCACTCATGAATGTCAACCAAAGGAATCCGTCACCAAAATGACGGGGTTGTGCATCATGCACTGGCTTTTAACACACTGTTGAGTTCTCAAGAAACGGACGCGTACTCCTAAACTTCAGGAGGCCATACTTCCGTGTGTCCACACTAGCAGATCTGGACGATTCTTGTCAAACCGCCCGATCCGGCAGCTTCCGGACCATCCTCGCTTCGAGGCAACCCTACGAACTTACCCGAACATTTGGCTCATGTCCAACAGATGCTGGTGCATGCCCCACGCCCGGGATTGATCAGAGGGAAGTCAGGGCCAACTGCCCTGCCTTGAAAACTTTACCAGCCTCGACGGAGTCCAAGGTCCAACTTCGGTAACGAATGAGTCTTCCCCTCGTGCGGATAGCTCAAACGCCCAAGGCGGCCAGTTGGGCCTCGAGCCTCGCGATGTCGGCGGTTGCCGCCTCCGCACGCCCTCTGACCTTGGCCACCACGTCGTCGGGCGCCTTGGACATGAACTGCTCGTTGCCCAGCTTGGCCGCCGACTGCGCGGCCTCCTTGCGGGCGGCCGCCAGGTCCTTCTCCAGCCGCTTGCGCTCCGCAACGACGTCGATGGCGCCCACGGTGTCGATCTCCACGGTCACACCGCCCACGCTGAACCGCGCCGTGGCGGTGAACGCCTCGGTCGGCTCCGTCAGGCGCAGCAGCGCGCGAACGGCGCCCTCCTGGGCCGCGAGCGGTGAGCCGGCGAGTCCGAGCCGGGCGGCCACCTTCTGGCCGGGCTTCAGCCCCTGATCGGAGCGGAACCTGCGCACCTCGGTCACGAGCTCCTGGAGCGCATCGATCTCGGCCTCGGCGGCGGGGTCGGCGTAGCGGGGATCGGGTGCCGGCCACGGGGCCACCACGATGGAGTCGCCACCCGTGACCGCTCGCCACAGCTCCTCGGTGACGAAAGGCACCAGCGGGTGCATGAGACGCAGCAGCGCGTCGAGCACGTGCCCGAGAACGAGCCGGGTGTGCTCCAGCCCATCGGCGAGCTGGATCTTGGCCAGTTCGAGATACCAGTCGCAGACCTCGTCCCACGCGAAGTGGTAGAGCAGGTCGGAAGCCTTCGCGAACTCGAACTCCTCGAAGGCGGCGTCAGTGGAGGAGATCACGCTCTGCAGCCGCGACAGGATCCACCGGTCGGCCGCCGTCAGGTCGAGCCCGTCGAGGGGGCCGACCGCCGCGCCGTTCATCAGCGCGAACCTGGTGGCGTTCCAGATCTTGTTGCAGAAGTTGCGCGACCCCGCCGCCCACTCCTCGCTGACCGCGACGTCGGCGCCGGGATTGGCGCCACGGAGCAGCGTGAAACGGGTGGCGTCGGCGCCGAAGCGCTCGATCCAGTCGAGCGGGTCGACCACGTTGCCGAACGACTTGGACATCTTCTTGCCGTACTGGTCGCGGACCATGCCGTGCAGGGCGACCACGCGGAACGGCGGCTCGCCGTCCATGGCGTACAGACCGAACATCATCATCCGGGCGACCCAGAAGAAGAGGATGTCGTAGCCCGTGACCAGGACGGAGGTCGGGTAGAAACGCGCCAGCTCGGGCGTCTCGTCGGGCCAGCCCAGAGTCGAGAACGGCCACAGACCCGAGGAGAACCAGGTGTCGAGCACGTCAGGGTCCTGCACGTAGCCGGCCGGAGGCGTCTCGTCGGGGGCCACGCAGACGACCTCGCCGTCGGGGCCGTACCAGACCGGAATCCGGTGCCCCCACCACAGCTGGCGCGAGATGCACCAGTCGTGCATGTCGTCGACCCAGTCGAAGTAGCGCTTGGCCAGCTCGGGCGGGTGGATGCGGGTGCGGCCGTCGCGCACGGCGTCGCCCGCGGCCTTGGCCAGGGGCGAGACGTTGACGAACCACTGCAGCGACAGCCGCGGCTCGACCACGGTCTTGCAGCGGGAGCAGTGGCCGACCGAGTGGAGGTAAGGGCGCTTCTCCGCGACGATCCGGCCTTCGGCGCGCAGCGCCGCGACGACCGCCGGCCTCGCCTCGAACCGGTCGAGCCCTTGGAAGGGGCCGTGCGCGGTGATGACGCCGCGCTCGTCCATGACCGTGATCGACGGCAGCGAGTGGCGCCGCCCGATCTCGAAGTCGTTGGGGTCGTGAGCCGGAGTCACCTTGACCGCGCCGGTGCCGAACGCGGGATCGACGTGCTCATCGGCGACCACCGGGATCATGCGCCCGGTCAGCGGCAGCTCGACGAGGGTGCCGATCAGGTGCGCGTAGCGCTCGTCGGAGGGGTGGACGGCCACGGCGGTGTCACCGAGCATCGTCTCGGCCCGGGTGGTGGCCACCACGATCTCGTCGGAGTAGCGGATCGAGACCAGCTCGCCCTCGTCCTCGCTGTGCTCCACCTCGATGTCGGACAACGCGGTCAGGCAGCGCGGGCACCAGTTGATGATGCGCTCGGCACGGTAGACCAGCCCGTCGTCGAAGAGCTTCTTGAAGATCGTGTGGACGGCCCGCGAAAGGCCCTCGTCCATGGTGAAGCGCTCGCGCTCCCAGTCGACGCTGTCGCCGAGCTTGCGCATCTGGCCGAGGATCCGGCCACCGGACTCCTCCTTCCACTCCCAGACCCTCTCCACGAACGCCTCACGGCCGAGGTCGTGGCGGGACAGGCCCTGGCGGGCCAGCTCGCGCTCCACGACGTTCTGGGTGGCGATGCCGGCGTGGTCCATGCCGGGCAGCCAGAGCGTCTCGTGGCCCCGCATGCGGGCGCGGCGGCTCAGGGCGTCTTGGATCGAGTGGTCGAGCGCGTGGCCGATGTGGAGCACGCCCGTCACGTTGGGCGGCGGCAGGACGATGCTGAACGGCTCGCGCGAGCTGCCCGGGTCGGCGTGGAAGTAGCCGGCGGACACCCAGCGGTCGTAGCTCCGGGTCTCGACGTCGGCCGGGGTGTATTGGGTGGGCAGCTCTGGCGTTGTCACAGTGACCAATTCTAGGGAAGGGCGAAAGCGAAACGCCCCATGGTGGGAGTCCATGGGGCGCCTGCGTCGCGGCGAGGGATCAGGCGGACTTCTCACGTGGCGTGCGCTGCTGCTTCGCAGCCAGCTGGTCACGTGGCACGAGCGTGGGGATCGCGTGTTCGAGCACGGACTCGCGGGTGATGACCACGCGGGCCACGTCCTTGCGGGAGGGCACCTCGTACATGACCGACTGGAGCACCTCCTCCAGGATGGCGCGCAGCCCGCGGGCGCCGGTGCCGCGCAGGATTGCCTGGTCGGCGATGGCTTCGAGCGCGCCGTCGGTGAACTCCAGCTCCACGCCGTCGAGCTCCAGGAGCTTGCGGTACTGCTTCACCAGCGCGTTGCGGGGCTCGGTGAGGATCTGGATGAGGGCCTCGCGGTCGAGGTTGTGCACCGAGGTGATGACCGGCAGGCGGCCGACGAACTCGGGGATCATGCCGAACTTCAGCAGGTCCTCGGGCATCACGTCGCCGAAGATGTCGGCCGTGTCGACCTCGTCCTTCGACCGGATGATGGCGTTGAAGCCGATGCCCTTCTTGCCGATGCGCGACTCGATGATCTTCTCGAGGCCGGCGAAGGCGCCGCCGCAGATGAACAGCACGTTGGTGGTGTCGATCTGGATGAACTCCTGGTGGGGATGCTTGCGGCCGCCCTGCGGGGGCACGCTCGCGGTGGTGCCCTCCAGGATCTTCAGCAGCGCCTGCTGCACGCCCTCGCCGGAGACGTCACGCGTGATCGACGGGTTTTCGCTCTTGCGGGCGATCTTGTCGACCTCGTCGATGTAGATGATGCCGGTCTCGGCCTTCTTGACGTCGTAGTCGGCGGCCTGGATCAGCTTGAGCAGGATGTTCTCGACGTCCTCGCCGACGTATCCCGCCTCGGTCAGCGCGGTCGCGTCGGCGATGGCGAAGGGCACGTTGAGCATCTTCGCCAGCGTCTGCGCGAGCAGCGTCTTGCCCGAGCCCGTGGGGCCGAGCAGCAGAATGTTGCTCTTGGACAGCTCGAGGCCGTCGTCTCTGCCCCGGTCGCCGGACTGCACCCGCTTGTAGTGGTTGTAGACCGCCACCGAGAGCGCCTTCTTCGCCTTGTCCTGACCGATGACGTAGGCGTCGAGGAACTCGTAGATCTCTCTCGGCTTAGGCAGGTTGTCCCACTTGAGCTCGGAGGACTCGGAGAGCTCCTCCTCGATGATCTCGTTGCAGAGATCGATGCACTCATCGCAGATGTAGACGCCTGGACCGGCAATGAGCTTCTTGACTTGCTTCTGGCTCTTTCCGCAGAACGAGCACTTCAGCAGGTCTCCCCCGTCGCCGATGCGTGCCACCCCAGATACTCCTTTGCGTGGGACCGCCCTGCTCCGCGATCCGTATCCTCCGGACCCGGTCCGAACCGCTCAGGTTTCGACGTTACCGTCTTCTGGGCCCTCAGTGAGCCCCCTGGCGGCGAGTCGCACCGGAACGTGCCCAATTAGGCAGCGCTCCGGTGCGTCACATCTCGTCAGGAAGCAACCGCCTGAGCTCGCTTCTTCCGCGACGGGATGATGTCGTCGATCAGACCATACGCCTTTGCCTCGTCCGCGTTGAGAATTTTGTCGCGTTCGATGTCCTTCCGGACTTCCGCGGCGCTCTTTCCCGAGTGCTTCGCCACGATCTCCTCGAGGAGGGAGCGCATGCGGAGTATCTCGCGGGCCTGGATCTCGATGTCGCTTCCCTGGCCGCCCCCCTCGGTGGAGGGCTGGTGGATCAGCATCCGGGCGTTGGGAAGCGCGAACCGCTTGCCCGGGGTGCCACCTGCCAGCAGCACGGCCGCGGCGGAGGCTGCCTGGCCCAGGCAGACGGTCTGGATCTCCGGCCGGACGAACTGCATCGTGTCGTAGATCGCCGTCATGGCGGTGAAGGATCCACCCGGCGAGTTGATGTAGATGCTGATGTCACGGTCGGGATCGAGCGACTCCAGCGTCAGCAGCTGGGCCATCACGTCGTTGGCCGACGCGTCGTCGATCTGCACTCCGAGGAAGATGATGCGGTCCTCGAAGAGCTTGTTGTACGGGTTCATCTCCTTCACGCCATATGACGTGCGCTCGACGAAGGAGGGGAGAACGTAACGGCTCTGGATGTTCACTTCAACTCCCCCTAAGAGACAGGACCCTGCGAGGGCACCTGCCGCGCGCTGCGCACGACGTGGTCGATGAAGCCGTAGTCCTTGGCCTCGTCGGCCGTGAACCAGCGGTCGCGGTCGGAATCTGCCTCGATCTGATCGAGAGGCTGGCCGGTGTGGTAAGCGATGCGCTCGGCCAGCGTCTTCTTCACGTAAAGCATCTGCTCCGCCTGGATGGCGATGTCGGCGGCGGTGCCACCGATGCCTCCGGACGGCTGGTGCATCATGACCCGCGCGTGCGGCAGCCCGTAGCGCTTGCCCCGGGTACCGGCGGTGAGCAGGAACTGCCCCATCGAGGCCGCCATGCCCATCACAACCGTGGAGACGTCATTCGGCACGTACTCCATCATGTCGTAAATAGCCATGCCCGCACTCACCGAACCCCCCGGCGAGTTGATGTAGAGCGTGATGTCGCGCTCGGGATCGTCGGCCGCGAGCAGCAGCAGCTCCGCGCAGATGCGGTTGGCGATCTCGTCGTTCACCTCCTGACCGAGCACGATGATGCGCTCGCGCAGCAGGCGCTGGTAAAGCTGGTCCTCAAGCCGGAAGGACGAGCCGTTCTCACGGCCTCGCGACTCAGGCTGATAGAAGGTCGGCGGGCTGGTCACAGCGTCACCTTCCGATGCGTCGTAATCGATTGGCTTTGCTTGTGACCTTAACGCGCGGCGCCCCCAGCTCATGCCCGGTCCATGGACTGTTCGCTGACGGCGCAGGTGTCGGTAAGGCTTCGGATGGAACCCCCGGAGGCCCTGGAACGTCGCGCTCGCGGCCGAGTCCGCGCAGCGTGCCTGGGCGGGTGCCGTCGCGGGCTCGGCGACCGCTCCGGACATGCCTGAGGCCTCCGAACCGGCGGGTTCGAAGGCCTCGGGATGACGCCTGGGACGTGACTACGCCTCGGACTTGTCCTCGGCCGGCTCCTCGGTGACCTCTTCGCCGTTGATCTCGGCGTAGATGGCTTTGAGGTCGACGTCGTTGCCCTCGGTGTCGACGACCTTGGCGGCGTCACCGACGACGGACTTGGCCTTGTCACGAACGATCTCGACCATGGCCAGCGTGAGCTGGTCGTTGTCGGCCAGGTGCTGGGCCAGCTGGTTGGGCTGGACGCCCATCTCCATGGCGCGGCGGACGACGAAGTTGGTCAGCTCCTGCTCGGAGACGCCCAGCTCCTCGGACTTGACGATCTTGTCAAGCACGAAGCCGACCTTGATGGCCTTGACGGAGCCGGACTCGAAGTCGGCGAACCGCTCCTCCTCCGTCGTCTGGTAGAGACGGAAGAAAGCGTCACGGCTCAGACCGCTCTCGGCGACCTGGTGGTCGAGGTTGTGCTTGCGGGCGTCGATCTCGGCCTTGAGCGCGCTCTCGGGGATCGGGATGTCGACCTTCTCGAGCAGCGTGTCGAGGGCCTTCTCGCGGGCCTGGACGACCTGGTCGATCAGCTTGTTGCGGCGGGACTGCTCGCGGATGCTCTCCTTGAGCTCGTCGAGCGTGTCGAACTCGCTCGCCATCTGCGCGAACTCGTCGTCGAGCTCGGGCAGGACCTTCTCCTTGACCGTCTTGACGGTGATGATCACGTCGGCTTCCTCGCCGGCGTTCTCACCACCGACGAGCTCGGTCCTGAAGCTCTTCTCCTCGCCCGCGGACATGCCCTCGAGGGCGTCGTCGAGGCCCTGGAGCACCGAGCCGGCGCCGACCTCGTAGGAGACCTCGCTGGCCTGCTGCTCCTCGATGTTCTTGCCGTCGATCTCGGCCCGCAGGTCCATGACCACGAAGTCGCCGGCGGAGGCCGCGCGCTCGACGCCGGTCAGCGTGGCGAAGCGCTGGCGCAGCGCGTCGAGCTGAGCGTCGACGTCGGCGTCGGAGACCTCGGCGGAGTCGACGGTGATCTCGACGCCCTGGTAGTCGGGGACATCGAAGTTGGGCCGGATGTCGACTTCGGCGGTGAACTCGATCTGCTCACCGTCGTCGATCTTCGTGACCTCGATGTCGGGCTGGCTGACCGGGAACACGTCGACCTCGTCGACGGCCTGGCCGTAGAGCTTGGGCACCGCGTCGTTGAGGGTCTCCTCCAGCACCACCGCCCGGCCGAACCGCTGCTCGATGATGCGGGCCGGGACCTTGCCAGGACGGAACCCGGGGACGCGCACCTGCTGCGCGACCTTCTTGTATGCCGCATCCATGCTCGGGCGCAGTTCGTCGAACGGCACCTCGACAGTGAGCTTCACCCGGGTCGGGCTGAGCTCCTCGACAGCGGTCTTCACGGGGTGGTCTCCTTGATCAAGCTTCGAGTGATCGCGGGCGCGTCCATTCGGTACGGCTCACGCGCCGCGCCCACATGAGCGGCACTGGGGCATGCTCCGCGTTGGCGGGATCCGAAGCGCCGTCCGCCAGTCTAGGGTAGACGCCTACCCGACAGCGACGCGACGAGCGTCAGAACTCTCCGGCGATCATCCGCAGCAACTCGACCGTTTCGTCCGGCGTGGTGCTGACGGCGCAGAGCCGCTCCATCACCTCAGTGTACTTGTCGACGTCCTCGCGCTTGTCGAGGTAGAGGGCGCTGGCGAGCTGCTCGACGTAGACCACGTCGGGCAGGTCGTGGTCGGGGAAGCGCAGGATGCTGAACGCGCCGCCCTCGGCGCTGTGGCCACCGAAACTGAACGGCATGATCTGGATCGTGATGGCCGGCTGGCGCATCAGCTCCAGGAGGTGCTCGATCTGGGCCCGCATCACCTCGGTGCCGCCGATCGGACGGCGCAGCGCGGCCTCGTCGATGACCGCCCAGAAGATCGGCCCGTCGGGCCTGTCGAACACGCGCTGGCGTTCCAGCCGGAGGTCGACCCTGCGGGCGATCTCCTCGGCGCCGATGCCCGCCGCTCCCGCCGTGACGACCGCCCTGGCGTACTCCTTGGTCTGCAGCAGGCCGGGGACGAACTGGACTTCGTACGTCCTGATCCGCGCCGCGGCCTCCTCGAGACCCACGTAGGCCTGGAACCACGTCGGCAGGACGTCGTTGAACCTGTGCCACCACCCCGGCTCGTTGGCCGTGGCGACCAGATCGAGCACCGCCGAGCGCGCCTGCTTGTCGACGACCCCGTAGAGCGTCAACAGGTCTGCCACGTCGCGCTCCTTGAACCCGACACGGCCGAGCTCCATGCGACTGATCTTGGATTCGGACCCCCTGATCAGGTGGCCCGCCTCTTCGCGACTTACGCCCTTACCCTCTCTCAGCTTGCGCAGCTGAGAGCCCAGCAGGATACGCAGCGCCGTAGGGCCGGAACCCGGCGGGTTCTGCGTCACTCTGCCTCCTATCAAGGTCCGCACACACACTGACACCTCTTCGGCGCGTATGACAAGGTCTCAACCTGGTGTCCGATTCGGTTATCTACCCCACTGAACGCGCATGCTTCTGCACATTGCACCTGCACGTGCATTTGGGTCTTGCAGCGACCCGGAACCGTGATCCATGATGGTCTAGTGCATATTGGCCAAACATGCACGGATTCGATAGCTATCGGGAGGTATCGGCGGGATGGTGGAGGACCCCTTGGCCACTGCCGACTGCCTGCAGATAACCCGTGAAGTGGGCTTCGAAACCCTGCTGACGGCGCGGAAGCCGTACACAGCCTCGTGCCCGTTACCCTTCCAGGCCGATTCCGTGAAGACCGCCCGGGATGTGACCCGCTCGACACTGCGCGACTGGGGCCTGCCCGAGCTGGGCGACGACGCCGCGCTGGTCGTGTCGGAGCTGGTGACCAACGCCGTCAGGTACGCGATGTACGCGCGCGGCCGTCGCGAGATCCAGCTGCTGCTGATGCGGGTGAGCCCGCACGTCCTGCTCGCCGTGGCCGACCCGAGCGACGAGGTGCCGCGGCCGAAGGAGCCCGACTTCGTCTCCGAAAACGGGCGTGGCCTTTACATCGTCGAAACCTACAGCCAGTGCTGGGGCTGGGACGCGCTCGATCGCGGCGGCAAGGCCGTGTGGGCGCTCTTTCACACGGACTCCTGAGCCGGCCGCCGTTCCTCGATCATCCGATGCCAACCGGTCAGAGCCGGGCTTGATACCCCGGGAAGGGTCGGCGAAGCGAGGCGGCTCGTCACCGCGATTCCCTGCCTGCGTCCGGACGCCCGAAGCCGCCTACGCCAAGGCCGAGGCGGCCCTCCGATAGGCGCGCTCACTCTGAACCACTCGGCCAGGACCTGTTCCATGGGAGAAGGCGGGCCGCGGAGAGGGACAGCCGTGCATCTGGTCACACAGAAGGCCACTCGCGTTTTCCGGTGAGTGGCCTTAGTGCTGATCGGGCAAGTCGGGGCGACAGGATTCTGCGACTTCTTGCTCCCAAGTCAGATCGAACGCCCATTCCTACGGGAGTGTGGCCAGGTCACGGGGCTCGAGACGTCTACTGACGTTCGAGATCATCCACTGCGATTGTCAAGCAGAACGACAAGCAGGCGGGGAGCCGCTACCAGCTCGAAGTCAGCCCTTGATCTTGATACAGGTATGTTCGCGCGCCAGCCACTGCTCATCCATGGGCGCGCCCATGATGGCCTCCGCCGTCATCAGAGACGCCGTGCCGTAATTGGTCTGCCACGCCTCCAGCCCACCAGAGGTGGTGCTCATCCACCCTTCCACCGTCTCCTGATCGGGTGTGGCGTCGTACTCCCACGCGATGCCGTCGAAGGTCACCACGACGTGCCCCTTCTCCATGTAGGTGATCATCGCTGGGCCGAAGTCACTCCAGCCGACGTCCAGGCACACGCCTGCCTGGGAGAGGCGGACTCGCTCGGCGTCGTCCACGCAAGGCAGCCCCGGTTCCATGAGGACGACCCCATGGCCGAGCGCACCGGCGAAGAGGAACGGAATTCCTAGATGGAGATGATCGGACGCGGCCAGGTCGGTCTCGTCGAACGTGGCGGCCGTCACCAGGTTCCGGCCTCCGCCATAGACCGCGAGGACGTCGTCCAGGGTGGCGCCCGTACACCAGGTGATCCAGGTGGTGTTCTCTAAGGCGTCGGCCACCCGTTCGTAGTCAGTCACGGCGTGATCCTGCCGTTCACTACCAAGGCCATCAAGAGCTGGACGCTTCGCTGAGGGACACCTGGGACAGGCATCAATTCGTCCTGTCCCTCGCGAGTGCTTGCGTTCGTACTGGCCGCATTCGTCGCAGATGTGAGTTCCGCCACTCAGGTTCCGCTGCGCCCGATCAGAGCCGTCTGGCACGACAGGGCCAAGGCGAGCGCGGCGCCGTCCCGCTGGCGGACCGTCCTGACCACGCCGAGCAGCGCCATCTCCTGGGAGGCCGGCCCGCGCCACGCGGGCTCACTCACGCCACCGCGTGCGAGCCCCTTCCCAGGGGGAGACCAGGCCATCGCCCGATGACTGGAACGCAACCCCGGTGCCCGCACGGTCGTCATCGACGTCTTCGCCAAGATCCGGGGCACCACTCCGCCCGGCCTATCCGCCTACGACGCCGACTACACCGCCATGGGCCGGGGCCAATATTCCCGGACACTCAAGATGAGGATGAACGCGACGTCCAAGGCGAGGATGTGGCGAAATGAGAAGATCCCGGCAGCGTGAGGCTGACGAGGTCTTGGTGTGCGGGTTGGCGGTTTGAAATGCGTCTTGTCGCTTGGGCTCCTCGTTCAGAGGGTTTCTTCAAAGCCATGGACTCTGAATTACGATCGCGGACTTGCAGGCAGGGACTCCTCCGTAATCGCGGCTGGTCGGGGGTTTACCCGTCCTGCGGGGATTCCGGCCAATACGGGGCCGCCTGCTGGGCGGCAGCGATGGCCGCGCCATCGAGTTCGACGATGCTCAGCTCGATACCGCCGACGGGCCACTCCATGGCGAATTCGAAGCTGTCTCGGGGGGCGAGGGCCAAAGCCATAGCCCAATGCGGGCGGCCGCTTCGCCGCGTGCGGCACTGTCCACGTGGGGACGGGGTCAACTGATTGCAGTTGACTCACCCCAAGCTCCTCCAGCGATGTCTACGCTTGGTTGTCACCACGGCGTGGCGGCGATGCTGCGGTCGAGGAGGGCACCGATGGCGGACAGTACAGCAGACGGCGGCAACGGTGGAGAGCTCCCACCCATCAGGTTCGAAGCCTCCGGCCAGGTGTTTCAGGTCGGTGGAGATCAACACGTCTATTACGGTTCGGAGCCGCGGCCTTCGGCAGAGTCTGAGCTTGCCAAACAGCGCCAATCCTTCTTTTTTGAGTTCCTCCGACAAGCCTTGAAGCAGGCTGAAGCCACGTTTCGTCTCAGTGTGATCTTCATGTCCGCTGGCGCGGCGATCCTGCTCACAGGTGGGGTTTTGGCCCTTATTAACGCGGGGAACCCCGACTGGAGTTATCTCCCCCTACTCACGAGCCTGAGCGGTCTGCTCATCACCACCTGCGGTGGCGCATTCGCCCTCCACGCGAACCGTGCCCGGAAGCACCTGACCGTGCAAGCGGAGCGCATCCATGAGAACATCCAGGCCGATAGTGCCCTTGCTCAGGCTCTTGAGCTGATCGATCGAGTGGACGACCCCGTGCTGCGTGATCGGCTTAAGTCCTTCACTGCCATGCGTGTCCTCAATCTTCAACCCGAGCCCAGCCAGGTAGCGGATCAGTTGTTTTCTGTCCAGCAGCAAAACTCGCCTGAGATCGAACGGCCCGCCTCCGAGCGTAGAGCCCAGCCGAAGCGAGACTGCCCGTCCCGTGACGGCACCTAAACGTGTGCGCCCTGAGCGCGTAGTCAGCGGTTGGACAAGCAGAGGCCCCCTCCACGTCGGAGGGGGCCTCTGGGCTGGTCGGGGCGACAGGATTTGAACCTGCGACTTCTTGCTCCCAAAGCAAGCGCGCTGCCAAGCTGCGCCACGCCCCGTCGCGCCGGTTGCGCACGCGCTCCGCTACTCCGGTACGCTTACGCCCTGACGCCGGATGAAGTCTAGACCAGACTTCGACCGGTTCGCGCGGACGTAGCTCAATGGTAGAGCCCTAGTCTTCCAAACTAGCTACGCGGGTTCGATTCCCGTCGTCCGCTCTCGCGGTTAAGGGCCAGGTCAATCCGTCCGGGATGACCTGGCCTTCGTGATCTCCGGTGGTCCGGGCGCGCCGCGTGGGCGATCGTTGACCAAGCTTTCCTGACGCGCGACTCAGCACGTGCATCACCATGAGTAATGTCGATGGTGTGTTCCGTGTCCGGACGCGCTCGCTGCGCGGACGCGTCACACTCCTCGCCGTGATCGTCGCGGCGTTGGTGCTGATCCCCGTGGGGATCGGCGTGGTCATCCTGACCAAGTCCGTGATCCTCACCAACGCCACCAACGACACGCAGCAGGTCGCCGAGCGCGTCGCGGCTCAGGTGGGGGAGGGGCTGCTGCCGCGCGGCACGACGGTGCCTTCACCTGAGTACCCCGTCAACCTGATCCAGATCGTCGCGCCCGACGGGCGGATACTGGCCACCAGCCAGGAGGCCCGAGCGCTGCCGCGGCTGAGCGATCTGGTGCCGACTCCGGAGACTCACGTTCTCAACGGCCAGACCTGCCTGCGCGACAGGTGCGTCGTGCTGACCGCCGTCCGGGCGTCGATCGCCCCCGACTCCCCCGTCGTCTATGCCGGACGCGTCACGCCCGCGGTGCTGGTCTCGAACGGCACCGACGTGGCGGTGCTGATCGAGACCCTGGTGCTCATCGCGATCGCGGGAGTGTCGGCGTGGCTGATCATGGGCAGGGCCCTGCGACCGGTCGCGCTCATGGGAGCGGAGCTGGACCGGGTCAACGCCAGCGACCTGAGCTCCCGGGTGACGCGACCGCCGGGCGAGGACGAGCTGAGCGTCCTCGCCGACCGGATCAACGGCACGCTGTCCAGGCTGGAGCACTCCGCCGAGCAGCAGCGCCGCTTCGTCTCCGACGCCTCTCACGAGCTGCGCACTCCCATAGCCGCGCTGCGCGCGGAGCTGGAGAGTGCCGAGCTCTATCCGGATGACACCGAGTTGGACGAGCTGGTGAAGAACGCGCTGCGAGACACCGACCGCCTTGAATCGATCGTGACGGATCTGCTGTTCCTGGCCAGGACCGGCTCACGGGTGGACGTGGTCAAGGAGCGGCTGGATCTCGCGGAGCTGGTCCGGGAAGTGCTGTCCAGTCGCGAGGACAGGGTTCCGGTCCAGCAGGAGCTTGCCGAGGGGGTGACGGTCGACGGCGTGAAGGTGCAGTTGGTGAGGGCGTTGACCGATCTGCTGGACAACGCCGAGCGCTATGCCGAGCGGTACGTCCGCGTCCAGGTGAGCCGCAAGAACGGCCAGGCGGTGCTCGCCGTGGAGAACGACGGAGTGGAGATCCCCGAGGCGGACCGCGAGCGTGTCTTCGAGCGCTTCGCCCGGCTGGACACGGCACGCAGCCGCGAGGCGGGCGGCACGGGGCTGGGCCTGCCCATCGTGAAGGGCGTGGCGCTCGCGCACGCCGGCGACGTCAGGGTCGACGACTTCACCGGTGGCGCGAGGTTCGTCATGTGCCTGCCCGCGGTGTGAGATCCACGCCGGGTAGGGTCCCCTGGGTGCGTGCGCGACCGATCTCGCCTGACGCTCTGGCGCGGGAGCTGGCCGAGCGGATCGCCGGGCATCCCCGAGGGTCACGGGTGCGGGTGGTCGTCGACGGGGCTCCGCCCGCTCATCCCGAGCTGTTGGCCGACGCGCTGGTGGCGCCGCTCAGGCTGCGCGGCCGTCCGGTGCTGCGGGTCTCGGCCGCCGACTTCCTGCGGCCCGCCTCTCTCCGGCTCGAGTTCGGCCGGACGGATCCCGACGTCTTCTACGACGACTGGCTGGACACCGGGGCGCTGCTCCGTGAGGTGCTCGAACCCCTGGGGCCGCACGGGTCGGGCAGGGCGCTTCCGGCGTTGTGGGACAGCCGGGCCGACCGGGCCTACCGTCTGCCGTATCAGACCCTGCCGGAGGACGGCGTGCTGCTGCTCGACGGGACCCTGCTGCTGGGCAGGGGCCTGCCGGTGGAGCTGAGCGTGCACCTGTGGCTGTCGGAGGCGGCGCTGGCGCGCGGGACCGCGACCGGGGAACGGTGGCGTCTGCCCGCCTACGCGCGTTACGAGCGCGAGGCGCGGCCCCTGGAGAGCGCCGACGTGGTGATCAGGGCCGACCGTCCGGGCCGACCCGCGCTCCAGGTTGACGGCTGAATCCGGTGAGGCGGCCTAGGTTGGTCGGTATGACTCTCCAGTTCGGCTACTTCCTGGTGCCCAACGCCGACGACCCGGTGGTGGAGTACGCGCGGCTCGCCGACGAGCTCGGCCTGGACCTGATCGGCGTGCAGGACCATCCCTACCAGCGTCGATACGTCGACACCTGGACGCTGCTCAGCGTGATCGCGGCCTCGACCTCGCGGGTCCGGGTCTTCCCCGACGTGGCCTGCCTGCCGCTGCGGCCGCCCGCGGTGCTCGCCAAGGCCGCGGCCAGCCTCGACGTGCTCAGCGGCGGCCGGGTGGAGCTCGGGCTGGGCGCCGGCGCGTTCTGGGACGCCATCGAGGCGTACGGCGGGACGCGGCGTACGCCCAAGGAGGCCATCGGCTCGCTCGAGGAGGCGATCGCCGTGATCAGGGCCGTATGGAGCGGCGAGCGCAACCTGCGCTTCACGGGAGAGCACTACCACCTGAGCGGCGCCCAGTCCGGGCCCGTGCCGGCGCACGCGATGGAGATCTGGCTCGGCGTGGGCGGGCCCAGGGCGCTGGCCCTGACCGGGCGGCTGGCCGACGGCTGGCTGCCCTCGTCCGGCTGGGCGGCGCCCGAGCGGCTGCGCGAGCTCGGCGCCCGGATCGACGAGGCCGCCTTGGAGGCGGGCAGGCGACCGGGCGACATCCGCAGGCTCTACAACGTCAACGGGACGATCACCGGCGGCGCCTCCGAGGGCTTCCTGAAGGGACCGGCCGGGCAGTGGGTGGACGAGCTGACCGATCTGGCGCTCGGCCACGGCATGGACGGTTTCGTGTTCTGGCCGGAGGGCGACCAGAGGCGGCAGCTCACGATCTTCGCCGAGGAGGTCGTGCCGGAGGTTCGCCGTCAGGTGGCCCTGGAACACGAGGGGTAACCGAGGCAGACTGGTGCGGTGATCCCGAACCACTGGTACAACATCGTCCCAGACCTTCCCTCCCCGCCACCGCCGCCGCTGCATCCGGGCACCCGGGAGCCGGTCGGGCCGGACGATCTGGCACCGCTCTTCCCCATGGAGCTGATCGCCCAGGAGGTGAGCACCGAGCGGTTCGTCGCCATCCCGCAGGAGGTGCTCGACGTCTACCGGCTGTGGCGGCCGACGCCGCTGCTGCGGGCGCGCAGGCTGGAGAAGGCGCTGGGCACTCCCGCCCGGATCTACTACAAGTACGAGGGCGGCTCCCCCGCCGGCTCGCACAAGCCCAACACCGCGGTGCCGCAGGCCTACTACAACGCCCGCGAGGGCGTTCGCAAGCTGACCACCGAGACGGGCGCCGGGCAGTGGGGCAGCTCGCTGGCCTTCGCGTGCGCGCAGTTCGGCCTGGAGTGCGAGGTCTGGATGGTGCGGGCCTCCTATGACCAGAAGCCCTACCGCCGCTCGCTCATGCAGGTGTACGGCGCCACGGTGCACGCCAGCCCGTCACCCGTGACGAGTTCGGGCGCCAAGGTCCTGGCCGACGACCCCGGCTCGACCGGCAGCCTCGGCATCGCGATCAGCGAGGCGGTCGAGGTGGCGGCCGCGGGCGATGACGTCCGCTACGCGCTCGGCTCCGTGCTCAACCACGTGCTCATGCACCAGACCGTGATCGGTGAGGAGGCGCTCCAGCAGTTGGAGGAGATGCCCGATCTGATCATCGGCTGCACCGGAGGCGGTTCCAACTTCGGCGGGCTCGTCTTCCCCTTCCTGCGCGAGAAGCTGGCCGGGAAGATCAATCCGACGATCCGCGCGGTGGAGCCCGACGCCTGCCCGTCGTTCACCCGGGGCGTCTACGCCTACGACTTCGGCGACACCGCCGGGTTCACCCCGCTGCTGAAGATGCACACCCTGGGCCACGACTTCGTGCCGGACCCGATCCACGCGGGCGGGCTGCGCTATCACGGGATGTCGCCGCTGCTGTCTCACATGTACGAGCTGGGCATGTTCGAGGCGGTCAGCAGGTCGCAGAGCGAGTGCTTCGAGGCGGGTGTCCGCTTCGCCCGCACCGAGGGCATCGTGCCGGCGCCCGAGCCGACGCACGCGCTGGCCGAGACCATCGCCGAGGCGCTGCGCTGCAAGGAGACCGGCGAGGAGAAGGTGATCCTGACGGCGCTGTGCGGCCACGGCCACTTCGACCTGGCCGCCTATGACCGCTACCTGTCGGGGGCGATGGAAGACTTCTCGCTCCCCCAGGAGCGCATCGACACGGCCCTCATGGGGCTTCCGGGCTAGCCGGCACCCCGGCGGTGCCGCCCGTGGCGAGCAACGTCTCGCCACGGGCGACCTGCCGTCAACGCGCCGTCGGGCGCTTGCCGTGGTTGGCCTTCTTCTTCTTGCGAGCCTTGCCCTTGCGAGCGCGCCTGGCCATGGCCTCTCCTCGGTGATCGAGCGGGATGCGATCTCCAAAGTCTCGCGCCTCCGGCCCGGGCACAAGCCGTCCGCCGGACCTAACATTCTTCAACATATTCATGTCATAATTTGGTGGAATCTGTTGGAAGGAGTGGGGCGTGCTCGCACAGCAGCGGCAGCAGACCATCCTCGAACGCGTGCGCAGCAGCGGCGGCGTCCGGGTGGCCGACCTCGTGCGCGAGCTCGGCGTCTCCGACATGACGATCCGCCGCGACCTTGAGGTGCTGGCCGAGCGCGGCCTGCTCGAGAAGGTGCACGGCGGCGCCACGGCCCTCGGCCCCGGCTCCACCGAGGAGCCGGGCTTCACCGCCAAGTCGGCCCGCCAGCAGCAGGAGAAGGACGCCATCGCGCGCCGTGCCGCCCAGTTGGTGCGGCCGGGCACGGCCGTGGCGCTCTCGGCGGGCACCACCATCTGGGCGCTGGCCCATCATCTGATCGGCGTGCCCGAGCTCACGGTCATCACGAACTCGATCCCGGTCGCCGAGGTCTTCCACCGCAACCCGCGGGCCGACCGTACGGTCGTGCTCACCGGCGGCGTCCGCACCCCCTCCGACGCGCTGGTCGGGCCCGTGGCGGTGGCCGCGATCCGCCGCCTGCACGTGGACACGCTCTTCCTCGGGGTGCACGGGATGGGGGTGCGCGCCGGGTTCACCACGCCCAACCTGCTCGAGTCGGAGACCGACCGGGAGCTGGTGGCGGCGGCGCACCGGCTGGTCGTCCCCGCCGACCACACGAAGTGGAACACGGTCGGGATCAGCACGATCGCCGAGCTGACCGAGGCCGACGTGGTCATAAGCGACGTGGCCCTCCCCGGAGATGCGCGTCTCGAGCTGGCCGAACGGGTCGGCGAGCTGATCATCGCAGAGGATTCGCCGTGAAACGGACCATCACCCACCTGGCCGATGGGCGCGAGCTGATCTACTTCGACCGGCGCGACGACGCCGACCGGAGCGCGATCGACCGGCGACCGCTCGATCCCCGGCCGGTGGCGTCGGAGCTGCGTTACGACCCGCTGACCGAGGAGTGGATCGCGGTGGCGGGGCACCGGCAGACCCGGACGTTCCTGCCTCCGGCTGACGAATGCCCGTTGTGCCCGTCGTCCGACACGCGAGCCTCGGAGATCCCGGCACACGACTACGACGTGGTGGTGTTCGAGAACCGCTTCCCCTCCTTTTCCGGAAATTTCGGTGTTTACGAGGATGCAGGGGGGCTGACCGAGGTCCGTCCGGGGGTGGGGCGATGCGAGGTGATGTGTTTCACCTCCGATCACTCCTCGTCGTTCTCCCGGCTGTCTCCCGCGCGGGTCGAGCTCGTGATGGACGCCTGGGCGGACCGTACGGCCGAGTTGTCCGCCCTGGAGGGCGTGGAGCAGGTGTTCTGCTTCGAGAACAGGGGCGAGGAGATCGGCATCACCCTGACGCACCCGCACGGGCAGATCTACGCCTACCCGTACGTCACTCCCCGGACGAAGCTGCAGCTCGGCGCCGCCTCCCGCTACGCGGCCGGGCACGGGGGCGCCAACCTGTTCGCCGACGTGCTGGCGGCCGAGCGCGCCGCGGGAACCCGGGTGGTCGCCTCCAACGAGCTGTGGACCGCCTTCGTGCCGGCCGCCGCCCGCTGGCCGTTCGAGGTGCACGTGTATCCGCACCGGCGGACACCCGACCTGGCGGCGCTGTCGGAGGAGGAGCGGGCCGCCTTCGCCCCGCTCTACACCTCGGTGCTGCGGGCGCTCGACGGGCTGTTCGACGTCGCCATGCCGTACATCTCGGCCTGGCACCAGGCACCCGTACGACAGGACCGCGAGCTGGCGTACCTGCACCTGGAGCTGTTCAGCATCAGGAGGGCCCCCGGGAAGCTGAAGTATCTGGCAGGGTCGGAGTCGGCCATGGGCGCGTTTGTCAACGATGTGCTGCCCGAGGAGGCCGCCCGGATGCTTAAATCACAGGTAGATCACTAATTGGTTTCCGGTTGGAGTCGCATGACTTCAGTTTTACTACTAATATCCCTTCTGCACCGGCCACAACTGCCGTTGCAGGCCTAATCCCGGGTGCGTCACCCGGGAGCCGGGGACCCACCGCATCTGGGGTGTATCCACTTCGGTGGTAAGGCAACTCCCTTGCCCGAACCCGTCAGCTAACCCGGTCGGCAGAGGGAGAGGACACTCACGTGGCGGCTGCGTTCCCCACGCGTCTTGCCATCGGCCTCATCGCCGCCGCGGCACTGGCCTTCGGCTCAGCGCCCGCGTCGGCAGCGCCGAAACCAAGCGAATCCCAGCTCCGGGCCGAGCTGAAGGGCCTGAACAAGAAGGTCGACAAGCTCATCGAGGCCTACAACCTCAAACGGGTCGAGCTGGCCAAGGCCCAGCGGGACGCGGCGACCGCCAAGGAACGGCTGGCGAGCTCCGAAGAGGCGCTGACGACGGCCGAGAGGCGGGTCGCCGAGATCGCCCGGTTGCGCTACCAGAACGCCGAACTCTCCCTGCCGAGCGTGCTGCCTCCCACCAGCGGCGGCAGCGCCGCGGTGCTCGAACAGCTGACCGCCGAACAGCAGGCCGTTGTCAAGGGCGTGGTCGACGCCCGCGACGAGAAGAAGAAGGCCGCCGAGGCCGCCGCCGCGCTCGCCGCCAAGGTCAGCTCCGACACGACCGAGGTCGCCAAGCAGCGCGACGAGGCCGAGGACGTCATCAAGGACATCGAGAAGAAACTCCGGGACCTCATCCCGGTCAGCACCGGCCGCCGCTCCAACGGCACCTGGGCGCCCGAACTACCGTCCGGCTCGGACAACATCACCGCCCGTACCCGCGCGATCCGGGCGCTGATCCAGAAGAACTTCGCGCTGCAGTACAGCGTGGGCTGCTTCCGCTCGGGTTCGAGCGGCGAGCACCCGCTGGGACGCGCCTGCGACTTCATGATGAGCACGGGCGGATCCATGCCGAGCGCCGGCAACCAGGCGCTGGGCGACCGCATCGCCGAGTGGGCCGTGCAGAACAGGGCCAAGCTCGGGGTCAAGTACGTGATCTGGAGGCAGCGCATCAACCACGGGTCGGGCTGGAGCGGCATGTCCAACCGGGGCAGCATCACCGAGAACCACTTCGACCACGTCCACATCTCGATGCACTGAAAAGGACGAACAGCAAGGGAGCGACAGCCTCTGGTCCGTGGCCCGGCGACGGCCGGTTCCCGCCTGGAAAGAGGGTCGGGTCGGCCGAGGTGGCCGGCTTCACGGGCCCGGTGTGATCGTGGGGAACGCGATGTCGACGGCGAGGCCACCGTCGGGGCGGGCGACGGCGGTGAGATTCGCCTTGTGGGCTCGCGCGATCGCGCGCACGATCGACAGCCCGAGACCGTGATGGCCGTCGTCGGCAGTACGATGCAGCCGCTGGAACGGCTCGAACAGCCGGTCGACCTGATCGGGCGGGATGACCTGGCCGGTGTTCGCCACGGACAGGACGACCCGCCCGGCCTCGCGGCGTACGCCGATCTCGACAGTGCCGCCGGGCACGTTGTAATGGATCGCGTTGTCGCAGAGGTTGGCCAGCAGATGGGCGAGCAACACCTGGTCACCCGAGATCCGCACCGGCCGGAGCGCGCTCTGCACCCGCAGGCCGCGCCGCTTCACGTCCGGCGCCCGGTCTTGGAGTGTCTTCTCGATCAGGCCGGTGAGGTCCACCGGCTCGTCCCGGCTGTGGGCGTCCTCGCTGCCTGACAGGGTGAGCAGCGACTCCAGCAACCGTCCCCGCTGGTCGGTGATGGCCAGCAGCCGCTCGAAGTTGGCCCGGAACGATTCCAAGCTGGCCGCGGGGTCGATCAGCGGCTCCTCCAGCAGCGCGCGTTCGACGGTCAACGGCGTCCGCAGTTCGTGGGCGGCGTTGGCGACGAACCGCTTGTGCGCGTCGAGAGCGGTCTCCAACCGGCCGAGCAGCCCGTCCACCGTGTCTGCGAGGTCTGTCAGCTCGTTGCGAGGGCCAGGCAGGGACAGCCGCTCGTGCACGTTGCGTTCGGAGATCTGGTGCAGGCGTTCGGTCATGGTCAGCACCGGACGCAGCATGCGGCCGGCGATCAGCCAGCCCAGCAGTAGCGAGAACACCGCCATGATCGCCAGCGCGACGCCGGGCAAAACCAGCATCTCTGCGGAGAGAGCGCGGACGTGGGGTGCGGTCCCGCCGTCGCCCGCCCCAGGCGGGCCCGGGTATGGCAACGGGCGTGCGGGCGGCCCGCTCAGCGGCCGCACCAGGCCCAGGTTCAGGCTGCTGGCCAGGGCGTACATGATGACCAGCAGAACGGCGCTGGAGACCACCGAAACCAGGCAGTACAGCAGTGTCAGCCGGAGTCGGAGACGGCGCCGACCGAACTGCACGTCAGATCCGGTAGCCGGCTCGGGGGACGGTCTCGATGACCGGTGGGTCGCCGAGCTTGGCACGCAGCCGGTTCATCGTGGCTTTCACCGTGGTGGTGAACGGATCGGCGGCCTCGTCCCAGACCCGGTCGAGCAGTTCCTCCGCCGACACCACCCGACTGCCGCAGCTCAGCAGGTGCTCCAGAACGGCGAACTCCTTCGGGCTCAACGACAGGCGGCCCCCGGCCCGGGTAGCGGTCCGCTGTGCCGGGTCCAGCCGCAGGTCGCCGTGGACCAGGACAGGTGGCGCGGCGGGCCGGGAGCGTCGGCTCACCGCCCGGATCCGGGCCACCAGTTCGGCGTAGGCGAACGGCTTGGGCAGGTAGTCGTCGGCCCCCAGACTCAGCCCTTCCACCCGCTCGGCCAGCGTGCCCGAGGCGGTCAGCATGAGCACCCGGGTCAGCGTTCCGCGGTTGATCAGGGCCCGGCACACGTCGTCACCGTGCACCACGGGAAGGTCCCGGTCCAGGACGATGACGTCGTACTCGACCACCGTGGCCCGATCCAGCGCTGACCCGCCGTCGTAGGCGACGTCGACGGCCATCCCTTCCCGCCGCAGCACCCGGGCCACCGAGTTCGCCAGGTCGGGTTGGTCTTCAACCACGAGTACCCGCATCACCGCACCTCCCCGTGAACGTCGGCTGCCGGTCCGACACTAACCGCGCGCCCGTCACAGCCCGGTCACAGCGGCGCGGACTGTGCCGTGACCGGCCGCCGCGTAGAACTTGTCCGGTGACAGCGCATGTCGACGAGGGCGGGAGGACGCCCAGCCATGTGAGAAGAACTGGATCACCGAAGGAGTGGATCGTGAGCAATGCCGCCGACACGCCCTTGCTGAGCGCCCGCGGGTTACGGAAGGAGTACGGCAAAGGGGAAGGGCTGGTACGCGCCGTCGACGGGGTCGATCTCGACGTCAGCGCGGGAGAGACGGTGGCGATCATGGGGCCCAGCGGCTGCGGTAAGTCCACGCTGCTGCACCTGCTCGGCGGGCTGGACCGGCCCTCGGGCGGCGAGGTGTCGCTGAAAAACCGGCGCATCGACAACATCAGCGAGAAGGCCCTGGCCAGGATGCGGCGGACCGACGTCAGCTACGTCTTCCAGTCCTTCCACCTGATGGAGGAGCTCACCGCCGTCGAGAACGTCGAGCTGCCGGCGCTGCTCGCCGGACGCTCGCCGCGGGTCGCCCGGCGGCGCGCGGAGGAGCTGCTGGATCAGCTCGGGCTCGCCGGCCGGTCGCGCTCCCTGCCCTCCGCGCTCTCCGGCGGCCAGCGGCAGCGGGTCGCGGTCGCCCGGGCGCTGAGCAACGAGCCGCTGGTCGTCCTCGCCGACGAACCGACCGGAAACCTGGACAGCTCCGCCACCCTGGACGTCCTCCAGCTCTTCAAGGACCTGCACGAGTACGGGCAGACGCTGGTCATCGTCACCCACGACTCGCGGATCGCGGCCACCGCGGACCGGAAGTTCTCGATGCGCGACGGCACGCTCGTGGACGAGACCCGGCTGACCGGCGGCACCACCGGGCAGCTCGGCGCGCTCGTCGGGCTGGAGGACTGACCGGAATGGGCCGCATCCTCCTCGTGATCCGTCTCGCCCTGCGAGACCTCCGGCGGCGCCGCACCGAGGCCGCGCTACTGCTGATCGCCATCCTGGCCGCCACCACGACGCTGACGCTCGGGCTCGTCCTGCGCGATGCGGCCAGCGACCCGTACGAGAGCACCCGGGCGGCGACCAAGGGACCCGACGTGGTCGCCAACGTCGGCCAGGCCGCCGACCTCGCCGGCCTCGCGGAGCTCGGGAAACTGGCCACCGCCTCCGGCGTCACCGAGCACAGCGGACCGTACCCCGTCATCGCGGGGAGGCTCGAGGCGTCCGGCCGGACGTCGGACGTGCAGGTCGAAGGGCGCGACGCCACTATCGCGGCGGTCGATCAGCCCGAGGTGACGCGGGGCGGTTGGGTCAGCGACGGCGGCGTGGTGCTCGAGGCCGCCTTCGCCAACTCGCTCGATGTGGGCGTCGGTGACTCGGTCACCCTGGGCGGTAGGTCGTTCAAGGTCGTCGGCGTCGCGGTCACCGCCGCCATGCCGCCCTATCCCGGGGCGTCCTGCATCGTCGCCGCCGGCTGCATCAACGGCGCCATCCCCGACGACCGGGACCTGCCGGCGGGGTTGCTGCGCAATCCCGGGCTGGTCTGGCTCACCCAGGCGGATGTGCGGAGCCTCGCCTCGGACCGAAGCTCCCTGTCCTACGTGATGAACCTGAAGCTGGCCGCCCCGGACGAAGCCCAGGCATTCGTCGACCGGAACGGCGGCGATCATGGCGGCGCCATGCCGATGCGGACCTGGGAGAGCATTCTCGCCGACGCCACCGACCTGGCCCGGGACTCCCAGATCCTGCTGATGATCGGCGCCTGGCTGCTCGGCCTGCTCGCCGTGGCCAGTCTCTCGGTGCTGGTCGGCGGCCGGATGGCCGATCAGACCCGACGAGTCGGACTCCTCAAGGCAGTTGGCGGCACCCCGAGCCTGGTCGCTGCCGTGCTGCTCGCGCAGTATCTCCTCGTGGCCGTCGTCGCGGCCGCGGCCGGGCTGACGATCGGAGCGCTGACCGCTCCGTTGCTCACCGAGTCCAGTGCCGGCCTCGTCGGCAGCGCGGACACGCCGTCGTTGACCTGGTCCACGATCGGTCTGGTGACCGCCGTGGCACTCGGAGTCACGGTGGTGGCGACCGCTGTTCCGGCCGTGCGCGCGGCCCGCGCCAGCACCGTCAGCGCACTGGCCGACGCGGCACGCCCACCCCGCCGCACCGGTTGGCTGATCACTCTCTCGGCGCGACTGCCCGTCCCGCTGCTTCTCGCTCTGCGGGTCGCCGCCCGCCGGCCGCGACGAGTCGTGCTGGGTATGGTCAGCATCGCGATCACCGTCAGCGGGATCTACGTCCTGGTGGTGCTCAACGCCTTCCTCGCCATCCAGCCGGACGCCGGCGGATATGACGAGAATCAGGTGGAGACGCTGCGGCACGTGCTCCTGGTCTGGACGGTCATCCTGCTCTCCCTGGCAGCGGTCAACGCCATCGTCATCACCTGGGCGACGGTGCTCGACAACCGGCATGCGTCGGCGCTGGCACGCGCCCTCGGCGCCACCCCGCAGGAAATGACCGTCGCCCTGGCGGCCGCGCAGGTGCTGCCCGCGCTCGTCGGCGCCGTCCTGGGTGCCTTCCCGGGAGGTTGGGCGCTGTTCGCCGCCATCAACACGATCACCGGCGGCGACAGCGAGAAGGCCACGCTTCCCGTGCCCTGGCAGCTGATCGCCATGGTGCTGGCAACCGTGCTCGTGGTGGCGGCGCTCACCTCTGTTCCCGCCCACCTTGGCGGTCGCCGTCCCGTGACCGCGACTCTTTGAGCCGTGTCCAAATGATTCCAAAGGGTCTGCCAGAGCTTGTCGGTCGGCGACCTCCGCGAGGGACGATTCACGCGGAGGCAGGCCGCCGGGGTAAGGAAGGCTTGACCGCGGCTGGGCCCGGCGAGCTTGGTGATCATTGCGGCGACGGGTGGACGAGCCCGCCTTCGTAGGCGGCGATGACGAGTTGGGCCCGATCGCGGGCGTGCAGTTTGGCCAGGAGCCGGCCGATGTGGGTCTTGACCGTGCCGACGGTGAGGTGAAGGTGCTCGGCGATCTCGGAGTTGGACATTCCCTTGCCGATGAGGGTGAGCACCTCGCGCTCACGCTGGGTGATGTGGTTGAGGTCTCGCACGACCGGGGCGAGGTGAGGGCCTCGCAGGAATTCGGCGATGAGCCGGCGGGTGACGGTGGGCGCCAGCAGTGCTTCGCCGGAGGCGACGACCCGGATGGCGGCCAGCAACTCGGTCGCGGTGGCGTGCTTGAGGAGGAAGCCGCTCGCACCTGCCCGTAGCGACGCGTAGACGTATTCGTCCTGATCGAACGTGGTGAGGATCAGTACGCGCACGCCGGGACTGGCCGGGTCGGCGCAGATCCGCCTGGTCGCCTCGATGCCGTCCATGTCTGGCATGCGCACGTCCATGAGGACGACGTCGGGTCGCCGCCGGCGGGCCAGGAGCACGGCTTCGGCGCCGGTGCCCGCCTCGCCCACGGTGGCCAGCCCCGGTGTGGTGTCGATGAGGACCTTGAGGCTGTCGCGTACCAAGACCTGGTCCTCGGCGAGCAGCACCCGGATGGGCGGGGACGGATTGTGCGGGGCGGCGTCGATGCTCATGTCACGACGCTCATGTCACAGCGCTCATGTCACAGCGCTCATGTCACGGTGCCGTTCGGGTCGTAGGGCAGTCGAGCCGCCACGCGAAAGCCTCCTTCGGGCCGGGATTCCGCGCTGAACGTGCCTCCGTACATCTTGGCCCGTTCGCGCATGCCGATGAGGCCGTGTCCGCCGTGGCCCGGTCGCGGCGGCCGGCCGTGGCGGGGGCCGTCGTCGACGACCTCGATCACGGCTTCCCGTCCGTCGATGTCCACGGTGACCGAGCAGCGGGTGGGCCCCGCGTGGGTGATGACGTTGGTCAGGGCCTGTTGCACGATCCTGTACACCGACACCGCGACCGCGGGAGGTATCGCAGTTTCTTCGCGGACGGTCAGGTCCACCTCGACCCCGGCCGAGCGGGCGTGAGCGGCCAGCTCGGGCAGACCCGCCATGCCGGGGACGGGCAGATGGGCCTGCTGGGGATCGCCGTCGGATCGCAGGAGGTCGAGCACTCGGTGGATCTCGGTGAGCGTGCTTCGGCTGGTCTGCTCGATGACGGCCAGCGCGGCGCGTACCTCCTGCGGGCGGGCGTCGGCGACATGGTTGGCGACGGTGGCCTTGACGGCGATCAGGCTCATGCTGTGGCCGATGACGTCATGCAGTTCCCGGGCGATGCGCCGGCGTTCGTCGGTCACCGCGGCCTCGGCGAGGTGGCGAACGAGGCGAGCGGTCGTGTCCCGCTTCCAGCGCACGACCGTTCCGACGGCCCATCCGGCGGCCAGCAGTACACCGATCACCCCGATCTCGATCGGCCAGTACGGTGGCAGCTCGCTGGGCGAGGCCGCGGGCGGGAGGCCGGGGAGCACCTGGGCGTAGAAGATCAGGACCGCGGTCACCGCGGCGGACAGGCAGACCGCCAAGCCCGCCACCGACCATGCGGCCGAGGTGGTGGTGGCCACCAGGTACAGCACGAGCACGGTCGGCACGAAAGACACCCAGATCACGCCCGCGGCGACGGCACCGGCCACGGTCGCCAGCACGCCCGCGGCGCACGCGAGACCGAGCATGGCCCGCGGCCAGCGCCGCCGGACCGCGACCGGAAAGCTCACAACCGCCGCTACCGGCCAAGCCGACCAAGCGGGCCACCACGACGACGGTCCCGGCGGATCGACGATGGCGTATCCGACGAACAGCGCCACGATGACCGCCACCGCCGCGTCGGCAACGCCCCTTCCGCCGAGCCGCCGAGCCCACTCCATGACGAGAAGTTATCGCCTCACCAGATCGCCCGGCATCTGCCCACGGTCAGACACCCGCATCCGTCTGGGGTCGTACCCCCGGCTCGTGCCTGCCCGCCAAGATGCGACCTGAGCCAGACGCGCCCCCACCGCACCGCCCATCACCATGCTGGTGCGCCCGGCATACCGAGCCGGGACGCGCCGGCACCGACAAGATGGGCAGGAAGCCATGAATGTTGATCTCAGCGGGCGAATCACCCGATGGCGAGGGGCCGGCGCGGACCGGCGCGCCGCCAACGCCACGGCCAACCTGGGCCGGCAACCCCCGTTTCCCGGACGATGGGTGAGCGCCGTCGCGCTGATCTGCGGCCCCGCCCTGGTCATGGCCGGGATTCTCCTACGCTCCCGGTTCCACTTCTTCTTCCCTGATCAGCTCGCCGCCTACACCCGGCACCCCGCCCTCATCACCGCCGCCTACGCCTGCTTCGCCTGCGGGACCATCCTGCTGTGGCCGGCGGTCATGACGCTGGCGCAAAGGATCGCCGCCACCAGCCCGCTATGGGGACTGTGGGGCGGCTGCCTGGTGATCGTCGGCCTGTTCACCCGAACCTTCCAGTTCGGCACCGATCACCTGGCCTTTCACCTGACCGACAGCCTTGGCCTGCAAGCAATGATCAACGGCATCGGCGACTACTACGTGGCATGGCGGGATACGCGCTGGCATCCGTTCAGGACACTGTCCGGACCAGCCTTCATCGGCTGGATCGTGCTGGCCATCGGCGCCTACCGCTCCGGCGCCCTGGGGCTGGGCCGCTCGATCGCGCTCGGCCTGATGTCGGTGCTCGCGCTCGGGACGCTCAAAGGCACCCAGATCCCGCAGTCCATCATCGCCGCAGGCGGACTCTGCGCCGCGTTCGTCCCCCTGGGCATCTCCCTGCTACGCAGCGGCCCCCCGCCGAGCAAACGCGCCATGCTGTGGCTCATCGTCCTCGTCGGATGGCTCGCCTTCGGAGCAGCCTTCGGCTCCACCTTGGCACCGTTCATGCGAGGCTGAGGACGGCCCGGCCGCGTCAGGGCATGCGGGCCACGAGGGACTTGGGTGCGATCACGCGGTAGGCGTCGGCGACGATCTCCGCGATCTCCGCGATCTCCGCCCAGTCCACCTCGACGTCGAGGTAGACGCCGAGCCAGCCCCGGTGGCCGACGTACGGCGGGCGGAAGAACCGGGCGGGGTCCTCGGCCACCAGTTCCTCCTGCACCCCGGGAGGGGCCGCGCACCAGAAGCCCAGGCGGTCGTCGTGGTGATGGTCGGCGTAGGTGACGAACGTCTTCCTGTCCCTGACGAACCAGGTCGGCTCGCCGTGGCTGAGTCGTTCGGTGGTCTCGGGCAGGGCCAGGCAGAGCCTGCGCAACTCGTCCAGCGGATCCATGGTCAGACGGTACGCCCGAGGGTCAGCCGGTGAGCCTGAGCGGGTTGAACAGGTCGGCGTAGACGAGCAGGCCGGCCATGATGATCATCACGAAGGCCAGCGCGTAGGTGAGCGGCAGCACCTTGGCGATGTCGACGTAGGCGGGCTCGGGCCGCCGCATGATCCGGGCGTAGGCGCGCTTGATGCCCTCCCAGAGCCCGCCGGCGATGTGGCCGCCGTCGAGCGGCAGCAGCGGGATGAGGTTGAACATGCCGATCGCCAGGTTGAAGCCGGCCAGCAGGTTGACGAAGATGGCGAACTTCTGCGTGCCGGTCATGTCGGAGGCGAGGATCTCGCCGCCCAGGCGTCCGGCGCCCACGACGCCGACCGGGCCCTCGGGGTCGCGCTTCTCGCCCGAGAAGGCGGCGTGCCACACGCCGACCATCTTCTCCGGCAGCTTGACCAGCGAGACGGCCACCCTGCCGGTCAGCTCGCCCATGTAGCCGACGACCTGGCCCATGCTCTGCTTCTGCATGACCTCGGTGGGCATGACGCCGAGGAAGCCGACGTTCTTCTCAATCGTCGCGGGGTCGTCGGGCTTCGGCCGGTCCTGGGCGATGAGCGTGACGTCGAGCGTCATGGGCTTGCCCCCACGCAGGATGCCGACTTCGGCGGCGCCGGCGCCGTGTGAGCGGATCAGGCGGGTGGCGTCGTCCCAGGAGGTGACGGGCCGGCCGTTGAAAGAGACGATCTCGTCGCCGGCCTTCATGCCGGCCTTGGCGGCGGGGGTGGGCTCGTCGGTGGATTTGCACTCGGTGCGCTTCTCGGTGGCCGGGATCACGCACGTGTGGGTCTGCGGAGACACGATCGGGGCGTAGCCCGGCAGGCCGATGCCGACCAGCAGGATCGAGAAGAACACGAACGCCAGCACGAAGTTCATCGCCGGGCCGCCGGACATGATGATGACCTTCTGCCACCACTTCTTCCGGTAGAAGACGCGGTTCTCATCGCCGGGCCGGACCTCTTCCAGGGCCACCTCGCGGGCGGTCTCGATGAGGCTCTGGAACGGGCCCGTCGAACTGCCCCTGAGCTTGGCGGGGTCGTCGCCCGGCCGCGGCGGCAGCATGCCGATCATGCGGATGTAACCGCCGAGCGGCAGCCACTTGATGCCGTATTCCGTCTCGCCCTTCCTGCGTGACCAGGCCGTCGGCCCGAAGCCGACCATGTACTGGGGCACCCTGACGCCGAAGATCTTGGCCGGCACGAGGTGGCCGATCTCGTGCAGTGCGATGGACGCCATCAGCCCGATGAAGAAGATGACGATCCCCGCGAGGAAGAGCCAGTCCATATACGCGCGCTCCAGGCCGGCGGAAGGTCTTGACAGGCACAGACTAGTCGAACTCTCCACACCTGGATGGCTTGCACACGCTTTGCGGAATCGACAGACTGCGTTGACAGTGCGCGATCAGACGATCACTCTGGGACGTGACGAAGGGAGGCGCCTTGATCCGGATTTTGGTCGCCGAGCACCTGCCGCTGGTGCGGCGGGGCCTGGTCGCCTCCCTCGACGCCGAGCCCGACCTGCACGTCGTCGCCGAGGTGGGCAGCGCCGAGGACGTCCTGCCCGCGGCGCTCACCTACGAGCCCGACACGGCGGTCATCGACCTGGATCTGCCCGGTTCGGGTGGTGTGCCCGCCGTCGCGCGGCTGCACGAGAAGGCGCCCGGCTGCCGGGCGCTCGTCCTGTCGGCCCAGCCGACGCCCGGCCAGGTGCGCAGGGCCTTCGCCGCGCACGCGCTCGGCTTCATGAGCCTCGACGTCGCTCCCGAGCAGCTTGCGGAGGGTCTGCGGCAGGTCGCGGCGGGCCGCCGGGCGGTCGACTCGGAGCTGGCGATCGCCGCCCTGCAGGCCGCCGCCAACCCACTGACCCGGCGGGAGCTCGACGTGCTGCGCATCGCCGCCGGAGGCGCCCGGTCCGCGGAGATCGCCGACCAGCTGTTCCTGTCGGTCGGCACCGTACGCAACCACCTGTCGCGGATCATGTGCAAGACCGGCGCGCGCAACCGCCTCGACGCCGTACGCATCGCCAGCGACGCCGGCTGGCTCTGACCGGCGCGAGGCCCGTCACAAGGGCCGCCACAAGGGCCGCCACGAGAACGTCACCAGGAGCGGTGTGAGAACCGCCGCGAGCGGGCCGAACCCCGGACGGAGCCGCGCCGCTCCCCCGGGGCTCGGGCTCATGGGCAGAGCATTACGAGAATCCCAGGACTCCTGGGCACCGGCCAGTGACCGCGATCATCGTTGGGGCATGCGTTCGGTCACGGTGCGACCCGTGTCGTTCGTCACTACCCGTCACCGCGCGTCACTACGGACGCCAGATGAGCACCAGCGCGCAGTCGTCGTTGTGCCCCGACGACATCACGTTGACCAGCGCCCGCGCGCCGTCGCGGAACCCCGACGGCAGCAGCCGCTCCGCCTCGCCGAGCAGTTTGTCGAGACCGGCGTCGATGTCGCGCCCGGGCTCCTCGATCAGCCCGTCGGTGTAGAGCAGCAACGCGTCGCCCTTGCGCAGGGTGCCGCTGTCGGGCTCGCAGTGCAGGTCGGGCACCACGCCGAGCACCACGCCCTTGGCCGTGGCCACCTGCCAGTTGCCCGTGCCGGCGTCGAACTTCACCACCGGCGGATGGCCGGCCGAGGTGATCGTGTAGGCGCCCGTCGCCAGGTCGAGCCGGACGTGCACGGCGGTCACGAACCCCTCGTCGCCGCGCTGGCGGTGGAGGTAGGCGTTGCAGGCCGGCAGGAAGTCGTCGACCGAGCCGAGCAGCCCGCCAAAGGTGCCCGACAACAGCAGCGCCCTGGTGCCCGCGTCGACGCCCTTGCCCGACACGTCGACCAAGGCGATCTCCACCTTGTCGTCGTCGCGCATGGAGACCAGGAAGTCGCCGCCGAAGGAGGACCCGCCCGCCTGTTTGAGCACGACCTTGGCGCCCCAGTCCTTGGGCAGCGCGGGCAGCTCACCCTGGCTCTTGAGCCGGTCGCGCAACTCCAGCAGCATCGCGTCGCCGCGCAGCCCCTGCACTCCGAGCTTGCCGCGGGTGCGGGCCATGAGCACGGCCAGGACCGTGGTGAAGCCGATCGTCACCATGAGCCCGAGCCCGATCCTGCCCACGCCGAGGGTGATGGCGATGTAGCCGAGCGCGACGGCGACGGCCACGAGCAGCTTGGCCAGGCTGGCCAGCCGAAGCTGCAGCCCGCCCAGCAGGGTGATGAGGATGAGCAGCGAGGGTGAGAACCACTCGGTCGAGACCCGGGCGGCCAGCAGGCCCACCAGGAGCGTCAGCACGGTGAGCGTGACCAGCAGGTTGCGGTCACGGGCCAGCGGCCCCCTCCTGAGGAACCGTACGGCGGCCACCAGGAACGGCACCCGTACGAGGAGCGCACGGAGCCATGGCGGGATCAGCGGCGCCGGACGGGAACTCATGATGCGCCTGACTGTAGCGGTCTGGCCCGGCTTTGGGCAGCCCACTTGACCAACGCCTTGATCATCGTGCCTGGATAATCGGTGGCTCTCGCCTCTGGGGGCTCATACGGTGGACGGATGACGTATCCGATCCGTCCGGTTGACGAGGCCGAGTGGCCGGCGTTCGCCGAGGTGCTCTCCGAGGGGTTCGGCTGGACGCCCCATCCTCAGCAGTTCGCACGACACAAGGCGCAGAGCGAGTTCGACCGCACTCTGGCGGCGTTCGACGGCGAGGTCATCGCGGGCGTCACTGCCGTCTTCAGCCTCACGATGACCGTGCCGGGCGGTCAGATCCCGGTCGGCGGCGTGACGGCCGTCAGCGTGCTCCCTTCACACCGCCGCCGGGGCGTGCTGTCCGCGCTGATGCGCCGGCAGCTGCACGACATCCGCGAGCGGGGCGAGTCCGTCGCCGCCCTGTACGCCTCCGAGGCGGCGATCTACGGCAGGTTCGGCTACGGCCGGGCGGCCGGCGAGCTGTCGTTCCGGATCCACAAGCACGGCTCGGCCTTCGTCCGGGACACTCCCGGAGATCCGTCGCTCCGGATCAGGGTGGCGAAGCCGGCCGAGGCGAGGGCCGACTTCGAGCGGCTGTTCGCCTCGATCGCGTCCCGGCGCCCGGGGCGCTACCTGCGCAACGAGCACTTCTGGACGGGCCTGCTGGCCGACGAGGAGTTCGACCAGCACGGGCAGGGCATGCTGCGCTCGGTGATCGCCGAGGACGACCAGGGGGTGCGCGGCTACGCGATCTTCCGGATCAAGGCGAGCTGGGACTCCAACGGGGTGCCCGACGGCGAGCTGAAGCTGTACGAGCTGGAGGCGGCCGATCCCGCGGCCTACGCGCTGCTGTGGCGCAGCGTGCTCGACCGTGACCTGGTGTCGCGGGTGGACGCGGCCGGCAGGCCGGTCGACGACCCGATCATCGCCCTGCTCGCCGACCCGCGGCAGTTGCGCGCGTCGTGGTCGGACGAGCTCTGGGTCCGGCTGGTCGAGGTCGACCGGGCGCTGACCGCGCGCTCCTACGCCGCGGCGGTCGACGTGGTGATCGAGGTCGAGGACGAGGTGTGCCCGTGGAACGCGCGCCGCTGGCGGCTGAGCGCCGACCCGACGGGCGCCGAGTGCAAGCCGGTCGAGGACGAGCCCGACGTGTCGCTGCCGATCTCCTCGCTCGGCTCGGGCTACCTGGGCGACGGGCTGCTCACCACGCAGCTCGACGCCGGTCTGCTGCGCGAGCACTCCCCCGGCGCGGTGCGGGCGCTGGCCACGGCGATGTCGTGGAGCCCCAGGCCATGGGCGGGGCTGACCTTCTGACGTAGGCTCCGAGTCATGGCGCTGCAGAGTTTGCAGATCACGACGGTCACCGCGATGCGCGCACGCGACGTGTCGAAACCGTCGAAGGAGCAGCAGGAGGCCGCCGACCGGCGGCCCCTGCGTGACGAGATGCCGAGGCGCGACCCCAAGCGCCGCGGAGGTTAGGGCAGCGAGGGCAGCTGGCCGATGGTCTCGTAGGTCTCCACCTGGGCGATGCGACGGCTGTGGCGCTCGGCACCGGAGAAGGGCGTCGACAGGAAGACCTCGACGAACCTGGTGGCGTCTTCGGTGGAGTGCATCCGGGCGCCCACGCTGACCACGTTGGCGTTGTTGTGCTCGCGGGCGAGCCGGGCCGTCTCCTCGCTCCAGGCCAGGGCGGCGCGGATGCCGCGCACCTTGTTGGCGGAGATCTGCTCACCGTTGCCGGACCCGCCGATGACCACGCCCAGGCTGCCGGGGTCGTCGGCCACGCCCTCGGCCGCCCGGAGGCAGAACACCGGGTAGTCGTCCTCGGCGTCGTAGACGAAGGGACCGCAGTCGGTCACCTCGTGGCCGTGGTCCTTCAGCCAGGACACGAGATGGTTCTTGAACTCATAGCCGGCATGGTCGGCACCGATGTAGACGCGCACGGCACCAGTCTTCCACAGCGGCGTCCCTCGGACTCCCGACGCCTGCGTTCTGGCTAGAGTAAGGGGCCCTGTGGCTGTCCAGTCCTTACGGAGGTAGAGCATCCATGCGTGAGATCCGCGTGATCGGCGACCCGGTCCTGCGCACGCCCGCGGAGCCCGTGCAGGGCTTCGACCGCGAGCTGCGCCGGCTGATCGACGAGATGTTCCAGGCGATGTACGCGGTGGACGGGGTCGGCCTGGCCGGGCCGCAGATCGGCGTCTCCCGGAGGCTGTTCGTCTACGACATCAGCGGCCGCAAGGGGCACGTGGTCAACCCCGTGCTGACCGTGGACGACCCGGAGGAGGTCGTCGACGAGGAGGGCTGCCTGTCCGTCCCCGACCGGCAGGCAGGCCGGCCGTCCTACGCGCCGGTCGCGCGGGCCGCCGGGGTGACGGTCGAGGGCTTCGACCGGCTGGGCCGTCCCGTACGGGCGAAGGCGCGCGGCTCGCTGGCCCGGTGCTTCCAGCACGAGACCGAACACCTCGACGGCAGGCTGTACATCGACCGGCTGCCCAAGAGCGAGGCGCGCAAGATCATGCTCAAGGCGTAGGTTGGCGGCATGAGCTCACTTTCGAGCAAGGGCGCGCTGGTGACGGGAGGCTCGCGCGGCATCGGCCGGGCCATCGTGGAGCGGCTGACCGCGGACGGGGCCGACGTGGTGTTCAGTTACCACACCAACGCCGAGGCGGCCGAGCAGGTGGCCGAGCGGACGGGAGCGCTGGCCGTACGCGCCGACCAGGGCAGCGAGGAGGATCTCGAGCGGCTGTTCGCCGCGGCCGAGAGACGGCTGCCCGGCATCGACGTCGTCGTCAACAACGCGGCCGAGGGCGGGCAGGGTCCCATCGCCGACGTGACGCGGGAGACCTACGACCGGGTGTTCGCGGTCAACGCCCGCGCGACGTTCCTGGCCATCCAGTGGGCGGGCAGGGTGATGCGCGACGGCGGCCGGATCATCAACATCTCCACCCTCAACACCGCGGTGCCCGCGCCCGGCATCGCCCTCTACGCGGCGAGCAAGGCCGCGGTCGAGCAGTTCGCCAAGGTGGCGGCGCGCGAGCTGGGCGGGCGCGGGATCACCGTCAACGTCGTCTCACCCGGCGCCACCGACACCGAGATGCTGCGCTCCAGCAACCCGCCGGAGGCGCTGGAGCAGGCCCCGGTGTTCACCGCGTTGAGGCGGCTGGGACAGCCCGACGACATCGCGGCCGTAGTCGCCTTCCTCGCCGGGCCCGACGGGCGGTGGATCACCGGGCAGAACCTCCGGGCCACCGGCGGAATGCTCCTCTAGCCTTCACGGCCCTTACCGGGCCGTGGAGGCCGAGGCTCTCGCCGGCCCGCCCGCGCCGGCCTCCCGCTTCACAGCTGCAGGGACTTGATCTCGAGATACTCGTCGAGGCCGTGCTCACCCAGCTCGCGGCCCACGCCCGACTGCTTGTAGCCGCCGAACGGCGCCATCGGGTTGAACTTGCCGCCGTTGATCATCACCTGGCCGGTGCGGAGCTGCCGGGCCACCGCCACGGCCCGCTCCTCGGTGCCGGCCCAGACCGCTCCGGACAGGCCGTACCGGGTGCCGTCGGCGATCCGCACCGCCTGGTCCTCGGAGGTGTAGGGGATGATCGACAGCACCGGGCCGAAGATCTCCTCCTGCTCGATCGTCATGCCGGGCTCGACCGCCGCGAAGATCGTCGGCTCGACGTAGAAGCCGCGGGCCAGGGGCGGCTCGGTGCCGCCGGTGACCAGCCGGGCGCCCTCTTCCTGGCCCCTGTTGATGTAGCGGACCACGCGCTCGCGCTGGGTGGCGGAGACGAGCGGGCCGATCCTGGTCGCCTCGTCGAACGGGTCGCCCACCGTGTACTTGCGCGCCGCCTCGACGGCCAGGCCGACGGCCTCGTCGTACTGGTCACGGTGGACGATCATGCGGGTCCACGCCGAGCAGGTCTGGCCCGCGTTGACGAAGCAGTTGGCGACGCTCACCTTGACGGCCACGTCGAGATCGGCGTCGGGCAGGATGACGCTGGCGGACTTGCCGCCCAGCTCCAGGGCGACGCGCTTGACCGTCTCGGCCGCCAGCGAGGCCACCCTGCGCCCCGCGCCCGTCGAGCCGGTGAAGGAGATCATGTCGACCTCGGGGTGCGCGGCCATGGCCTCGCCCACCACCGGCCCACGCCCGCTGACCAGGTTGAACACGCCGGGCGGCAGGCCGACCTCGTGGAAGACGGCGGCCAGCGCGTAGGCGGCGAGCGGCGCCACCTCGCTCGGCTTGAGCACGACCGTGCAGCCCGCGGCCAGCGCCGGGGCCACCTTGCAGATGATCTGATGCAGCGGGTAGTTCCACGGCGTGATCGCCGCGACCACGCCGACCGGCTCCTTGACCACGAGCGAGTTGCCGACGCGTGACTCGCGCGGGTGGCTCTCGGCCAGCCGGGCGTACGCGCCGAGCACGCCGGCGGGCATCAGGGTCTGCACCTTGAGGGCGAAGCCGAGCGGGGATCCCATGTCGCTCGCGATCGTCCTCGCGATGTCGTCGGCGCGCTCGGTCAGCAGCTCGGCGGCGGCGGCCAGGAGCTTGCCCCGCTCGGCCGGCGCGGTGGCCGACCAGGAGGGGAAGGCTCTTCGCGCGGCCAGAACCGCGCTCTCCACGTCGTCAGGGGCGCCCGCGGGCACCCGGTCGATGATCTCCTCCGTGGCCGGATTGACGACGTCGATCGCCTCACCCGAGGCCGAAGCGGTCCAGGCACCGCCGATGTACAGCTGACGCATAGCCCCCATCCTCGCGCGCCTGCCGTCACAAAGCGAGGGCAGGCGCTTGACGCACCCTTTCCAGCAGCGTAAGGCCATGCGCCCGGGATTGAGGGGGTTGTGGCGAACTCAGGCGAACTCAGGCGAACTCAGTCGAACTCAGTCGAATGTCGGCGGGCGCGTACGGGACCGCTTGAGCTCGAAGAAGTCCTCGAAGGCGGTCACCAGGAGGACACCGTCCCAGAGGCGGCCGGCTTCGTCGCCGCGCAGGACGCGGGTGATGACGGGGCCGAAGAAGGCGTTGGCGCCGACGCGGATGACGGGGGTGCCGACCTCCTGGCCGACCAGGTCGATGCCGGTGTTGTGCGACTCTCGGACGGCGGCGTCGAACTCCTCGGACTCCGCGGTCGCGGCGAGCTCGGTGTCGAGCCCGACGGCGGCCAGCGACTCCTCGAGGGTCTCGCGCAGCAGGTCGAGCCGCTTGTTGCGGCCCTCGTTGTGCAGCCGGGTGCCGATCTCGGTGTAGAGGGGGCCGATCACGGGCTCGCCGTACTTGGCCGCGGCGGCGGCGATGACCCTGACCGGCTCCATGGCCTTGCCGATCTGCTCACGGTAGGCCTCGCTGACGTCCTTGTCCTCGTTGAGCACGGTGAGGCTCATGATGTGCCACCGGATCTCGATGGGCCGAACCTTCTCTACTTCGAGAAGCCATCGTGACGTGACCCAGGCGAATGGGCAGAAAGGATCGAACCAGAGATCCACAGGAGTCTTGACAGTCATGTCTGGCCATAACCTATGGGAGTCCGTGTCCTATTCCCAGCGTGGCAGGATACCGGCATACCCCAACGAAGTGGTGCAAAGGAGCGCAACTTGGCAGGCAATCTGACCCGGGACGAGGCTCGCGAGCGTGCTCGGCTGCTGAATGTCGAGTCGTACGAGGTCGCGCTCGATCTGACAGAGGGGGACGAACGCTTCGAAAGCGTCACGACGGTCCGTTTCACCAGTGAGCGGCCCGGCGCGTCCACCTTCATCGACCTGCACGGCGCCAACGTCAGGCAGGTCGCGCTCAACGGCGTAGAGCTCGACGTCTCCGCCTATGACGCCGAGAAGGGCCGCTTCCCGCTCCCCTCGCTGGCCGAGTCCAACCTGCTGCGCATCGACGCCGACTGCGCCTACCTGCGCAGCGGCGAGGGTTTGCACCGCTTCGTCGACCCCGTCGACCAGAAGGTCTACCTGCACAGCCAGTTCGAGACGGCCGACGCGCACCGCATGTACGCCTGCTTCGACCAGCCCGACCTCAAGGCCGCCTTCCAGCTGACCGTGCTGGCCCCGGGCGACTGGGAGGTCGTCTCCAACGCCGCCGCCGAATCCGTCGAGGACCTGCCCGGCGAGGGTGGCAGGCACGGGGGCGTGCAGGCGGCCAGGCGGTGGCGGTTCCCGGCCACGCCGATCATGTCCACGTACATCACCGCGCTGGTCGCCGGGCCCTACCACAAGGTGACCTCCGAGCACGACGGCATCCCGCTGGGCGTCTACTGCCGCGCCTCCCTCGCCGAGCACCTCGACGCCGACAACATCCTGGAGGTCACCCGGCAGGGGTTCGACTTCTTCCACCGGGTGTTCGGCGTGCGCTACCCGTTCGGCAAGTACGACCAGCTGTTCGTGCCCGAGTTCAACGCGGGCGCGATGGAGAACGCCGGCTGCGTGACCTATCTCGAGGACTACGTCTTCCGCTCCCGCGTCACCGACGCCGTGGTCGAGCGGCGGGCCGAGACGATCCTGCACGAGATGGCCCACATGTGGTTCGGCGACCTCGTCACCATGCGCTGGTGGGACGACCTGTGGCTCAACGAGTCGTTCGCCACCTACATGTCCGTGCTGGCCCAGGCCGAGGCCACCCGCTGGGGCAAGGGCGCGTGGACCACGTTCGCGAACGTGGAGAAGTCCTGGGCCTACCGCCAGGACCAGCTGCCCTCGACGCACCCGATCGCCGCCGACATCCCCGACATGCAGGCCGTCGAGGTCAACTTCGACGGCATCACCTACGCCAAGGGCGCCTCGGTGCTCAAGCAACTGGTCGCCTACGTCGGGCTGGACAACTTCCTGGCCGGCGTGCGCGACTACTTCACCGAGCACGCCTGGGGCAACACCGAGCTGAAGGACCTGCTCGGCGCGCTCGAGCGCACCTCGGGCCGCGACCTGTCGTCGTGGTCCAAGGAGTGGCTGGAGACCGCCTGGGTCAACACGCTCCGCCCGTCGTTCACCGTGTCGCCCGACGGCCGCTTCGAGCGCTTCGAGGTGCTCCAGGAGGCGCCCGTCGACTATCCGACGCTGCGCTCACACCGCGTCGCGATCGGCCTCTACTCGCTGGCCGACGGCGTGCTCACCCGGACCAAGCGGGTCGAGCTGGACGTCGTGGGCGCCCGCACGGTCGTGCCCGAGCTGGCCGGCGAGGTGCAGCCCGACCTGGTGCTGATCAACGACGACGACCTGACCTACGCCAAGATCCGCCTGGACGAGCAGTCGCTCGGCACGCTGGTCGCGGGCGGCATCGCCGGCTTCACCGAGTCGCTGCCCAGGGCCCTGTGCTGGTCGGCGGCCTGGGACATGACGCGCGACGGCGAGATGTCCACCCGCGACTACGTCAAGCTGGTCATCTCGGGCATCGGCACGGTCAAGGACATCACGGTCCTGCAGGCGGTGCTCCGGCAGGCGCGGATGGCGGTGCAGCAGTACGCCGACCCGGCGTGGCGGCCGGAGGGCATGGCCGTGCTCGCCGCCGAGCTCAGGTCGCTCCTGGCCACCGCCGAGCCAGGCTCCGACCACCAGCTGGCCTACCTGCAGGCCTACGCGCCGGTGGCCACCTCGCCCGACGACCTGGCCCTGCTGCGCGGCATCCTGGACGGCTCGGCCGTCCCCGAGGGGCTGAGCGTCGACACCGACCTGCGCTGGACCCTCGTCCACGCGCTGGTCTCGGGCGGCGAGCTGGGCGAGGCGGACATCGCCGCCGAGCTGGAGCGCGACCCCACCGCCACCGGCGAGCGGTCCGCGGCGCTGTGCCGCGCGGCCGTCCCGACGGCCGAGGCCAAGGCCGCCGCCTGGGAGCGGATCGTGGGCGGCGAGCTGGCCAACCACATCGCCCGCACCACGATCAGCGGCTTCCAGGACCCGCACCACCCCGAGCTGGTGGAGCCCTACCGGAAGAAGTACTTCGCCGAGGTCGGCCGGATCTACCAGGAGTGGACGTTCGACCAGGCGCAGACGTTCGCGGTGGGATGCTTCCCGTCGCTGCTGATCGAGCCCGAGACGGTCGCGGCGGCCCAGGACTACCTGGTCACGGCCAAGCCGCCGCAGGCACTGCGCCGCCTGATCCTCGAAGGCGCCGACGGCGTGAGCCGTGCCCTGCGCAACCGGGCCAAGGACGCGTCCTAAGGCCCTCACCGGACCCCGGCCGCGCCCTGCGGCCGGGGCACCGCCCGTTTCGCCCGGTACGGCGGCCGGAAGCGCGGTCGCCCGTCTCCCGCGGCCTCCGGAAACGGCGATCGTACCGAAGACGCGGTGTTAGCCTCGGAAACGTGTTCGGCTCCGGGACCACGCTCAACGATCGCTACGTGCTGACCAGCCGCCTCGGCGGCGGGGGCATGGGCGAGGTGTGGCGTGCCGACGACACGGTGCTCGGCCGCACCGTCGCCGTCAAGGTGATGATGCCCGCGCTGGCCGAGAATCCCGCGTTCGCCCAGCGCTTCCAGAACGAAGCCAGAGCCATGGCCACGCTCCGGCATCCCGGCGTGGTCGACGTCTACGACTACGGCGCCTGCGAGGTCGACCAGCGCCGGGTGAGCTTCCTGGTGATGGAGCTCGTCCACGGCGAGTCGCTCGACCACGTGCTGCGCCGGGGCCCGCTCGGCCCGGCCGCCACCATGCGCCTGGTCGCCGAGGTGGCCGACGCGCTGGCCGCCGCCCACGCGCAGGGCATCGTGCACCGCGACGTCAAGCCGGCCAACCTGATGATCAGGTCCGACGGCCGCGTCGCGCTCACCGACTTCGGCATCGCCCACTCCGTCTCGGCGGGCCAGCTCACGGCGACCGGCACGATGCTCGGCTCGGCCGCCTACTGCGCTCCCGAGATGGCCACGGCCAGCGACGTGACGCCCGCCGTGGATCTCTACTCTCTGGGCGTGGTGGCCTACGAGTGCCTGACCGGGCGGCTGCCGTTCCAGGGTGACACTCCCGTACAGATCATCTACAAGCACCTGCACGCGCCCGTCCCGGAGCTGCCCGGCGAGGTGCCGCCCGGGCCCCGCCGGCTGGTCGCCAGGGCGCTGGAGAAGACGCCCGAGAGGCGCTGGGCCTCGGCCAACGAAGTGGCCCTGGCCGCGCGCCAGGCCATGGCCTCGCCCGCCTCGCCTGCCTCACCGATCTCGCCCGCCTCATCCGCGTTCGTGCCCGCCACGGCGCCGACCCTGCCTGCTGCCCCGTCGCCCGGAGCACCGTCCGCGACGCCGCTGTCCTCGGCGTTCGACTCGCCAGGGGGGCGGTCCGGCTCGCGCCGCCGCGTGCTGACCGTGGCCCTGTCGATCATCACCGCGCTCGCGGCCACCGTGGCCGTGGCGGGTTCGGTCTGGATGCGTCCCGACAGCGCCGCCGAGCAGGTCACCGTGCCCCCGCCGGTGACGACGAGCCGGGCTCCGTCCCCGATCGAGACCCCCACCGGCAGGCAGCCGGCGCAGCAGCAGGCGCCGCCGACCAAGGGCGCCTCGGCCCCCGCCGTGACGGCCACCACCACGCCCACGACGACGCCGAGCGCCACTCCCACGACCACGCCCGAGCCGACCGAGAAGCCCACCACCTCGCCTCCGCAGGAGCCCGACCCGACCGAGGAGCCCACGTCGCCCGGTCCGCAGGAGCCCGAGCCGACCGCCGAGGAGCCCAAACCGACCGGCGACATCCAGTGCATCAGGGAGCCCTGCCCCTGACGGCGGCGCATCTCGGGCTCTTCGGGGCCGTGAGAGAGTGATCAGGTGAACTCGACTCGCGACCTGTTCATCGCATTGGCCCGCCGTTACGCGTTCGCCGATCTCGGAGCACTGGCCCCCGATCCCGAGATCGCCGACGTGTGCGACTTCGGGCAGCGGCTCCTCTCCCTCGACGCCGAGGACTTCGCCGTCGAGGCGCGATCCGTGCCGGCCGATCTGAGGCGGCGCGCTCGAGCGTGTCACATGCCGCAGACCGCGCGCGAGCAGCCGCGCGGCGCGCTCGAGTCGCTGCGGCCCGCCTACGGGCTGCTGCTCGAGGTGATCGCCGTCCGCTGGCACCGGCGCGAGCTGAGCCCCATGATCGCCGCCGTGCACATCGCCGGCGAATACCTTCCGCTGCTGGCGTTCGAGGCGCAGCTCGGCCACGCGGGCGACCCCGCGCGATGGCCTGACGGGCTGAGCGCCCCGGGCAGCAGGTTCGGCGTGATCGGCGACCGTGACTGCGACCACACCAAATCAGAGCAGTCCGCCACCAACCGGACGCTCCGGGTGTCGGCCGAGCCGCCGGAGGGCTGGCGCGCCTACTTCGACCGGCAGCACAGCCAGGTCGCGGGCGCGGTGGCCGTCTGCGTCGCCACCTGCCGCAAGCCGTGCACGGCGATGCACTGGATCGATCCGGAGCAACGCGCCGACCTGGGCCTTCGCGCCCGCACCGCGCTGGCCTTCGCCGAGACCCCCCTGGTACGGCTACGCCACGCGGCACCCGTCGGCCACGGCTTCGGCGTGCCCTCACCGCAGGAGGTGCTCGACGCCTGGGAGCGCAGCCGGGCCGCGCTCGACAAGAACGAGGTCGGGGCGGCGGCCGTCAAGGACGACGACTTCCCACTGCCCGGCCTGCCCGCGCTCTTCTCGGCCATCGCCGGCGCGCCCATCACGCCCGCCACGCTGCTCGACGGCGTCAGCCGCCACGTCGTCGGCCTGCTCGAACGCTAGATCCGGCCGGCCATCGCCACCGGCCGGCCGTGGCCGGCCCTGTCACCGCCTGACCGCGGCCCGCCGCTGTCACCGTCTTGCTGTGGTCCACCGCTGTCCCGGGAGCTGTGGCCCACCGGTGTCACCGTCTTGCCGTGTCCACCGCTGTCCCGGGAGCTGTGGCCCACCGGTGTCACCGTCTGGCCGTGGCCTGTTCGCCCAGTGCGCCGATGCCGTACAGCAGGCCGCCCACCAGGTCGCCGACGCTGAACGCGGTGGCCATCGACATCGCGGTCAGCCGGCAGGCCGAGTCGGGCAGCCGGCGCCTGGTGTTGGCCCCGGTCACGATCTCCAGGGCCCGCCCGGCGACGTCGACCAGGATGACGACGGCGTCGTCGGCCTCGTCACCGAGCGCGGCGTGCAGCCGCTCGGCGAAGTGCCGCCGCGCGCCCTCCGGCCGGCCGAGGAAGAGGCCGAACCGCAGGCCACTGCGCCGTTCGGCGACCAGAAGCGCCTTCCTGACATCGTCGGCCTGCGCCGTGCTCAGTATGCGCATCGCCCATCACCACCCCGCCGAGGCTCCGCCGGTGCGGCCGCCGGGCTCGGCCGTCCGGGCCGTGTCGATCCAGTCGGACTCGGGGACCGGCGCCCAGCGTGGCAACTGGTCGGCCAGCACCAGCCCCGAGGTGCTCACGCCACGCTCGCCGCGGCCTGGGCCGCCGAGCCACACCGGGCCGGCTTCGGCCCTGTGTGCCGGGCTCCTGCCGGGGACCAGCACCAACAGGCTGATCAGCACGAACAGTCCCAGTGACATCCCGATGAGGAGGACCAGAGTCTCCTGCGCGCCGTTCACACCAAGAACGTAATCCCGCTTCGCCCGTCCGGCCAGACCTCTTCGCCCGGGGGACCTACCAGACCGGTGGCCGCCGATCGCCCCAGAAACCGCCTCTGGCGGCCTCCACCTGGGCCGACAGCGAGATCAGCGTGCCCTCGTCACCGACCCGGCCGGCCAGCATGACACCGATCGGCAGCCCTTCACCGGTCCAGTGCAGCGGCAGGTTGACCGCGGGCTGGCCGGTGATGTTGTAGACGGCCGTGAACGTGGCGAATCTGCTCATCCGCTCCAGCGTCTCCTCGACGCCGGCCACGTCCTCGAACCAGCCCACCGGCCGGGGTGGCTGGGTGACGGTCGGGGTGAGCACCGCGTCGTAGCCGTCGGTCACCGCGACCCCTGCCCGGCAGGCCAGCTGGAGCGCGGCCTGGGCCTGCAGGAAGGCCGGGGCGGGGGTGGCGAACCCGCGCTCGCGCAGCCAGGCGGTGATCGGCCGCAGCAGGCCCGTCTGGTGCTCGGCGACGGGATGCATGCAGGCGAACGAGCACCACATGGTAATGAAATGCGGCACCATGTCCGGTCCGTACGGCCGGGCGATCTCGACGACGTCGTGGCCCAGCGCGGCGAGCGTGTCGGTGGCCTCGTCGTAAGCGGCCAGCACGTCGGGATCGACCTCGGCCCCCGGCACCACGGGGTCGGCGTACCGGGCGATGCGCAGCCGTCCCGGGTCCCGGCCGGCCCGCTCCAGGAACGTGCCCTCGTGGCGGGGCGCGAGGAACACGTCGCCGGGGCTGTTGTGGGCCATCACGTCGAGCAGCGCCGCCGCGTCGGCGACGGTGCGCGTGATCGGGCCGTTGGTGGACAGGCCGGCGAGGTCGGGGATGATCGGCGCGAAGCTGATCCGGCCCCGGGTGGGCTTGATGCCGTACAGGCCGCACACCGAGGCAGGGATGCGGATCGAGCCGGCGCCGTCGCTGCCCTGGGCGGCGGGAGCCAGCCCGGCCGCCACCGCGGCCGCCGCGCCACCGCTCGACCCGCCGGCGGACCGGCTGGTGTCCCACGGCGAGCGGGCGGGTGGCGACAGGTCGGTCTCGGTGTAGCAGGGCAGCCCGAACTCGGGCGTCGCGGTCTTGCCCAGCATGACGGTGCCGGCCTCGCGCAGCCGCTCCACCACCGTGTCGTCCACGGGCGCGACGAACTCCCGGTATGTCGACGAGCCGAACATGATCGGCACGTCCTTCACCAGGTTAAGATCCTTGATCGGGATCGGCACTCCGGCGAGCGGACCGTCTGGTAGCTCCTTCTCCAGGCGGCGAGCCTGCTCGAGGGCCCTCTCGGCGGTCACGGTCACGTACGCGCCCACGCGCGGGTCGATGCGCTCGATCCGGTCGAGGTAGTGCTGGGTGAGCTCGACCGGTGAGATCTCCTGGTCGCGGACGGCCTGCGCCTGCTCGAGAGCCGAAAGCTCGTGAAGGTCTCGCACGCTGCCTCACCTTAGGGATCTCTAGCGAGGAAGGTAATAGATACCCGGAAAACGGGCGTGGAACACGATGAGCTGGGCCATAAAACTATGGACAGGGCAAGACTAGGAAACGACGAGAACCACGGGCTACGGTGATCTACGTGGACTCCGACCACCAGCGAGAAGACGGTCCCAGCACCTCACCCATCTGGGTGAGCGATCGACGCGAAGAGGACCAGCCCACCGCGAAGCCGGCGGCGCCCACGTCGACCTATGCGCCCGTGGAGCGCGCCTCACTGCGCGGCCTGCTGCGGCAATCACGCTTCCGGCATCTGCGCAACCGCGCGCTGCTGGCGATCGGGGTCGGCCTGGTCGTGGGCTTCCTCGCGCTCGACTGGCGCGTGGGCGTGAGCGCGGGCGTGGTCGCGGCCATCCTCGACACGGTCTACCGCGCGCGGTCCCACTCGACCGTGCCGGCCTGGCGCCGTGCCTCCATCGCCGAGCGCCGCACCGAGGCGCAGCTCCGCAAGCTGGAGCGCAGCGGCTACCGCACCCTCCACGCCAGGGCGATCCCGGGCAGCGACGCCCAGATCGACCACCTGGTCGTGGGCCCGACCGGTGTGTACGCGGTCGACTCCGAGAAGTGGGACAAGCGGCTGCCGGTACGCGTGCAGATGGGCAAGAAGCTCTTCCACGGGCCCTTCGACATGAAGCCCCGCCTCACCGAGGCGAAGTGGGAGGCGACCCAGGCCAGCGAGCTGATCAGCAAGGCGTACGGGCGTGAGATCTCGGTCGTGCCGTCGCTGGCCATCTACGGGCCCCAGGTGCCGTGGAAGATCATGACGATCCGCGGCGTCGACGTCTACGAGGGCGCCCGCGCCCGCAAGTGGATCACCAAGCGCGAGCGGGCCCTCACCGACGCCGAGATCGAGCGGCTCCACGAGATCGCGGCCCAGGTGCTGCCCGCGAGATACGGCGAGGGTTAGGCCGGCGGCTCGGCCCGCGCGGCGAGCCGTACACCGAGGTCGTCCAGCTCTCCGGCCAGTTCCGCGCTGGGCGGGAGCCGCCGCGGCAGGCGCCCGTGGAGCGCGCTGCCGAATCCGGCGACCCGCACGATGTGGTCGATCAGCGCCTCCCTGTCGCCGGGCCACGGGAACGACGGCTGGGCGAGGAACAAGGAGGCGCAGCCGTGCACGGCCGACCACAGGCCCAGTGCCAGCGTCTCGGGGTCGCCACGTAGCGCGCCGGTCTCGACGCAGGCGGAGACCACGCCGACCATGTGGCCGAAGCAGGTCGCGGCGGCCGGGTGCACGCCTTCGGACGACGACGGGCGCATCATGAGCACCCGATACTGCACCGGGTGGTCGAGCGCGAAACGGGCGTAGGCGCGTCCGCACCTGCCGAGCGCGAGGAAGGGGTCGCCGCCGGAGTTCTCGGCGAAGATCCTGCCGAGCCCGTCCCAGACCCGCAGGCACACGGCCTCGACGAGCGCTTCCTTGTCGGCGAAGTGCAGGTATACCGACGGCGTGGACACGCCGGTCCGCTCGGCCACCGCGCGGATCGTGAGCGACTCCTCCGTGCCGGTCTCGTCCAGCAGGGCCTCGGCGGCGCGCAGGATCTCCTCGCGCAGCCGCGCGCCCTCTCCACGCCTGGCGCGCACGCGTCTCGTCGTGGTCATGGGTCTTAGCTTGACGCCATCAAGTTAACGATGTCAATCTGACCTTCTGCGGAAGGGGTATCAATGGGGACATTTCACGAAGCGACTGCTGTGACTGCCCGGGGCGAGGGCGAGTTCGGCGCGGTGCTCGACGCGCAGTGGAGCGTCGGCGCCCGGCTGCACGGCGGCTACCTGCTCGCGGTGCTCGGCCGGGCGGCCTGCGAGAGCGCGGGATCCGGCCACCCGCACGTGACCACGGTGAGCGGATCCTTCGTCGAGCCGCCCGAACCGGGCGCCGCCGACGTCCAGGTGCGGACACTGCGCGTCGGCAGGAGCGTCGCGCAGGTCAGCGCGACCCTGGCGCAGCAGGGCAGGCCGCGGGTGGAGGCGCTGATCACGCTGGGGTCGCTCGACGACGCCGGCCCGTGGTGGTCGAGCGTCGAGCCGGTGGAACTCCCGCCCAGGCAGGAGTGCTTCCTGGTGCCCGCCGACTCTCAGGGAGCCGGCTTCCCCATACCGCTGATGGACGTGGTCGAGCAGCACCTTCATCCCGGCCACCTGGCCTTCGCGTTCGGCGAGCCCGCCCGGCGGGGTGTGGTCGCGACCTGGCAGCGCCTGGCGGACGGCACCGACTGGGATCCGCTCAGCCTGCTCGTGGCCCTCGACCCGGTGCCCCCTGCCTCCTACGACCTGGGCCTGCCGGGATGGGCGCCCACCATCCAGTTCTCCGCCTATCTCCGGCGGCTGCCCGCTCCCGGCCCGATCCGGGTGCTGCTGCGGGCCACGGACGTCGGCGGCGACCGGATGGACGAGACGGCCCTGGTCTGGGACGACAAGGGCCGCCTGGTGGCCCAGGCCACCCAGCTCGCGGCGGTGCGCCTGCCCGCCTAGCCGCGATCTCGTGTCCACGCCGTGGACGACCGTCTCAGCAACCGGGCGGTGGCCGTACCATGGGAAGACTCGCTAGCGATGGGAGAAGCCCAATGCCCGCCCTCAGGTCACGTACGGTCACCCACGGCAGGAACATGGTCGGTGCCCGGGCCCTGCTCCGGGCGACCGGTGTGGCCGGAAGCGACTTCGGCAAGCCCATCATCGCGGTGGCCAACAGCTTCACCCAGTTCGTCCCCGGCCACGTGCACCTGCGCGAGGTCGGCGACGTGGTGTCGGCCGCGATCCGCGAGGCGGGGGCCATCCCGCGTGAGTTCAACACGATCGCCGTCGACGACGGCATCGCGATGGGCCACGGCGGCATGCTCTACTCACTGCCGTCGCGCGAGCTGATCGCCGACGCCGTCGAATACATGGTCAACGCCCACTGCGCCGACGCGCTGATCTGCGTCTCCAACTGCGACAAGATCACGCCCGGCATGCTGCTGGCCGCGCTCCGGCTGAACATCCCCACGATCTTCGTCTCCGGCGGCCCGATGGAGGCCGGCAAGACCCCGGGCCGCAAGCTCGACCTGATCGACCCGATGATCGCCGCGGCCGACGAGTCGGTGTCCGACGCCGACCTGCTGGAGATGGAGGAGAACGCCTGCCCGACCTGCGGGTCGTGCTCCGGCATGTTCACCGCCAACTCCATGAACTGCCTGGCCGAGGCGATCGGCCTGGCCCTGCCGGGCAACGGCACGATCCTGGCCACCCACAAGCGGCGCGAGCGGCTGTTCCAGGACGCCGGCCGCCAGGTGGTGGAGATCACCCGCCGCTACTACGAGGACGACGACGAGTCGGTGCTGCCGCGCTCGATCGCCACCCACGAGGCGTTCGAGAACGCGATGACGCTGGACGTGGCGATGGGCGGCTCCACCAACACGATCCTGCACATCCTGGCCGCGGCCCGCGAGGCGGGCGTCGACTTCGGGCTCAAGGCGATCAACGAGATCTCGCTGCGGGTGCCGTGCCTGTGCAAGGTCGCCCCGGCGACGAACAAGTACCACGTCGAGGACGTCCATCGGGCGGGCGGCATCCCGGCCATCCTGGGCGAGCTCGACCGGGCCGGGCTGCTCCACCGCGACGTGCCGACGGTCAACGGCGGCACGCTCGGCTCCCTGCTCGCCGAGTGGGATCCGCGCTCGCCTTCCGTGCGGCCGGAGGCGGTCGAGCTGTGGCACGCGGCGCCGGGCAACGTCCGCACCGTGAAGCCCTACTCGCAGGACAACCGCTGGGACTCCCTCGACCTCGACCGCGCCGAGGGCTGTGTCCGCGACATCGAGCACGCCTACACGGTCGACGGCGGCCTCGCGGTCCTCTACGGCAACATCGCCCGCGACGGCGCGGTGGTCAAGACGGCCGGCGTGGACGAGTCGATCTGGAAGTTCAGCGGGCCGGCGGTGGTGTTCGAGTCGCAGGAGCAGGCGGTCGAGGGCATCCTCGGTGACCGCGTGCGCGAGGGCGACGTGGTGGTCATCCGCTACGAGGGGCCCAAGGGCGGGCCGGGCATGCAGGAGATGCTCTACCCGACCTCGTTCCTCAAGGGCAGGGGCCTGGGCAAGGCGTGCGCGCTGGTCACCGACGGGCGCTTCTCGGGCGGCACGTCCGGGCTGTCGATCGGCCACGCCTCCCCCGAGGCCGCCGAGGGCGGGACGATCGCCCTGGTCGAGGACGGCGACATCATCGACATCGACATCCCGTCGCGGACACTTGAGCTGCGGGTGCCGGAGCCCGAGCTGGCGGCGCGCCGTGAGCGGTTGCTGGCCGACCTCGGCGGCTACCGTCCGCGCGACCGTCACCGCCCGGTGAGCGTGGCCCTGCAGGCCTACGCGGCCATGACCACGTCCGCCTCCACGGGCGCCTCGCGCGACCTGACGCAGCTCTCCCGCTGACGTCCGCCCTGCGACCCTGCCCTTGCCGACCTGTACGGCGAGGGCAGGGTTGCCTTGCTTGCCGTACAGGTTTTCGAAAAATGTCAGTGGCCATCTCTATTGTTTGGGTATGGCTACAGTCGTGAAGCCCACCACCCGCCCGCTGACGACCGCCGAGATCGCCGCCCTCGCCCTCTCCCTCGCCCATCTGGGATCGGGCCCCCAGGCCGTCACCGCCCGGCGCGGCCTGCAGTACATGTTCGAGCACCTGGAGCTCGACGACGACGTCATCGCCACCACCCTCGCGACGCTCACCGACCCGCTGCCCGTGGAGGTCGCCTCCCGGGCCAGGCTCATCGCCGACGCCATCACCAGCCGGCTCATGATCCGGCTCCACTACCGCGACGCCGCCGGACACGTCACCACCCGTGATGTGGAGCCGGTGACGTGCCTGGTCCACCGCGAATACTGGTATCTGGTGGGAGTGTGCAGGATGCGCCGGGGCATCCGGGCGTTCAGGTTCGACCGGATCATCGCGGTGGAGCCCACGCTGTCTCCCTCGCGCCCCCACCTGGCCGACCGGTTCCTGCCGTTCCAGCGGCGCAGGCGCGGCAGGGCCGCCCTCGAGCCCGCGAGCTGACCGGCGCCTGACCCGCCACGCTCAGACCAGTGACGCTCCGCGGCGTGGCACGGCTCGGCGGTGAAAGACCTCACCGCCGAGCCGGCTCAGGTCAGGAGCAGCATCCACCACCGCAGCAGCCACCGCCACCACCACCGGTGGGCCGGGGCGCGGCGGCTCCGCCGGTCATGGCGACCGTCGTGAGGAGCTTGACCGTGTCGTCGTGGCCCTCCGGGCAGGAGGCCGGGTCGTCGGAGGCCGACATGGGACGAGACACTTCGAACGTGGAGCCGCAGGCGCGGCAGCGGAAGTCGTAACGCGGCATGAGCACAGGTTACGTCAGGACGCGAAGGTCACCTGCGCGTAGTCGGCCACCGGCCGGTAACCGATCGACCGGTAGACGGCGTTGCTCACCGGGTCGGCCGGCAGGAACGGCTCGGCGGCCCTGGCATAGGCCTCGACGTCAGCGGTGAAGCTCCACATGCGTGGATCCTGCCAGCCGGCGGCGCGCGGCGGCGAAACGTTATCGGGCCCGGATCCAGCCGGATCCGGGCCCACGCGTCAGGCTGCCGCTTCGAGGTAGGGCGCCCATTGGGGGTCACCGACGAGTGAGGCGCCGATCAGCCGCCAATGAGCGCCCCGTGGCACCGCCGGGGCGACGCGCAGCGTCCACCCCAGCTCCTCCAGGAACTTGTCGGCCTTGCGGTGGTTGCAGGTGGTGCACGAGGCGACGCAGTTTTCCCAGGTGTGGGGACCACCACGGGACCGGGGCACGACGTGGTCGATGGTCTCGGCCCGCAGGCCGCAGTAGGCGCAGCGATAGTCGTCGCGCCGCATGAGCGCCGCCCGGGTCAGCGGGATGCGTGACCGGTAAGGGATGCGGACGTATCTTCGGAGCCGGATCACCGAGGGGACGTCGAGCGTGCAACTGGCGGAGCGCAGGACCGCGCCCCGGCCGTCGCGGTGCACGACGTCGGCCTTCTCCCGCAGCACGAGCACGATCGCGCGGTGCAGCGAGAGCGTGGTGAGTGGCTCATAGGTGGCGTTCAGCAGCAGGACTTGGCGCATCATCGTGCCTCTTCCCGCTGCGCGCGTATCAAGGGGGACATGCCGCGGCATGTCCCGGCTGTCGGCCCCTCCTGGGGCATGGACGCTTCCGTCACGTGGACCTCCGCCGGACGGTCCAGCGGATGGACACCACGGCACCGTCCTTCTCACCAAGTCTGGCGTTTCCAGCGTGGTCCCCGCCACCCCATAACCTCCAGCCGGAATGACCAGAGGGACGCACGATACGTTTTATGCCCCTATCACCCAGGCTTTACGCGTGTCCGCTGCCAGTAGGGTTCGGGACATGACCCGAGAGCCTTACCCGACCGCACGCCGCGAGGAAACCGTCGAGCTCCTGCACGAGACCCCCGTGCCAGACCCCTACCGGTGGCTGGAGGATCCCGACAGCCCCGAGACGAAGGGGTGGCTGCTCGCGCAGGCCGACCTGTTCCGGCGGGAGAACGGCCCGCAGCGGTTCAAGCAGCGCATCGGCGAGTTGCTCAAGTCGGGCTCGGTGGGTCCCCCGGCCTGGCGCGGCGAACGTCACTTCTTCAGCCGCCGCACTCCGGAGCAGGAGCACGCCGTCTTCTACGTCGTCGATCCCGACGGCGCCGAGCGGGCGCTGATCGACCCGATGGCGATCGACCCGTCGGGCCTGACCACGCTCGACGCCGTGCAGCCCGACAAGGAGGGCAGGCTGCTGGCCTACCAGCTCTCGGTGGGCGGCGACGAGGAGTCGATCCTCTACATCATGGACGTGGCCACCGGGGTCCGGGTCGAGGGGCCGATCGACCGCTGCCGCTACTCCCCCATCGCGTGGCTGCCCGGCGGCGAGGCGTTCTACTACGTGCGCCGGCTGCCCCGCACCGAGGTGCCGGAGAACGAGGCGCAGTTCCACCGCCGCGTCTACCTGCACCGGGTCGGCACGTCCACCGAGGACGACGTGATGATCTTCGGTGACGGCCTGAAGATGACCAACTACTACGGCGTCTCGGTGTCGCGTGACGGCCGCTGGCTGCAGGTCTCCGCCAGCGAGGGCACGGCTCCGCGCAACGACCTGTGGGTGGCCGACCTGGAGGCGTCGCCGGCCGAGAGTCCCGAGCTGCGGGTCGTGCAGGAGGGCGTCGACGCCCAGACCGGGCTCGTGTTCGGCCGCGACGGCAGGCTCTACGTCCACACCGACCGCGACGCGTCGCGGGCCCGGGTCTGCGTCACCGACCCGGCGACGCCCGGCTTCGACACCTGGCGCGACCTGATCCCCGAGGACCCCGAGGCGGTGCTGTCCGACTTCGCCATCCTCGACGACCTGGAGCGGCCGGTCATGCTGGTCGGCTGGACCCGCCACGCCATCAGCGAGATCACCGTCCACGACCTGGCCACCGGCGAGCGGATCGGCGAGGTGCCCACGCCCGGCCTGGGCACCATCGGCGGCATCTCCGAGCGGCCCGAAGGCGGCCACGAGGCGTGGTTCGGCTACACCGACAACGTCACGCCGCCGACGATCCAGCGCTACGACGCGCGAACGGGCGAGACCACGCTCTGGGCCGCCTCGCCGGGCGCCGTCGACGTGCCCGAGGTGCGCACCTCGCAGGTCGTCTACCGGTCCAAGGACGGCACTCCGGTGCGCATGCTGGTGATCGCGCCCGTCGACGCCGAAGGCCCGCGGCCCGCCATCCTGTACGGCTACGGCGGTTTCGGCCTGTCGATGACCCCTGGCTACTCCGCGTCGATCCTGGCCTGGGTGGAGGCGGGCGGCGTCTACGCGATCGCCAACCTGCGCGGCGGCGGCGAGGAGGGCGAGGACTGGCACCGGGCGGGCATGCTGGCGCACAAGCAGAACGTCTTCGACGACTTCCACGCCGCGGCCGAGCACCTCATCGAGACCGGCGTCACCACGCCCGCGCAACTGGGCATCTCCGGCGGTTCCAACGGCGGCCTGCTCGTGGGCGCGGCTCTGACGCAGCGCCCGGAGCTCTACGCCGCCGTCGTCTGCTCGGCGCCGCTGCTCGACATGATCAGGTTCGAGCTGTTCGGGCTGGGCGCCACCTGGAACGTCGAGTACGGCTCCGCCGCCAACCCCGAGCAGTTCGGCTGGCTGCGGGCCTACTCCCCCTACCACCACGTCCGCGAGGGAGTGTCCTACCCCGCGACGCTCTTCACCGTCTTCCAGTCCGACACCCGCGTGCACCCGCTGCACGCGTGGAAGATGTGCGCGGCGCTGCAGCACGCCTCCGCGTCCGACCGGCCGATCCTGCTGCGCAACGAGACGGAGGTGGGCCACGGCGCCCGCTCGGTGAGCCGCACGGTCGACCTGTCGGCCGACACTCTCACCTTCCTGGCCAGGCACACCGGCCTATAGTCCAGGACATGAGCACGCTGGGGCTGGCCATGGTCGAGGCCACCCCCAGCCCTGCCCTGCGGCCCTACGTCACCCGGCTGACCGCCTACCACGAGCACTACGAGCGGCCGGTGACCCGGAGCGAGGCGGCCATGCCGGGCGCGGTGCTCATCCTGGGATTCGGCGCGCCGACCGAGGTGGACGGCCGGCCGGTCACGTCGTTCGCCGGCGGGCTCGGCGACCGCTTCACGCTGACCCGTACGAGCGAGCCGGCCGAGGGCGTGCAGGTGTTCCTCACGCCGTTCGGGGCGCGGCGGCTGTACGACCTGCCGATGCGGCACCTGACCAACGTGGTGGTGCCGGTCGAGGACGTGCTGGGCCCGTGGGCCCGCGCCGCCGTCGCCCGCCTGGCCGAGACGCCGTCGTGGACGGACCGGCTGGCGCTGGCCGATCGGCTGCTGGCCCGGCGGATCCTGACGGGTCCGGAGCTCGGCCCCGAGGTGCCGTGGGCCTGGGCGCGGCTGCTCGGCTCCGGCGGCGCCCTGAGGGTGTCGCGGCTGGCCGACTCGCTCGGCTGGAGCCACCGCCACCTCGTCGCCCGCTTCCACGACCAGGTCGGGCTGACGCCCAAGGCCGCGGCCAGGGTGATCCGGTTCGAGCGGGCGGCCCGCCTGGTGCGGGCGGGAACTCCGATCGCCGAGGTGGCCGCCTCGTGCGGCTTCTACGACCAGGCGCACCTGAACCGCGAGTTCAGGGCGCTGGGCGACCTGACGCCCGGTCAGATTCGTCCAAGACCCGGCAAGCCGCCGCGCGCAGACTGAGGTCATGCAGCGAACCGTCTACGCGCTCGTCCGCTATCAGGACTGCCCGGCCGCGCTCGACTTCCTGACCTCGGCGTTCGGCTTCCGGGCGCACGAGGTGTCGAAGAACGACCAGGGCGTCGTCAACCACGCCGAGCTCCTCGTCGAGAACGACATGATCATGATCGGGGAGGGCGCCCCCGGCGGGCCCGGCGTCTACATCGCCGTAGCCGACCCCGACGCGCACCTGGCCCGGGCCAAGGCCGCGGGGGCCGAGATCACCATGGGTCTCGTCGACCAGCCCTACGGGTCACGGGAGTACGCCTGCAAGGATCCCTTCGGCAACGTCTGGTACTTCGGGACGTACCGGCCCTGAGGGCGGGCCGCCCGACCTCAGCGAGGGAAGACGACGGTCTTGTGGCCGTCGAGCAGCACCCGCTGCTCGCAGTGCCACCTGACCGCCCGGGCCAGCGCCACGCACTCCACGTCGCGCCCGATGGCCGCGAGGTCGTCGGGCGAGTGGCTGTGGTTGACGCGGGCCACCTCCTGCTCGATGATCGGCCCCTCGTCCAGGTGGGACGTGACGTAGTGGGCGGTCGCCCCGATCAGCTTGACGCCCCGGTTGTGGGCCTGGTGGTAGGGCTTGGCCCCCTTGAACGACGGCAGGAACGAGTGGTGGATGTTGATCGCCCTGCCCGCCAGCTTCGCGCAGAGGTCCTCAGACAGCACCTGCATGTAGCGGGCCAGCACCACCAGATCGACCTGATAGTGCTCGACCAGCGCCAGCACCTCGGCCTCCTGCCTGCCCTTGGTCTCGGGGGTGATCGGCAGGTGGTGGTAGTCGATGCCGTACGACTGCGTGAGCGGACGCAGGTCGGGGTGGTTGGAGGCGACGCCGGCGATCTCGATGTCGAGGCTCCCGGAGCGCACCCGGTAGAGCAGGTCGTTGAGGCAGTGGTCGAACTTGCTCACCATGATCAGCACCCGTGGCTTCCTGGCCACGTCGCGCAGCTCGAACTCCATGCCGAACTCCGGCGCGAGCGCGGCGAACGCCGCCCGGAGCTCGTCCTCCGACAGCGGGGACGCGAACTGCACCCGCATGAAGAACCGCTGCTCGACCCGGTCTCCGAACTGCTGACTCTCGATGATGTTGCCGCCGTGCCCGGCGAGCAGCCCGGAGACGGCGGCCACCACACCCGGCCGGTCGGGACAGGACAGGGTCAGGACGTACTCGGCTGAGGTCATGGTTCACTCTCACGGACATGGATCGGAGGGGCGTCGCCCGAGCTGATCCGGGCAGGTTACCTGGCGTCGCCACCGGGCCGCCGGTGAGTACGAGATTACCCGTCACCCAGGTGACTCTGGCGTGGGCCATGATGGGATGGCCGGTCAGGGAGAGGGGGAGCAGGCGCCATTGGACCTCGCCATACTCGTCGCGGTCGCCTCGCTGTTCGCGTTCGTGTCGGGCATGAACGACGGCGGCGCGCTGCTCGCGACCGGGCTCAAGCTCCCCACGGTACGTCCGATGACCGGCATCGCCACGCTGGTCGTGATGGTGGCGCTGATGCCTCTGGTCACCCACGCGGTGGCGCTGACGTTCGTCACCAGGCTGGCCACGTTCGAGGGGCCGGGCGGCAAGACGGCGATGACGGTCGCGGTGCTCTCCTCCCTGGTCGTGGTGACGGCGCTGAGCGCCAGGGGCCGTCCGACCAGCCTCACGCTGGCCATCGTGGGCGGGCTCACCGGGGCCGGGCTGGGCTGGGGGCTGCCCGTGTCCGGCGGCTCCGTCGTGCTGGTGCTGGCCTTCGGGCTGGCCGCGCCCTTCGTCGGCGGGCTGCTGGCCTGGGGGATGACGCGGCTGCTGGTCCAGCTGACCTCGGCCCGCGGGCTGGGGCGCTGGCACTGGGCGGGCTTCCTGCTGCAGACCGTGGCCTACGCCGCCAACGACGGGCAGAAGATGCTGGCCGTCTTCATGATCGCGCTGGGCTTCACCAACGCGCCGCTGCCGTACACGTCGCTGGTGGCGGTCCTGTTCGGCATCGGCACCCTGTACGGCCTGCCCAAGGCGGGCCGCACGCTGAGCCGGGAGATCATCGTCTCCCGTCCCCTCCACGGCGTGGCGGCCGAGCTGGCCTCGGGCGTCGCGGTGATCGGCTGCGCCGTGATCGGCATGCCGGTGAGCATGACCCAGGCCGTCGCCGGCGGCCTGATCGGGGCCGGCGTGGCCCAGGGAGGCGGCCGGGTCCGCTGGTACGCCGCCGTGAAGATCGTCGTAGCCTGGTTGCTGACGCTCCCAGCGAGCGCCCTGCTGGCCGGTGTCGTGGCCTTCATCCTGGCCAGGACATGAGCCGCGAAAGGAGGCCGATGAAGCGACTTCGGCGCATCCGCGACCTGATGACCGGACGCATGGACAGCGCGCTGACCGAGGCCCTGCTGGGGCAGCTCGAAGCCACCAAGGAGGGCGCCTGGCTGGCCATGGCCATGATCGGCGGCGAGGTCGGCCGGACGGGCGCGCACGAGCAGATGCGCGCGATCGAGCACCTCGGCGACGAGGAGCGCCGCCGCCTGGTCGAGGAGCTGCGCACCGCCCTCGTCACCCCCATCGACCGCGAGGACCTCTTCCGGCTGTCACGCTCGATCGACGACGTGCTCGACTCGCTGCGCGACTTCGTCCGCGAGTCCCACCTCTACCGGGTCCCCGACCAGATCCGCTTCACCCCGCTCCTCGACCAGGTCATCACCGGCATCGACGCGCTGGAGAACGCCGTGCGCGACTTCGCCTCCCGCCCTTCGGCCGTGGTGCACGACGCCCTGGAGGCGAAGAAGACGGGCGGCGCGATCAGGCGGATGTACCAGTACGAGATCTCCCGCATCTTCTCCGGCGAGCTGACGGCCGACGCGATGAAGGAACGCGAGCTGGTGCGGCGGCTGGAGATCGTCGGCATGGCCATCGGCGAGGCGGCCGACGCCATCGCCGACGGCGCCATGAAACGCTGAGCCTACGGAGGGTGACCGGTGGAGGGTGTCGATCGGCGGGCGGCGCGGGTGGTGTGCCTCGACGGGCAGGGCAGGGTGCTGCTGATGCACTGGCATGACCGGGTGAGCGGGAAGGCGATCTGGGAGCCGCCGGGTGGCGGGCTCGAGCCGGGCGAGACGCCGCTGGAGGCGGCCAGGCGAGAGCTGACCGAGGAGACCGGGCTGCCCGGCTCGGTCGTGGAGGATGTCTGGGTCGAGGTCCAGCGCGACTTCCGGTGGCTCGGCGTGAGATATGTGACGACGGAGCCGTTCTTTCTGGCGCGTTTCGACGAGGCCGGGCCGGAGGTCGACCCGGGCGCGCTGACGCCGGAGGAGAGCGAGGCCTATCTCGGCTACGCCTGGCTGGAGAGCATGCCGGACGGGGTCGAGCCGCCCGAGCTGGCCGAGGTGGTGGCCAAACTCACCGGCCGCCGCTGACCTGCACGCTGACCTGCACGCCGGCCTGCACGGTGGCCTGCACGGTGGCCTGCACGGTGGCCTGCACGCCGGCCTGCACGCCGGCCTGGACCCTGGCCTGCGTGGCCGCCGTCGATGGCTCGCCGTCGGCCCGTCATGGCGCCCGGTGGCCCAGCTCGGCCAAGGTGGTGGCCATCAGCCGGCGCAGCAGGGGCCCCGCGACCTTCTCGTGCTCGGCCTCGACCGGCAGCCCCTCACCGACTCTGGCCTGGTAGATCTCGCGCTCGCGCTCGTCGGTGTAGGGCTGGGCGGTCATGCCCACCACGACCGTGGCCCGGGTGCCGCCCCTCGGCAGGACGGCCACGGCATGCGTGCGCAGGCAACTCTCGTCAGGGGCGCCGTACCAGCCGCACTTGATCCCGGCCTCGGGCGCGTGCAGAGCCTCGCGCGTGCCGTAGGCCTGCGTGCCCTCGACCTGACGCATCCAGTCCAGCACCGTCGCCGCCACCGGGTCGCCCGCGACGGCCGCCTGGGCGAGCGCGGCGTAGGCGGTGGCGACCTCGTCGGCGGCCACCTCGACGGAGCCGAACCTCGACGGGTCGCCGTTGGGCGGGGTCCACACGATGCCGGTGCGCTGGTAGAGGTCGTCGAGGATGACGCGGGGGCCCACGGCGAGCCACAGGTTGAGCGTGTCGGTGTTGGAGGAGACCACGACCGCGGGCTCGGCGTGCCGCCGCCAGCGCTCGTCGTCGGGGATGTGGCCGGCCGTCACCCACGCGTACAGGGGTTTGAGCAGCGAGGCGCAGCGCAGCCGGGCCAGGCCGGATTTGACGCTCATGGAACGCGCGGGGGGCCCGCCGTAGCCGCGGCTGATGCCCGCGGCCTGGGCGCTGGCTCCCTGCTGGAGATCGTGTAGCAGCTCGTCGAAACCCACGCGTCCAACCGTAGTCCTACGGGGTGGTCCGCCAACGGCCTTCGTACCAGTCGACGCCCGGCGGGTCTCCGGGCAGCGGGGTGACGCCGGGGGCACGCAGGCCGTCGAGGGTGATGGCCAGCAGGCGCCGCTTGACGTGCCGGTGCTGCTCGCTGGGCGGGCCGGGGGCGGGGCGGCTGAACTGCTCCATGAGCAGGGAGATGTCCAGCGCGGTCACGTCGTCTCTGAGGACACCGGCCTCGCGGGCCCGGGTGACGAGCCGGTCGGCCAGCTCGATGGCCCGGCGGGCGGTGGTCCCCATCTCCTCGGTGACCTCGATGGTGCCGGCGACGGGGGCGAGCGCGCCCGATCCGAATCCCACACAGGTGCGTACGTAGTGCGCCAGCCCTTCCCACGGGTCGGCGAAGGCCAGGCCGTCCTCGGCCGCCGTGACGGCGCGCTCCATGGCGATGAGGCAGAGGCGCTGGAGCAGCTCCTCCTTGGTGCGATAGCGGCGGTAGAGGCTGCCCATGCCGACGCCGGCCCGCTTGGCGATGGCCGACACGGGCGCGTCGAAGCCCTGCGTGGTGAACACCTCGTGGGCGGCCTCCAGCAGCCTGAGGTCGTTTCTGGCGGCCTCGGCCCGCCTGCCGCGCCCGCCCGTGCCCGCCGTGCTCATGGGAACAGGATAGCCGCGTTGCGGAGCGGAGCGCTCCGATATAGATTCCTACCGGAGCAGAGCGCTCCGGTTAAGGAGGGTGCGTCGTGCGCGCGGTGGTGTTGAGGAAATACGGAGGACCCGAGGCGCTGGTCGTCGAGGAGGTGCCCGATCCGGTCCCGGGGCCGGGACAGGTGCTGGTCGAGGTGGAGGTGGCGGGCATCACGTTCGTCGAGACGCAGTTGCGGGCCGACCGTGGTCCGCGCCGCGTCGAGTTGCCGGTGATCCTGGGCAACGGGGTCGCGGGCGTCGTGCCGGCCACCGGGGCGCGGGTGGTGAGCACGCTGGGAGGCTCGGGCGGCTACGCGGAGCTCGCGGTGGCCGACGCGGGCGACCTGATCCCGGTGCCCGAGGGGTTGTCGGCGCAGGACGCGGTGGCGCTGCTGGCCGACGGGCGCACCGCCGTCGGCCTCATGCGCGCCGCCGCGCCCCGGCCCGGCGAGTGGGTGCTGGTCGAGGCGGCCGGCGGCGGGGTGGGCGGCCTGCTCGTCCAGCTCGCCGCCGCCGCGGGGGCGCGCGTGGTGGGCGCGGCGAGCAGTCCCGCGAAACGCCGCCTGGCCGAGGAGCTGGGGGCCGAGCTGACCGTCGACTACACCGACCCCGCCTGGGCGGACCGGATACGTGCCGCGACCGGGGAGCTCGACGTGGTGTTCGACGGTGTGGGCGGCGAGATCGGCGCGGCGGCGCAGGGCCTGCTGCGCGACGGGGGGCGGTTGAGCGTGTACGGCATGGCGGGCGGTCCGATGACGACGCCCGATCCCCGGGTGACCGCGGTGACCTGGCCACCGGCCGATCACCGCGAGCTGGCCCGGGAGGCGCTGGCCGCGGCCGCCGAGGGTCGCCTGCGGCCCACGATCGGCCTCACCCTGCCGCTGGAGTCGGCCGCCGAGGCGCACGCCGCGATCGAGGCGCGTGCGGTCACCGGCAAGACCCTGCTCCTCCCCGGGTCGCGCTAGCCCGCCCCGGCATCGATCCCACTCCGTAAACCGGTTGCCCGGATTGCGTTACTCGGCCGCCCGTCGCCTCCGCCGAGCGCACCTGGCCGAGCGCCTCGCGGTCCTGCCGCCAGTGGCCGCCGTCCACCGCCTCGCGCAGCTCGGGCAGCCCGGTGACTCCATCGGACCGGCCCGCGTGTCAAGGCGGCCACCCGCGAACGCTCCACGGCCCGGATGCGCGCAAGATCTTGTAGTTCTTGATGTGGGCGAAGACATGTTGTGGCTTTCTTAGGCGAACGGTGACACCCACCTTCCGCCAAGCCGCCGAAACTGAAGATTGAGATCCGCGGCGCGCGTCCGGCACGCCTCACGGCATGGCGGGTTCGCGCCACAACACTCGAACCGGGGTGATCAGCATGGCGTCAGTGCTTGTCGTGACAGCGTTGGCGATGACCGCCACCATCGGTACCATCGGCGCACCATCACACATCACACCATCACCGCAGACAACCACATCGACGACGTCACCGACACCGACCTCTGGTGCCGGGCCGGTCGGGCCCGGCTGCGCCTCGGTCGAAAAGAGCCTGCCGAGCATCGCGGACAAGCCAGTCGGCACCGCCCTGTCCGAGATCCCCGAGCTGTCCACGCTCTCGCAAGCGGTCAAGAAGGCCGGGCTGGAGGAGAAGCTCAACTCCGCCAAGGCCATCACGCTCTTCGCGCCGGACAACCAGGCCCTTCAGGCGATCCCGGCTGACACCCGAGACAAGCTCATGGCCGACAAGGAGAAACTGGTCAAGATCCTCTCCTATCACGTGGTGGAGGGCAAGAAGACTCCTGCCGAGCTGACGGGGGCCACTCTCAAAACCCTGCAAGGCGGTGAGCTGACCGTGAAGGGCTCCGGCGAGAAGCTCATGATCAACAATGCCAACGTCGTCTGCGGTGGCGTGCCAACCCGCAACGCCATGGTCTACATCATCGACAAGGTGCTCATGCCCAGCTGACAGCCGGTCGCGCGGTGGAGAGCACGACCATCAGACGCGGCGGTCACCGCCTCCGTGCTCTCCATCGGCCGCGACCGGTGCCACGAGACGAGACGTCGAAGGGGACGGGGCCGGAAGGAGACAGGCCCATGCGGTTCTCCAGGGCAGGCCTCGGCATCGCCGGCCCGGCCGTCTACACGCACCTGCCCCACTACGGCCCCACCGCGGCTGTCATCGGCACGTGTGTGCTGGTGACGGTCTTCGTCATCCTTCTGATAGCCATCTCACGTTCCGGACGGAGGTGAAAAGGCAGGAGCCGACGCACTTCGCGTCAGCTCGTCTTAGCCGATCGGCCGCAGCACGAGGAACGGCCGTGCAGGAGAGCGAGGGAGCCGGATGTCGCTTCCTGAGCGCGAGCCGGAGGAGAGCCGCAAGGCCCAGGTCGACCGCGAACTCGGCGAACTCCTGCAGGAACTGCGCGTCGCGGTGACCGGGGTGCAGGTACTGTTCGCGTTTTTGCTCGCCGTCCCCTTCCAGGTGGGGTTCGACAGGCTGGACACCGTCGGGCGGTCGCTCTACTTCGTCGCACTGGTGGGCTCGGCCGCCGCGTCCGTCTGCTTCATCACGCCCGCCGTGCAGCATCGGCTGCTGTTCCGCACCCGGTTCAAGGAGAGGATGCTGAAGCGAGGCGGCCGACTGGCGATCGCGGGTTCGGCCTCTCTCGCCGTGGCGATCAGCAGCTCGGTGGCGCTGGTGACGGAGTTCGTCCTGAGCGAGCCACTGGTCGCCCTGGTCGCTGTCGGCGTGGCGGGGGCCGTGACCTGGTTGTGGTGGATCCAGGCGATCGTCGACCTCCGCGGTCAGCCGCCGCACGACCTCTCCTGAGAGGGGTGGACATCGTGGACCGGCCCGGCGACGTCTCCAGAGCTGCCGCGTGTCAAGGCGGCCGCGTGTCAAGGCGGCCGCGTGTCAAGGCGGCCGCGTGTCAAGGCGGCCGCGATGCCCGCTCCTCGTCGGCGTCCGCCTCCGCCGTCCGGCCGAGCGCGCGCAGGGCGACCGCGCGGTTGGCGTACAGGTCCGGCAGCGGTTCGAGGCCGATGGCCTGTGACAGGTCCTGCAGCGCGCCTTCCGGATCCCCTGCCGCGAACCTCAGCACTCCCCGGCTCCCCCAGGCCGCCGCCATCGACGGAGCCGCCTCGACCGCCCGGTCGAGCATCCGGCGAGCCTCCTCCAACCGCCCGGCCGTGGTCTCCAGCTGGCCGAGCACCACCAGCAAGTGAGGGTCGCCGGGAGCCAGCGCGAGGCCGGCCGTCACATCGGCCCTGGCCTCCTCGTCGCGGTCCAGCCCGGCCAGCAGCCCGGCCCGGTTGACGATGGCGTCCAGGTAACGCGGGTCGAGCTCGATCACCCTGTCCAGGTCGGCCAGGGCGCCCTCGACGTCACCGCGGAGAATCCGCAGCTCGGCCCGGTTGTAGTGGGCCTCGGGCAGTGGCGGGCCGGCCCGCATGGCGCTCTCGTAGTCGGCCAGCGCCTCATCGTGCCGGCCGAGCTCGACCAGCAGGTTGCCCCGCTCCAGGTAGTGGTCGGGGAACACCGGGTCGATCGCGATCGCCGCCGCGTAGTCCTCCAGCGCCTCCTTGGCGCGCCCGAACCCCGCGAGCAGCCGGGCGCGGTTGGCCAGCAGCACCATCCGGTGCACGGGATGACGCTCCCCCAGCTCGCGGGCCAGCTCCAGGGCCGACTCCACCAGCGCGAGCGCGGCCGACCGGCGCCCCTCCCGCAGCTCGATCAGCGCCAGCCCGTTGCGGTCGAAGCCCAGCTTGAACGCCCGCTCCGCGGGGTCGGGCAGCAGCCCGGAGATCGCGATCGCCTCGTTGATCCAGCCTCGGGCCGCGGTGAGGTCACGCCGCGCGGGGTCGGGGTGGCGGGCTTCGAGCATCGCCATGCCGTACGCGGCGGCGGCGTGCATGCCCGGATCCTGGCTCGACCCGCGTACCGACGCCCACACCTCGCGGGCCTCGCCGGTGCGCCCGAGCCCGCCCAGCGCGGTCGCGGTGCGCTGGGCGAAGCGCCACCACGGCGTGCCGCCCGGCTCGGTGCGCGCCAGCCCGCGCCTGCCCAGCTCGACCACCGCGTGCAGGAAACCCTCCCGCACGCACCGGTCGACGATCTCCCACAGCTGCCCGGCGTCGCGTGAGTCCTCGGGAGGTTCCGGCCCGTCGGGCTGGACCACGATGGTCAGCTGGCGTGATGGGATCCTGCGCGCCATCACCTCCAGCAGCTCGGTGTCCGTCGGGTCGGCCTGGTCGCCGTTGCACACCACCAGCGTCCTGCCGGGCGGCACCACGGCACGCACGAAGTCCGTGACCCCGTTGGCCAGCCGCAGCGTGCGGCGGGGTGCGGGCACCAGGATGCGCTCGTCGTCGGGCAGGCCCGCGTCGATGGCGATCCGCCGGGCGGCCACCCGATCTCCCAGGCCGGGCGCGACCGCGCGGATCTCGATGTCGTGAGCCGCCACCTCGCCAGGGGAACGTTCCAGAGCTCCGGGAACCAGATGGTGCAGCAACGCCGAGCCGACCGTGTAGGGGCCGTGCGGTCGCCGGTGCCCGTCGATCATCGGCATCAGCAGCCGCACGGCCCCGGTTCGGGCGTTGGGCACGCCCTGAGCCTCGAGGTGGGACCTGTCCTCGGTCACCCCTTGTGTATGACGCTGGAGGTCCCGGTGAGCTTCGCAGTGCCTGGCTTACGTACGACGATCCGCTTCATGGCGTGCCTCCACATGGGGTTATTCCACCATTATTCGGACACTTCAACGCTTATCAAGTTTTGGGACTAATAAGTGCGATGTTAATTGCCAAAAAGCGCCTGCTATGTAGCAGGCGCGAACGACCTATCTGGCACGAAACCAGCAGGGCTTCGCCGCCATTCTGGCCTGCTCGGATTCCTCCATGAGCTCGCAGAGACATCGTCCCAGCAGGGTGACCGACTGGCAGCAGCCAGGCCCGGACACGTTTCGCGCGCGGACGATAAGAGTGGCCCGTTCGATCAGCCTCTCCAGGCTGGGCTCTCTGCTGCCCTTGCCCGAATGCCCGTCCCACCGGCACGCCTGGTCTCTCGCGCAGGCGCTCTTCGCGATGAACGGAACGGGTTCGGCGCCCAGCTTCAACGGATCGTTCCGTTTGATCTTCAGGTCGGCCAGCCGCTGCGAGGCCTGCCGGGACACGGCCAGCAGCTCGCGGTCACGTGAGGCCTCGGGCCTGACCCGTGGCGGGGCGTTGACGGAGGGCACGGCCAGCAGCATCGCGGCGGCCAGCAGCGCGCCGCCCACGATCATGCTCCAGCTCAGCGGCTCGTCGAACCAGACGACCGCGATGAGCGTCACCCAGAGCGGCTGCGACGACATCAGCACCGCACTGGGCACGGCCGACAGGTACGCCTGGGCGTACGAGCGCGCCAGGAACCCCAGCGCGCACGACACGACCGACAGGTGCGCCAGGATCGCCCAGTCGGACACCGTGGCCGGCAGGTCGAAGCCGTCGCGGGCGGCGAAGACGCCGTTCATGACGCCGATGGTGGCCAGTTGGATCACGGTGAGCGCGTACGCGTTGAAGGCCTTGCCCGTGCGCGAGAACCACGCGAGCAGCAGTGTGTGCCCGGCGTAGAGCGCCGCCGCGCAGAGCGTCATCCCGAGCGCCAGCAGCGAGATCTCCTGCTCACCGACCCCGCGCAGCAGCGTGAACACGGTCATGCCGGCCAGCGCCAGCCCGACCCCCACCCAGACCCGTCGCAGTATCCGGGTCTGGAACAGGGCCAGCGCCAGCAGCGGCGTGATCACCACGCTGCACCCGACGGCGAACCCCGACACGGCCGAGGGCAGGCTGTCCAGCGCGACCGCCTGGGCCGTCTGCCCGACACCGAACACGACGCCGAGGAGCACCCCGATGCCCCAGGTGCGCCGTGACAGCCCCCGAAGGCACCTGGGCCGGAGCGCGAGCAGCGTCAGCGCCGCGATCATGTAGCGCTCGGCCAACAGGTCCTCGACCGGTAAGCGGAGGATGAGATCTTTCATCAGCGGGAACGCCGACCCCCAAGCGGCGCTGACGAACAACAGAAGCACGGCTCCCAGGAGGGGTCGGGGAGCGGGCACGACTGCCATGGCCGAAGCATCTCACTACAAAACGCAGCCATGGATGTACAGCCAGCAGCCGGTGATGTTCCTCTACCACCCGGAGGTAAGTGCCTCACCCACAGGTTCGTACATCCTTATCCGCTGCCGAAGTCGAACCGGCCATTCCGCCACACGCCTGCCATTTCTTCGTTTTCCGCAGGTTAGGCGTGCGAGTGCGGACATGCGCCTTCAACGGGACAGGAGCGTCAGCGTTCGATCGCCGCCGCGGGCACCAGCCGCTTCTCCAGATAGACCACCACGTTGTCGCCAACGGGGCACCGGGAGATCTCCCGCCAGCCGTACCGCTCGTAGAGCACCAGGGCGGCCTCCTGCCGGAGCGTGGTGTCGCCGCGCATGCTCCGGAAGCCGAGCTCCACCGCTCTGCTCTCCATGGCGACCAGCATGGCGGTGCCGAAACCCCGCCTCTGGAACTCCGGATGGACCCGGAGCCGGCACAGCTCGGCCGTCTCGGAGTCGATGGGCTTCAGCCCGACCATGGCCACGACGCGCCCGCCCACCTCGCCGACGAGGAAGTCTCCGCCACAGGCCAGATAGATCTCCTGGATGCGCGGGAAGTCGTCATCGTAGTAGACCCCGTCGCCGGGGGTCAGGCCCACCTCGGCGAGGCTGATCTGGTGCAGGGCGAGGATCGTGTCGAGGTCAGACCAGCGATAGCGCCGGATCTTCGGCTTCATGCACCGCCACGCCCCTCGCCGAGGGCCACGGACGGGCGGAGCTGCGCCTGGAAGGCGGTCAGACCGGGATGGTTTCTGTCACGCGCGAGGATCGACTGCTCCAGCGCGAGCGCCGGGCGCATGATGAAGTCGGTGCGGTATTCGGGGCCGAGCAGGGCCAGCGCCTGGGTGCCGATCTCGAGGGCGTCGGTGAGGTCGCCCTCGATCAACCGGCACTGGGCGCGGTCGAGCCTGATCAGCGTCTGGTCGAGGATGTGGTCCTGGTATTTGTCGAGCGCCTGGTCGAGCACGACCTCGGCCTCCAGGGTCTGGCCCAGCTTGGTCAGCACGTCGCCCTGGTAGAAGTAGAGCTGGCGCTCGGTGTAGCCGAAGGCCATGTCCTCCTGCTCGTTGCTCTTCATGTGGGTGAAGGCGTTGCGGGCCCGCGCGAGTGCGCGTTTGGCCTGGTCGACGACCTCCTTCTTGCTGTCGGTGCCCGACAGCATGGCCAGCGCGCGGGCCTCGACGACCGGGGCCATGGCCTGCGCGGCGCAGGGGGTCTGGCCGGCCAGGTCGCGGCTCTTCTTGGCCAGGTTGAGCGCCTCGCGGGCGTCTCCGTAGTAGAGCGGGACGAGCGCCTCGCGAGCGGTCACCCAGGCGCGCAGGGCGCGGTCGCCGGTCTCGTCGGCGGCGGTGCGGCCGGTGCGGAAGAACGAGCGGGCCAGCCGGTGGTCACCCAGATTGATCATGATCATGCCGCTCAGCCCGGACAGCTGCGCGCTCATGCGGCACAGGCGTTCCTGCAGGTCGATCGGCTGGCGGCAGGACATGGCGTTGCGGACGGCGCTCAGTTCGAGCAGCACGTCGCAGAGCAGCCGCAGGGGCGCGGTGGTGGAGTATTGGCGGCCGAAACTGAGCGTGGCCTCCTCCCACTGGTCGAGCATCGCGGCGGAGACCGTGGCCGAGACGAGCGTGTCGTCCATCCGCCGCCTGATGCCCTCGACCGCGCCGAGGACCGGCCCGTCGAGCTTCGCCTCGGGATTGTTGGCCAGGAGTTGCAGCAACGTGCGCCGCAGGACGTTCTCGTCCTCCTCGTTGTCGCGCCCCGGCTCCTCCCGCGAGGAGGCCAGCAGATCGCGCGCCTGCGCGGATGTCGCGGACCGCTCCTTGACGTCGCCGCCGATCACCCCGGGCATCCGGTGGCCGTGACCGCAGATGCACGGCCCGTCGTAGCCGAGCACCGACGGCTCGACCCGGTAGACGGTGCACAGGTAGTGGAGGTATTCGGGACCCGGTCGCTTCAGCCCGCTCTCGTAGGCCGACAGCAGCGTCTCGCCGATGCCGGGCGGCCCCTTGGAGTCACGCTCGAACAGGGCTCTCACCTGCTCGATGACGTCGGCCAGCGCGATGCCGTAGGAGAGACGGTGACTCTTGATCTTCGTGGTGCCGAACTGCGGGGAGCAGGCTTCGTGGATCTCTTCGGCGATCTGCGCGGCGGTGCGACCCGCGGCCAGGCCCTTGGCCCGAATCCGCCGTGCCATCTCTGTTTCCCTGTGCTGCCTGCCGGACATCCCGGCCCCTCTCACACACGTCCCGACCGGTCCGCTACCGATGACTGAGCGTAGCCTCCAGGTTGCACTGTGACTACCTAAGACTATGAACCAGTGTTGGCAGGAAGAAAACGCCCGCCTGAAGTTTACGGATAAGGATCGTCCTCCGGCGGACTGTTTCTTACATCCCACTAGGGAGATAGCGACTCCCTGTGAGCACAGATGCAGCATTGCGTAGCGGACCGACTTGAGTCATCTTTGGCCCACCAGCAACGATTCAAGGGAGGGACGAAAGGTGGGGGACGACAATTCCGGGCACCTCGAGCGCCTGGTGTCAGAGCTCGGCGCACGCGGGTTGCTCGCACGTGTGGTCCGGACCCAGAGCGGACGGCTGTTCGTACGCGTGATCAATCCCAACGCGACGAGCCTCTCCGAGAACGTCACCTGTCGGCCGACTGCGGTCTCCGACCTCCCGGACTGGTGGTACTGCTGGTCGTGGGGCGAGCGGATGCACACGGCCGATGACCCGGCTGGTGCGGCGACGAAGGTCGCGCGAGTGCTCGCCGCAGTGGGGGAGTGACAGGGCGGTGACCCGGGTGGAGCGCAGCCACCACGGCTCACCGCACCCGCTGCGGCCACAGGGAGCCGGCGGGATGGCCGGTGCGGAGGCCCCTCAACGGGTCCTGGTCATCCCGCCGGTTCCGGACCACGACCGATCAGATGCGCGTACGGCCGGTGAGCCGTACGGAACAAGCCGCCTTCCGGTCATCCGGCGGGTGGTCCCCTCCCCGGAACGGCACGGGACATGCTTCCGGGTGCGTGTCCCGTCCGAGCCGTCCGTCACCGGAGCGTCAGGATCTCGCCCTCCGCGGCCACGAAACCCTGACGACCCCGTCTTCCCCGGCGTGATGTGACGGCGGCCGGTTCGGTCGGCGGTTCTTCTGGGCCAAAATAGGTCCAGAAGACCGCCGACCGAATCGCTTTTACGGAGAGGGATTCACCCCGTGTTCATGCTGGCGACACCAGCGCCATCGCCCTCGCCCACCCCGACCTCCGACCTCCTCGATCTGGACCAGGTGAGCCAGCAGATGGCGACGACCTGTCAGGGCGACACGATCATCTGCTCCACACTCGCCAGCCTCTTCGACGGCGCGGTCTGGGCGCCGATCGCCGCCAGCGCCATCACGGTCATCCTGATCCTGATCTTCGGGTTCGTCATCCGCAACATCGCGCACCGGTTGATCACCAAGGTGGTCAACCGCGCGGCCACCACCGGCTCCATCGCCACCCGCTTCCGCAAGGGCGCGGCCACCGACGGCATCGACGCCCTGCTGCACGAGCGCCGCAAGCAGCGCGCCGAGACCATGGGCTCGGTGCTCAGGCACATCGCCACGATCGTCATCATCGGCACCGCGGTGCTGACCGTGCTCGACCGGCTGACGATCCCCATCGCTCCCCTGCTGACCAGCGTGGGCATCCTCGGCGTCGCCGTCGGCTTCGGCGCGCAGGAGCTGGTCAAGGACTTCATCGCGGGCATGTTCATGCTGATGGAGGACCAGTACGGCGTGGGCGACGTGATCGACGTGGGCGCCGCGATCGGCACCGTGGAGGCGGTCACCCTGCGCGTCACCCGGCTGCGCGACTCCGACGGCCGCGTCTGGTACGTCCGCAACGGCACCATCACCCGGGTCGGCAACGAGTCGCAGGGCTGGTCGCGCGCCTACCTCGACGTGCCGGTCGGCTACGCCAGCGACATCTCGGCGGTGCGCGACCTGCTGGGGAAGGTGGCCGACGAGCTGTGGGACGACCCGGAGTTCCGCCAGACGGTGATCGTGGAGCGGCCCGACGTCTACGGAGTGGAGCAGCTGTCCGACAGCCGGCTGGTGTTCCGCGTCTCGGTCAAGACGCTGCCCGCCAAGCAGGCCGAGGTGGCGCGGGAGCTCCGGCTCAGGGTCAAGCTGGCGCTCGACTCCGCGGGCATCGCCATGGTTCCCAACGCATAGGCTTGTGCACGTGACTGAAACCTCCTTTTACGACGCCGTTGGGGGCGAGGAGACCTTCCGGCGCCTCGTTCATCGTTTCTACGAGGGCGTCGCGAAGGACCCACTGCTGCGCCCCCTCTACCCGGAGGAAGACCTCACGGGGGCCGAAGACCGGCTGCGGGGGTTCCTGATCCAATACTGGGGCGGCCCCAACACCTACAGCCAGGAGCGCGGCCACCCGAGGCTGCGCATGCGTCACGTGCCGTTCGTGATCGGCGAGGCGGAGCGTGAGGCCTGGCTCAAGCACATGCGTGACGGGGTCGACTCGCTGGAGCTTCCCGAGGAGCTGGAGACGCGGCTCTGGACCTATCTCGTCAACGCGGCCCGCAGTTTGGTGAACTCCCCGACATAGCGGGCATGACCGCCCCATGGTTATCCCCTGGTGGCGTGACGCAGTCGTCTATGAGATCTACGTTCGCAGCTTCGCCGACGCCTCGGGAGACGGCGTCGGCGACCTGGCCGGCATCCGGCAGCGCCTCCCCTACCTGCGCGGGCTGGGGGTCGACGCCATCTGGCTGACGCCCTTCTACCCGTCGCCGATGGCCGACGGCGGCTACGACGTCGCCGACTACCGCGACGTCGACCCGTTATTCGGCTCGCTGGCCGACTTCGAGGCGCTGGTCGCCGAAGCGCACGCCCACGAGCTGAAGGTGCTCGTGGACGTCGTGCCCAACCACAGCTCGGCCGAGCATCCCTGGTTCCGGGCGGCGCTGCGCGGCGAGGGCCGCGACCGCTACATCTTCCGCGACGAGCCCAACAACTGGCAGTCCACGTTCAGCGGTCCGGCGTGGACCCAGGTGCCCGACGGGCAGTGGTACCTCCACCTGTTCGCCCCCGGACAGCCCGACTTCAACTGGCGCAATCCCGAGGTGCACGAGGAGTTCCTCGACGTCCTGCGGTTCTGGCTCGACAGGGGCGTCGACGGGTTCCGCATCGACGTGGCGATGGGCCTGTACAAGGAGGAGGGGCTGCCGGACGTCAAGGACCAGTCGTTCAAGGCGGCCTCGCCGATCTGGGGCCGGCCCGAGGTGCACGAGGTCTACCGCGACTGGCGCAAGCTGCTCGACAGCTACCCGGGCAAGCGGATGGCCGTGGGTGAGGTGTGGACCGACGACCTGGCCGACCTCGCGCTGTACGTCCGCCCGGACGAGCTGCACCAGAGCTTCAACTTCGCCTGGCTGCAGGCCCCCTGGTCGGCCACGGCGTTCCGTAAGGTGATCGACGACACCCTGGCGACCGTGCCGTTCGCCACCTGGGTGCTGTCCAACCACGACGTCGTACGGCACCGCACCCGCTACGAGGCCGACGACCCCGGCACCGGGCCGGCGAGGGCGAAGGCGGCGTTGCTCACCATGCTGGCGCTGCCCGGATCGGCCTACCTCTACCAGGGAGAGGAGCTGGGCCTGCCCGAGGTGCGGGATCTTCCTCCGGAGGCCCGCCAGGACCCGGTCTTCCTCCAGTCGGGCGGCACGCTGCCCGGCCGTGACGGTTGCCGGGTGCCGTTGCCGTGGTCGTCCGGCGGGGCGTCCCACGGGTTCTCCCCCGACGGGGTGCGGCCGTGGCTGCCGCAGCCGCCGGACTTCGGGGCGCTCAGCGTCGAGGCGCAGAACGGTGACCCCGGCTCGATGCTGGAGTTCTACCGCAGGGCCCTGACCTGCCGTCGCGAGCTGCTGGGGTCGATTCCTTACACCATCGAGTGGCTGGATTCCTCCTCGGATGCGCTTTTCTTCACCCGTGGGCCGCTGACCTGCGCGATCAACTGCGGAGTGGAGCCCGTACGGCTGCCGCCGCACGACAGCGTGCTGATGGCGACCGGGCCGGCGGCGGACGACCGGCTGCCGCCCGACACCGCGATCTGGCTGCGCACCGGGTGATCAGGACGGTCCGGGCGCGCCGTGGGCGTTCGGCTCGCCGCGGGCGGGGATGACGGGCAGCGAGAGCAGCGCGCAGGCCAGCCCCGCGGCGAACCCGGCCCAGTAGCCCGCGCTCGTGATCAGCACCCCGGCCAGCGGGGTGATGGCCAGGGCGACGGTGTTCTGGATCGTGTTGTGGGTGCCGAGCACCCGTCCCGCCCAGCCGGGGCCGGCCAGCTCCCCCGCCGCGAGGTAGGCCAGGCCGTTGCCGGCCACGGTCATCAGCGCGGCCAGGGCGAGCATGACAGGTCCGAGCCACGACCGCGTGGCGGTGCCCAGCACCAGCAGCGACAGCACGACCAGGGAAGCGCACGTCAGGATCCGCAGCGGCGCCATCCGCAGGCCCGTCCGGTCGGACCAGCGGCCCACCGCGATGCGCGCCGCCGCGCCGCCGATCGCGGCCACGCCGAACAGTTGCCCCGCCCGGACGACGTCCCAGTGGTAGACGCCGACCAGGCAGGTCACGCCGTACGTGCTGACCGCGATCTGCGGCACCGCCTGCAGGGCGCTGGTGGCGTGCACCCGCCAGAGCGTGGCCTGCCGGTACGGCGAGGCGGCCGACGGCGGGCGGGTGCCGGAGACCGCGTGCGGCGGGTCGGCCAGGAGCAGCGCGGCCAGCACGGCGGCCAGCAGGCTGACGGCGGCGCAGACGACCAGCACGCCTGGGATGCCGTGGGCCCGCGAGACGGGCGGCAGGACGAAGGCGGCGAGGGCCATGCCGAGGGTGTAGGAGACCTGGCGCAGGCCCATGGCGACGCCGCGTTCGGGTGGCTGGAACCAGCCCAGCACGATCCGGCCGCCGCCCACCATCGCGGCCGAGCCTCCCGCGCCGGCCAGCGCCAGCAGGGTGATCACCGCCCAGGCCTGGGTGACCAGAGCCACGCAGGCGAACGTCACGGCCGCCAGCCCGACGCCGAGGCCGAGCACGAGCCGCTCGCCGCGCCGGTCGGCCAGCATGCCCCACGGGACGAGGGCGACCAGGACACCGAGCGCAGGGGCGTTTCCGATGACGCCGGCGATGGGCAGCGAGACGCCGAAGAAGCGTTGGATGTCCGGCATGACGAGCGGGAGGCCGAAGAGGCCGACCGTGACGCTCGCGTGCGCGTTGACCCCCAGTCCGAGCATCAGCCAGCGCCCGCGGTGCGCGTCTCTCACGGCATGGCGCTAGCCGGCGACCTGGAAGCGCCTGAGGTAGACGATCTCTTCTTCCGTCAGCCTGCGAGGAGCCGCGCGCTCCACGTCGTAGGCGACGAGGACCGAGGTGGCGGTGACGAACACCTCGTGGTCGTCGCGGATCTCGTACTCGAGCGTGAACCTGACCGGCCGGAGCTCGGTCACCCAGGTCTCCACCCGGACCGGCTCGGCGCGGAAGCCGAGCGGGCGGCGGTAGTCGATCTCGTGCCGGGCGACGACGAGGCTCTTGAAGGGGGCGTCACCCGCTTTGTACGGATCGATGTGGAGCATTCCCAGGCGGGCGTCCTCCAGGTAGTCGAAGAACCGGACATTATTCACATGTCCCAGCGAATCGATATCCGCGAACCGCACCATTCTGGGAAAGACATGCCGCTGAGCCAGGGAGTTTCGTGCCACTGCGCCACCGTATCGGTACCGGTCAGGTGCCCTTGCTCCGGGCCGTGCACGCCGGCACGTTGAGCGCCGAGACCACGACCATGCAGCCGAGCGCCCACCGGTACGCCGGTCACCAACCGCTCCACCGAGCCGGTTGGCGGCCCACCCGTAGTTCTAGAATCTAGTTCACGCCCTCAACCGGTCAAGGATCGAGGAGTCAGATGAGCGGGATCGTCGAAGGTCGTGTGGTGATCGTCACGGGCGCGGCCAGGGGCATCGGGCGCGGCCACGCCCTCGAGTTCGCCCGGCAGGGCGCGAAGGTCGTGGTCAACGACCTCGGCGCGGAGGTCGACGGCACGGGCTCGTCGGCGGCCGCGGCCGACGTGGTCGAGGAGATCGAGGCGCTGGGCGGGGAGGCGATCGTCAACGGCGAGGACGTCTCCGACTTCGACGGCGCGGCCCGGCTGGTCCAGTCGGCCATCGACCGCTTCGGAGACCTGCACGTGCTGGTCAACAACGCGGGCATCCTGCGCGACCGCATGCTGGTCAACATGACCGCCGAGGAGTGGGACGCGGTCATCAGGGTGCATCTGCGCGGCACGTTCGCGCCGCTGCGTCATGCCGCGGCCTACTGGAGGGGCAGGGCGAAGGCCGGCGAGCCGGTGGACGCGCGGATCATCAACACCACCTCCTCCTCCGGGATCTACGGCAACCCCGGGCAGGGCAACTACGGCGCGGCCAAGGCCGGCATCGCGGGGCTGACCGTCATCGCGGCCAAGGAGCTCGAAAGGTACGGCGTGACGGTGAACGCCGTCGCACCCGCCGCGCTCACCCGCATGACGGAGGGCCTCATCCCGAGCGGCGCCGGAGCCGACCCCGACGACATCGCGCCGTTGGTGGTCTGGCTGGCCAGCGCGCAGGCCCGGGGCGTCACCGGCCGGGTGTTCAACGTGCGGGCCGGGGCGATCAGCGTGGCCGAGGGCTGGCACGCGGGCCCCGGCGTCGACAAGGGCGGCCGGTGGGACCCGGCCGAGCTGGGCGCGGTCATTCCCGCCCTGGTCGACAAGGCAGCGCCCAACGCGCTGACCAACGGCCGGATCCCCGGACGGGAGAGCTGACATGCCGCTCGACCACGGATCGATCGGCGTCGAGAGCCCGCCGCACGAGCGCTCGTGGACCGCCAAGGACACCATGCTGTACGCCCTCGGAGTCGGCGCGGGAGCGCGCGAGCCGGCCTTCTGCACGGAGAGGCACCAACGGGTGCTGCCCACCTTCGCGGTGCTGGCCGCGCAGACGCCGGGCGGGCGGCGGATCGGCGACTTCGACCCGGCCATGCTGGTCCACGCCGAGCAGGCCTTCGAGCTGCACCGCGAGCTGCCTCCGGCGGGCCGCGTGCGGACCACCTCGAAGGTGACCGGGATCTACGACAAGGGGTCCGGCGCGCTGGTCACCAGCGAATCCCTGGCCGTCGACCCCGACACCGGCGAGCCCGTGATCACGAGCCGCAGCGCCGTCTTCATCAGGGGCGAGGGCGGATTCGGCGGCGACCGCGGCCCCCGCGACGACTGGGCCGCGCCCGAAAGGGCTCCCGACCACAAGGTGACCTATCCGACCGGCCCCGACCAGGCGCTGATCTACCGGCTCTCCGGTGACTACAACCCGCTGCACTCCGATCCCGAGTTCGCGGCGCGGGCCGGGTTCGACCGCCCGATCCTGCACGGCCTGTGCACGTACGGCGTGACCGGCAGGGCGCTGCTGCACGCCGTGGCGGAGTCGGACCCGGCGAGGTTCGCGGCGATGTCGGGCAGGTTCACCAGCCCTGTCTTTCCCGGCGAGTCACTCACGGTCTCGATCTGGGTGGACGGCTCGGCCGTGCTGTTCAGGACGGCCAAGGACGACGGGACCGTGGTGATCGACAGGGGCCGGGCGACGATCAGCCCTCGTCCAGCCCCCTGAGCGGGTCGAGGCGGCGGATCAGCGTCATCGCCGCCTCGGTGATCTCCCGCGCCTCCTGCTCGGTGTCGCTGGTGGCGACCTCGCGGGCGGCCTCGGCGATGACGCTGGTCAGCACGGCCACGGTGAACCGGTCGAGCGGCTCGCCCCCGGCGCCGAGCAGCACGGCGTTCTGGCGTACCCACTCCCTGCCCCGGGTGCGGCGGATCAGCTCGAACCCCGGCGGGCCGTCGCCGTTCATGAAGAGCCTGACCAGGTCGCGCCGCTCCCAGGCTCCGGCGAGGTAGGCCCGGGCGCCGGAGATCAGCAGCTCGACCGGGTCGTCGACACCGGTCTGCCTGGCCCGGGCCACGCTGGAGGCCGAGGCCTCCTCGTGGGCCGCCTGGTGGTCCTCGTACAGCGCGAGGAACAGCTCGGTCTTGCCGCCGAAGTGGTGGTAGAGACTGCCCACGCTCGATCCGGCGCGGGCCACCACGTCGGCGACGTTGGCCTCCGCGAAGCCGTGCTCACTGAAGATCTCGCGAGCCGCCCGCAGCATGCTCTTGCGGGTCTCGGCCGTGCGACTCCACTCCCACGATGACTTGCGTGCCATGCGAACATCGTAGCCGAACGAATTCTAGAATCCTGTTCTTGACAGGTCGCCGAGGTGGCAGGACTCTCTTTCCTAGAAGAAGATTCTAAAAGTCTGGGAGGCGGCTGTGGACTTTTCGCTCAGCACCGAGGAACGGCAGATCCGCGACACGGTCCGGTCCTTCGTCGAGAAGGAGATCATGCCGCTGGAGGCCGACGTCCTGCGCAACGAGCGCGAAGGCCGCCCCGGGCTCGACCCCGACACCGTCCGCGACCTGCGGGCCAAGGCCAGGAAGAGCGGTTTCTGGGGCATCAACACCCCCGAGGAGTACGGCGGAGCCGCCCTCGGCCCCGTGATGTCCGCGATCATCGCCATGGAGCTGGGCAGGACGTTCGTCCCGTTCACCTTCGGCGGCAGTGCCGACAACATCCTCTACGCCGGCACCGACGAGCAGAAGACGCGCTACCTCATCCCGACGATCGAGGGCGAGCGCCGCTCCTGCTTCGCGATCACCGAGCCCGGCGCCGGCTCCGACGCCCGGAACATCCGCACCCGCGCGGTCCGGGACGGCGCCGAGTGGATCATCAACGGTGAGAAGACGTTCATCACCGGCGGCACCGAGGCCGACTTCGTCATGGTCTTCGCCGTGACCGAGCCGTACGGCGTCACCTGCTTCCTGGCCGACCGCGACATGGGCTGGCGGTCCGAGCCGATCCCGACCATGGGCCAGTGGGGCCCGGCCTCCCTGGTGTTCCAGGATGTACGGGTGCCGGAGGAGAACGTCCTCGGCGAGCTCGGCAAGGGTTTCGAGCTGGCCATGCAGTGGATCGGCCAGGGCCGGTACATGATCCCCGCCAGGGCCATCGGGTCGGCCGAACGCATGCTCGGCATGGCCATCGACTACGCCAAGATCCGCAAGTCCATGGGCCAGACGATCTCCGAATACCAGGCGATCCAGTGGATGATCGCCGATTCGCAGGTGGAGATCGAGGCGGCCAAGTGGCTGACGCTGTACGCGGCCTGGCGCGTGCAGGAGGGCCTGGACGCCCGGCACGCCTCGTCGATCGCCAAGCTCAACGGCGCGATCATGGCCAACCAGGTCGTCGACCGGGTGCTGCAGATCCACGGCGGCATGGGCTACACCAAGGAGCTGCCGATCGAGAGGTGGTATCGCGAGCTGCGCCTGCTGCGCATCTTCGAGGGCACCGACGAGATCCAGCGCCGCACGATCGCCCGCAACCTGATCAAGGGCCACGCCCGGCTCGGCACCATCGGCGACTGACATGCCGGCCGATCGCGCTCGTCGGCCCCACCGGCAAGCCGGGCCGGTCGCGTCGCGGGCGGGGTGGCCCACCGCGACCGCGGGGCGGGGCCGATCCGCGGCGGCGGCCGGGGGGAGTTCGCCGCCGCCGCGGGGCTCTAGGGAAGCCGGTTCGACAGGACGAGTGTGGCAGCCGAGGCGAACATTCCGCCATTGCCCAGCACCACACTCACTTCGGGATCCGGCACCTGGGCCGCCGCCTCGCCACGGAGTTGCCGGACGGCCTCCTGGATGGCGAACATCCCGTACATCCCGGTATGTGTGTACGAGAGGCCGCCGCCGTTGGTGTTGAGCGGCAACCGGCCGCCCGGTGACGTGTGGCCCTCGGCGATGAACGCGCCGGCCTCGCCCCGGCCGACGAACCCGAGGTCCTCCAGCCCGTAGATCGGCACGTGCGCGAAGGCGTCGTACACCATGAGATGGTCCACATCGTCATGGGAGATCTTCGCCTCGGCGAACGCCGCCTGGCCCGAGAGCCGGAACGCCTTGGAGGTGGTGAAGTCCTCCATCTGCGAGATGATCGGGGATTCGGCCGCCTCGCCGGACCCGAGCAGGTAGACCGGGCTCCGGCGCGCGAGCTCCTCCGACGTCACGATCAGCGCTCCGCCGCCGTCGGTCACCAGGCAGCATTCCAGCAGGTGGAACGGGTAGGCGACCAGCCGCGAGGCCAGCACGTCGTCCACCGTGATCAGGTCGCGGTACATCGCCCGCGGATTGAGCTGCGCCCACCGCCGCTGCGCCACGGCGACCTCGGCCAGCTGCTCGTGCGTGAGCCCGGTCTCCTTCATGTAGCGCAGTGCCGTCAGCGTGAACATCGTGGCGGGTCCCATCACGCCGTAGGGCAGCTCGAACTGCCCGGCCAGCGAATCGGCTCCCATCCCGAACCGCGACGCCCCGACCCGCGACCTGCCCGACTCGCCATGGGTGATCAGCACGGTACGGCACAGGCCGGCCCGGATGGCCGCCGCCGCGTGCCGTACGTGGAACATGAAGGACGATCCGCCCACGGCGGTGCCGTCGAGCCAGGCAGGGGTGATGCCGAGAGCGTGCGCGATCTGGATCGGCCCCGGGGTCCCCACGGTGGCGATGCCGTCGATGTCATCCTTCGTCATGCCCGCGTCGGCGAGCGCGTTGCGGGCCGCCTCCAGGTGCAGCCGGGTGGTCGAGTGCTGCGGGAGGCGCCCCACCTCGTCGGTCTCGGCGGCCCCGGCGATCACGATGGTCATGCGGCTCCCCCGGCGGGCTCGAAGAGGGGCACGCTGACGTCGCCGCGCTGCTCGAAGACGACGCGAAGGGGCAGGTCGAGGGGGAGGTTCTCGGGCGTGATCTCGACGCCCACGATGTTCGTCATCATCCGCACGCCCTCCTCCAGCTCCACGACGGCGATCGCGTAGGGGCCGTCGTCCTCGAACCCGCGAGCCGGCCGGTGGTTGATCACGTAGGAGTGGAGGGTGGCGCGACCGCTGGCCCGCACCCACGCGACCTCGGCGGCGCCGCAGTGCGGGCAGCTCGGCCTGGGGTAGAAGTAGTGCCGCGCGCACGCCTGGCAGCGCTGGATCCTCAGCTCGCCCGCCGCCGCGCCGTCCCAGAAGGGCTGCGTCTCCGGCGTGGACTTCGGTACCGGCTTCATCGGCCTCCCCAATCGTTTCTAGAATTACACTCTAGAGTTTAGATTCGGTGTCGCGGGAGACCTTTCTCACGGGCTGGGGATGCCGTCTCCGTTCCTGCCCCGTCCGGCCAGCACCTCCTCCAGCGTCGCCCGCCAGTCGTCGGCGTCGCGCGAGCCGGGCTGGGCGAGTTGGATCAGCACGCCCTGCGCCTCCTTCGGATGCAGGAACACCTCCCGCCAGCGGACATCTCCGATGTTCAGCCCGTGCATCCGGTAGCCGCGCCGGGTCAGCCTGGCCACCGCGGTCTCGATGTCGTTGACGTGGAAGTTCAGGTGGTGGACACCGCCCCTGCCCCGGGTCAGCTCGAAGAAGGTGTCGAAGAAGGTCGATCCGGACAGTGGCTCCATGAGCTCGACCTTGCCGCCGTTGGCGTAGGTGAGTTGCAGTGTGCGGAAACCGCTCACCCGGTTGTCTCCGCCACCGCCGAGATGCTCGCCGCCCAGCAGGTCACGGTAGATGGGGAGCAGGTCCCTGATCCTCGGCGCCGCCACGGCGGTGTGATCGAAGGTCACCTCGAGCCCGTCCAGTTCCAGATCCACGCACGGCTCCTTCCGCCCGAAATCCTAGAATTTGATTCTAGACGGAAGCTTCCCAGCCCGCACGCCCCGGCCCTCCCTCGCGGCGATTTCCGGGAATGAACGCCGCGGAGGCCGGGTGACGGCCGCCATCTGGGCGCCCGCCACCCGACCTCCGCCGCCACTTGGGCGCCCGCCACCCGGCCTCCGCGCTTCACTCCCGGTCGTGGCCGGTGAACGGTGCCAGTGGTTCTTGACTGGCTGAAGCCGTTCGACGGCTGCCTCGTCAACGAGGCACCGGGCTATCGACGGGGCGCGCTGACCGCCGCGAGCTTGAGAGTCCTGCCGAACGTCTTACGCGAGCCAATCTTCTAATAGTCGAGGACAAGAAAGTGACATACAGCCCTATCGCGCCTCCGAATTTCGAGCGCTACGAATCACGGAACCGCACTCGAAAACAAGGCTCCGATTTCCGGGCGCGACACAACGGCCTCGGTGCGTGAGGTCATCCGGATGGTCGTCGTCGCGGCCGATCGGTGTCCGGCCGCCACGTTCTAGCAGGAAGCGGTGCCCCACGACTGGAAACTGCTGACCTTCTTGGTGTGCAGGTACGTGCTCTCCAAGCGGGGGACGGAGATGCAATACCCCCAGCTACCGCCGATGTGGGCCTTGATACGGATAATGCTGTGCTGAAGGCACATTAAGGCGGTGAAATTACACCGGCCCACCGGGCCTTTCGCTGCGTCATGTCTCAGTCCGCCGATTTCCGACCTCGCTGAGGCGTCGTTTGGCACGGACCCGAATCGACAAAGCCGGGCACAAGCATCGGATTCACGTTTTGACCAGGAAGGACATTGGCGGGTGCGCATTCTCTGTCATATGCGCAGGCTGCCGCGTTCCCTGTCACATCGCGTGCCTGACGATTCCAAGGGCTCACGCTGAACCCCCATGCGTGAGGACCGGCCGGCACGGCCAGGGCCGAAGGTTCCAGGGCTGTTCACGGTCTTCGAGCCAAGGTGACGGTAATCCCCGGAGCCGGGGATGGCACCGCTTGCCGGCCTTCCCGCGGCAAGGCGTCGCATGGTGGGGCACAGACGCGCGGACCGACCAGGGGGCGAACGTCGGGCCGGCCGCCGCATGGCCGAATCGGCGGCAACTCTGGGCCAGTCAAGGGCCCAGGCCGGTACGTATCGAAAGACCGCTCACCTTGACGTGACACCGGCCACGTGCGCCTCGTAAGCGCCGAAGAGGCGCCGACCACGCGTGGTCGGCGCCTCTTCGGGGGCGGGCGGCGTCGGCGCCGAGGCGTTCGATCTTGTTCTTCTCGTAGTCGGCGAAGTTGCCCTCGAACCAGAACCAGTTGGAGCCTTCCTCCCACGCCAGGATGTGGGTGGCGATGCGGTCGAGGAACCACCGGTCGTGGGAGGTGATGACCGCGCAGCCCGGGAAGTCGAGCAGTGCGTTCTCCAGCGACGAGAGCGTCTCGGTGTCGAGGTCGTTGGTGGGCTCGTCGAGCAGCAGGACGTTTCCACCCTGCTTGAGGGTGAGCGCGAGGTTGAGCCGGTTGCGCTCGCCACCCGACAGGACGCCGGCCTTCTTCTGCTGGTCGGGCCCCCTGAAGCCGAACGCGGCGATGTAGGCGCGGGACGGCATCTCGACGTTGCCGACCTTGATGTGGTCGAGCCCGTCGGAGACGACCTCCCAGACGTTCTTGCCGGGCTCGATGCCGCCGCGGCTCTGGTCGGCGTAGGAGATCTTGACCGTGTCGCCCACCATGATCGACCCCTCGTCGGGCGTCTCACTACCGATGATCATGCGGAACAGTGTGGTCTTGCCGACGCCGTTGGGACCGATCACGCCGACGATGCCGTTGCGCGGCAGGTCGAACGTGAGGTCTTCCATGAGCAGCCGGTCGTCGAACCCCTTGGTCAGGTTGTCGGCCTTGATCACCGTGGTGCCGAGGCGGGGGCCCGGCGGGATCTGGATCTCGTCGAAGTCGAGCTTGCGGTGCTTGTCGGCCTCGGCCGCCATCTCCTCGTAGCGCTGGAGGCGGGCCTTGCTCTTGGTCTGGCGGGCCTTGGGGTTGGAGCGAACCCACTCGAGCTCGTCCTCGAGGCGCTTCTTGCGCTTGACGTCCTTCTGGCCCTCGACCTTGAGGCGCTGGGTCTTGGCCTCGAGGTAGGTGGAGTAGTTGCCCTCGTAGGCGTAGGCACGGCCACGGTCGAGCTCGAGGATCCAGTTGGCGACGTTGTCGAGGAAGTAGCGGTCGTGGGTGACGGCCAGCACGGTGCCGGCGTATTTCTCCAGGTGCTGCTCCAGCCACTGGACGCTCTCGGCGTCGAGGTGGTTGGTGGGCTCGTCGAGCAGCAGCAGGTCGGGGGCCTCGAGCAGCAGCTTGCACAGGGCGACCCGGCGGCGCTCACCACCGGACAGCTTGGTCACGTCGGCGTCGGGCGGCGGGCAGCGCAGGGCGTCCATGGCCTGCTCCAGCTGGCTGTCGAGCTCCCACGCGTTGCGGTGCTCGAGCTGCTCCTGCAGCTTGCCCATCTCGTTCAGCAGCTCGTCGCTGTAGTCGGTGGCCATCTGCTCGGCGATCTCGTTGTAGCGCTCGAGCAGCGCCATCGTCTCGGCGACGCCCTCCTGCACGTTGCCGAGGACGGTCTTCTCCTCGTTGAGAGGGGGCTCCTGCTGGAGCATGCCCACCGAGAAGCCCGGCATGAGCTTGGCGTCACCGTTGGACGGCTGCTCCAGACCAGCCATCATCCGGAGCAGCGTCGACTTCCCGGTGCCGTTAGGGCCCAGGACGCCGATCTTGGCACCTGGCAGAAACGACAGCGTGACGTCGTCAAGGACAACCTTGTCGCCGTGCGCCTTGCGCACGCGCTGCAGCGTATAGATGTACTCCGGCATGGTATCTAGCTTAGGGGCTCCTGACCCGGGCTTCTGCCTTCAGGGCAGGTGAGGTCGGTTTCAGGCGGGAGACGCGTCGGCGACGGGCGGCGGCGGTGACTGGACGACGGGGACGCAGATGCGGTCGCGGCCCAGCTCCTTGGCTCGGTAGAGAGCCAGATCGGCGGCGGCGAGAAGCTCGATGAGATCGTCGCCGTGCAGGCTCATGACGGCGATGCCCGCCGAGATGGTCACGCTGATCATGACGTCGTCGGCGGGGATCGCCATCCGGCCGATGCGCCTGCGCAGACGGTCGGCGACCTGCCGGGCCTCGTGGATGTCGGCGCCGGGGAGCAGGACCACGAACTCCTCGCCGCCGAAGCGGCCGACGACGTCGTAGTCGCGCAGCTGGCTGCGAATGGTGGTGGCGATGCTGACCAGCACCTGGTCGCCGACGAGGTGCCCGTGGTTGTCGTTGACGCGTTTGAAGTGGTCGATATCGATGATCAACAACGCCAGGGTGTCGCCGCCGCGCCGGGCCCGGACGATCTCGGTGTCGGCCTCGCGCTGCCAGGCCGCGGCGTTGAGCAGGCCGGTCTTGGGATCGGTGCGGGCCGCCGCCTGGAGCTGCGCGTGCAGGAGGCTGCGCTGCAACAGCACCACCGGCGGCAGCGCGAGGACCAGCAGGGCGAGGTTGAGCCCGCAGGCGATCGCCACAATGACGCCCAGGCACAGCTCCACGACGTCGAGCAGGACACTCTCCCTGTCCCACAGCACATCGCGCCACGGGCCCTCAGGGTCGGCAGTGTGGGCCGCGACGGCGATGAGCCCGGTGTTGAGCAGCGCGAACACCACCGCCGCGCCGACCGCGAGGGCGATCGCGGATCCGCCGCCCCGCGTCAGCGCCGACGGGTCGGGGACCAGCCGGTGGAACACCACGGAGGCGACGCATCCCGCCAGGCCGATGGCGGCCGAGCTGAACACCCTGCGGTAGAGCACCGTCGCCCGGACCCGCCACTGCAGCAGGACCTGCAGCACGATCGGCGCGAACAGGGCATAGACCGGTGGCAGCAGCAACGCCACCGGCAACCACCAGGCCGACAGCAGGTCGCGCGAGACACCCGCGGGCATGCCGAGACGTCTCGTGGCCTCGATGCAGACCGCGCCGCAGCCCATGAGGGCGCCGAAGGTCAGCACGTGCGGCCAGCGGAAGTCGGTGACCGTCGTGAGCATCATGATCGCGACGACATCGAGCGCCACGATCACACTGAGATAGACCACGAGCGGACGACGTTGCCCGAGCAACGGCCAACGGCCGACCAGAGTTGACACACCGTCGCGAGACTTGATCGAGGTGTGACTGGTCGCCGCCATACCGGTTCCTCTCCGCCTAACGATGTGTAACACAATAATTGCGGAGTGTGCGTCGCGCGATGGGAACCGATACGTTGACAGCGGGGTCACATGTTCCATGTGGTCCGGGAATGTGGACACGGCTCACTCCGCCAGCGGGCCGTGCCGGAAAGGAGCAGCCATGGTGCGAGGCGTCACCTGGACCTGACAGGTGCTCTGGCCAGCCGTCGACATGACATGGGTGGCACCATCGGCCACTTGCCGGTGCCGCGTCCTTCGGGGGACTCGCGGCATGCAAGGTCGGTCCCCCTCCTCACTCCCCCTCCCACCCCCTTCCTCGTTTCTGCCCGGGACTCTTCGTTCCTGTCGGGACTCCTTGTATCTGCCGGGACTCCTCGTTCCTGTCGGGACTCCTTGTATCTTTCGGGACGCCAGTCCGCCACGCCGGCCGGTGACGGGCGCGATGCCGGTCAGGCCGCGGCGCGCTCCTCTGTGGGCCACTCGGCGTCTTCGGCTTCGCTCTCGTTGTCGTCGGCGCCGAGGATGCGCACGGTCGCCTCGTCATCGTCGGTCGCCCGGGGCTTCCTCGCGTCGCCGGAGCCCAAGGCCCGCAGGGGAGTGTCCTGACGCGGGCCGCCGGGCGGGAGAGGCTCGGCCCGGTCTCGGGACGAGTGTGCGGCCGCGCCGCCGCCCATGGCCCAGTCTTGGGTCTCCTCGTCGAGGCGCTCGCGCATCTCCCTGCTGACCAGGGCGGCCCCGCCGCCACGCTCCGGCTTGGCGAAGCTGCCCGTGCCCCACCTCAGATCGTGGCCCACCGCGCTGGCCTCCACCTCCGGCATGAAGCGGCGGTCACCCTCGGGGCCGAACTCGCGGATGCGCAGCTTGCCCGACACCACCACGGGCTGCCCGATCTTGACCGACTGAGCCACGTTCTCGCCGAGGGCCCGCCAGCAGCGCACCGCGAAACACACCTTCTCGCCGTCGGTCCACTGCCCGGTCTTCTTGTCGAAGTAGCGGTGAGAGGTCAGCACTCGTAGCGACGTCACCCTGGCTCCGTCGTCGAACGTGTGCTGCCTGGGCTCTGCCGCGACGTTGCCGGTGAGCGTGATGTAGATGTCGTTCATCCGTTGCCTCCCATGCGGCGGGCGGAGTGCCCGCGCCCTGGGAACAAGGTGCCGCAGCCGCCCGCGCGAGTACGCGGCCGAACGGAATTCTGTGGACAGCGCCGAACGACGGAGGAACGCCTGTGGAAAGCTAGCTCGCCAGGCTGTTCATGGCCGAGTAGAAGGCGTGGTGCCGGCCCAGCTCGCGCTCCACCGGCTCGACCACCATGGTCTCCGCGATCGCGGCCACCCGGCGGCGCATCTCCCGTTCCAGTCGTTCGCGCTCCTTCGACGCTCCCAGCTCGACGAAGTTGCGTGAGGCGATGCCGGAAAGCGCGCCGAGCCCCAGCACGGAGGCCATCATCAGCCCCACCCAGGGCAGCGCCGCCGTGTCGCCCAGCAGCTGGATGCCCAGCGGTGCCCGGCCGGGAAAGAACATCCCCACGACCAGCCACACCAGCCCGATGGCGAACGCCGCCACGAGGGTGTACTGCCACACCTTGAGCAGCCACCACCAGCCGGGCACCCGGTCGAGCCGGGGCGCGACCTCCGAGAGGTCCTCCGTCAGCGCCTTGGGAAGTTGCGCGGAGCGGGAGCGGGCCGCGTGGTGCACCGACGTGCGCCATACCGGGTGCATCCCGGCCGACAGCCCGTCGGCGAGCGCCTGCACCGCGTTGACCGCCTCGGCCGCCTGGGCGCTCACCGAACCGGTCGTGAGGTCGTGGATCTCGTCGCTGACGTCGTCGAGGCGCAGGCTCCTGAGCGGGTCGGGCCGCAGCTTGGAGATCCAGCGGGGGTACGGCCAGCCCACCCAGCGCATCGACCGCTCGGCGTAGACGTTCTCCATGGCCTCCCCGACGGCCGGGACTCCCACGGCGTCGCAGAGCGCGTCGGTGAGCCCGAGCCGGCGGGCCTCGTCGACCGACGACGGCGCGGACAGGACGTCGCCCACCGGCATGGCCTCGGCCAGGCGCTGCTCCAGCCGGTGAAGATCGGCTTCGAGCTTCTGGATGGCGGCCCTGCGCCGGGAGACCGCCCCCGCGATGACGCTCTTGAGACTGTCGACCCCCCGGCCGGTGATCGCCGAGGTGGGCACCACGCTGGGGTGTTCGACGCCTTCGCGGCGGAGCAGGTCGTTGAGGTCGATGACCAGCTCAGCGAGCTCCTCGGTGCTCAGCCGGTCGGCCTGGTTGAGCGCGAACACGGTCACCGCGTCGTGCCCGGCCAGCTCGGTGACGTAGCGCCGGTGCGTGGAGGCGTCGGCGTACTTCTGCGGGTCGAGCACCCACACCACCAGGTCCGCCTGGCCGATGAGCCGGTCGGCCTCGGTGTCGGTGAGAGCCCTGATCGAGTCGTGGTCGGGCAGGTCGAGCAGGATCAGCCCGTGGAGCTGGCTCTCGCCCTTGTCGAGCGCGCTGGCGCGGGCGAACCGGTGACGCCACTGCACCTGCAACCAGTCGAGCAGCGGGGTGGCGCCCTCCAGCCCCCACACGCAGGCGTGGGTGCGGGCCGTGGTGGGCCTGCGCACGCCGGTGGGCGAGAGCTCCAGCCCGGAGAGCGCGTTGAACAGCGACGACTTGCCGCTGCCCGTGCCGCCGGCCAGGGCGACCACGGTGTGCTCCGACGACAGCTTCAGCCGCTCGCCGGCGCGGGTCAGCAGCGTGCTCGCCTCTGAGAGCAGTTTCGGCTCGAGCCGCCCCGGCCCGAGCTCCACGATCTTGGTGAGCGCGGCGAGCCGCTGCGCGAGGCCCGGCCTGGTGGTGAGTGTGCTCATCGGGCGACCTCGAGGTTGTACGTCGCCTGGTAGAGACGTGTCGCCATGGACTCGTCCGGGATTCCGGCGGAGTCGAGCGCTTGCACGTAACGCATGGATTCCTCGTCGAACAGCATGCCGATTCGGGCTCTCAGGTCGCTCAGCGCCTTGGCGCCGATGCCGCGCAGCGACTCGGCGCCGAGCAACGCGTTGACCAGCCGGTGCGGCACGCCCTCGGCCGTGCCGCCGGTGAACATGGCGACCATGAAGATCAAGGACAGCGAGTCGGCGTCGAACGAGACCAGCTTCGACACCGAACGCTTGGCCACGCCTTCGGTCCGCACCAGCTCGGTGACGTGCTCCTGCCAGGCCGCGATGGCCCGGCTCGCGTGACGTACGAGATCGTCGGAGGGGCGGTCGAGGTCGGCCCCGAGCACGGCGCCCAGCGGGGAGCGGCGGCGCCAGCGCGCGACCACCTCCTCGGCGGCGCGGCTGGCGGCGACGACGATCACGGACTCGATGCCGGCGCGCAGGGCGGCCCTGAACGCCATGATTCGTTCGGGTGCCCCCCTGGCCGACCTGCCACGCTTGCGCAGCTGGATCGTGCGCAGGAGGTCGCCGGATCCCACGAAGTCCTGCCAGCGGGCGAGCACCTCGCCGTGGATCAGCGAGCCGTTGCGGAAGGCCTTGTCGATCTCGGTGAGCGCGCTCAGGTAGGCGGCCTCCACGTCGGCGCGCAGCTCGCCGCGGAAGGTGACCTGGCTCTCCATGTGCCGGGCGAGCGCGGGGACGCGGGTGCGGAAGCTGTCGAGGACCCCGTTGAGGGTCTCTCGTACGGCCTGCGCGCGGCGGTCCTCGTCGACGGAGAGCTCGGCCAGCCACAGTCGCAGGTCGGTGACCTCGTTGTCGGGCAGCCGGCCGTCCACCACGTCGGCCTCGCCGATGACGAACCGGTCGATCTCGCCCAAGCCGTATTCGGTGAGCATGCGGACGAAGTGCTTCAGCACCACGTCGCGAGCCTTCGGCTGCACCCGGGACAGCACGATGGCCAGCCGGGCGCCGCGCTCCTTGGCCAGCCTGAGCAGGTTCCAGGCGGGGGCGTCGGCGTAGCGGGCCGCGGTGGTGACGAAGATCCACAGGTCGGCCGCGTCGAGCATGCGCTGGGCGATCTCGTGGTGCCTTTCGACGACCGAGTCGATGTCGGGGGTGTCGAGCAGTGCCACACCCTGCGGCAGCTTCTCGGTCGGGACCACGATGAGGCTGTTGGGCCCGTCCTCGGGCGACGGCTTGTCGATGCGCCGCAGGCCGCCGAGCAGGTCTCCCTCGGCGAACCACTTGTGGTCGTCGGGGTGGCAGGCCAGGACCGGGATGCCCGTGGTGGGCCGCCGCACGCCGGTGCGCGAGACGTTCTTCTCCGCCAGCGAGTTGACCAGCGTCGACTTGCCCGCGCCGGTCGAACCGGCGATCACGATGAGGGCCGGCGCGGTGTTCGTCCGCACCCTCGGGAGCACGTAGTCCTGGAGCTGTGTGAGCAGGTCGGCCCGTGCCTGCCTGGCCTCGTCGGCGCCCGGCAGGTCGAGGCCGAACCGCAGCTCGGCGACGCTCGCCCGCAGCGTGTCGAGCGCCGTCGAGAGCGCTTTGGCCACCTCGGCCGGCAGCGCCTCCGCCCGCCGGCTCTCAGCCTGTCCGGCTGCGGGCCTTTCGGCCGCCGGGGCGAAGGGGTGCGGCCCCTCGGTCTCCTCGTCCGGACCGGGGTCTGCTTCCTCGGCTCGGGGCTCCTGAACGCGGGGTGAACCGTCCGGCCCCGCGTCGGGCCGCTCATCCTGGTCCAGGGACGTCCTCGGTCCCGGCTCGGGCGCGTCCCCCTCTGCGGACGACGCCCGGCGATCCCACAATGACGGCCGCTTCTTTCCCGGCTCGGGCGCGTCTTCCTCTTCGGGCGAAACCTGGCGATCCCACAGCGACGGCCGCTTCTTTTCCGGTGCGGGGCTCTCGTCGGAGGTGGGGGCAGGCGCCTGGTCGGGCGCGGGAGGAGGACCTGGCTGGGGCGTGGAGGCGGCGTCGGGTTGGGCAGGAGGCTGCCCGGTGGGCGGCGGCTTGGGCCGGCGAGGCTCCTCCGCGGGCGCGGCCGGCTCCTCGGGGACGGCCTGCCGGGCATGGTCGTTCGGGGCGTCGTCCGGCTTGACGACGTCCTCCTCCGTGATGGGGCGGAAGCTCAGGGTCTGCTCCCCTGGTGACTCCTGACGCCCGTCATCCATGGCGGTGTTCACGGCAAGCGCTCCGCTCGAACCATCTCGACCTCCTGGCCGACCCTTACGACGTCGCCGACGATGACGATCGCCGGCGGCCGTATCCCAGCCGCGGACACGCGGTCGGCCACGGTGGAAAGTGGAGCGATGACCGCCCGCTGGGTCGGAAGGGTACCGTCCTGCACCACCATCACGGGAGTCTCCGGGGAACGTCCGTCTCGAAGGAGGGTTTCGGCCACCTTGGGCAGCCGCTCCAGGCCCATCATGAGGACCAGAGTCCCCTGCGAGCGGGCCACCGAGGGCCAGTCGACGGTTGATTTCGGATCATCCGGCGCCACGTGCACGGATATGACGTGGAACTCCTGACTTATCCCCCGATGCGTCACTGGGACGCCGGCCGCGGCGGGCACCGCCACGGCACTGGTGATGCCCGGCACCACGAGCACCGGGATCCCGGCGCGGGCGCAGGCGATCATCTCCTCGCCGCCCCGGCCGAACACGAACGGGTCGCCGCCCTTGAGCCTGACCACGAACTTGCCCTGCCTGGCCCGGTCGACGAGCACCTCGTTGATCGTTTCCTGCGGCAGGGACCTGCCGTAGGGGACCTTGGCGGCGTCGATCAGCTCGACGTCGGGTGCGAGCTCGTCGAGCAGGGCGCGAGGCGCGAGGCGGTCGGCGACCACCACGTCGGCCTGCGCGAGCAGCTGACGCCCGCGCACGGTGATCAGGCCGGGATCGCCGGGCCCGCCACCGATCAGGGCGACGCCGACCGGTTTGGTGCGGTTGCGCCGGGCGTCGACCGTGCCGTCGCGGAGCGCTCCCACCACGGCGTCTCTGATGCCCGCCGCCCTGCGCGGGTCGCCGCCCGCGGTGACGGCCACGGTGATCTCGTCGACGCGCCCGGAGGCCGGAGTCCACGCGGCGGAGGCGTCCTTGTCGTCGGCCCGCACACACCAGATGCGCTTGGCCTCGGCCTCGGCGGCGACCGCCGTGTTGACGGCCCGGTCGTCGGTGCACGCCTGGACGAGCCACGCGCCGTCGCAGTCACCCACTTCGTAGGGTCTGGCCTGCCAGGTCAGCCTGCCCATGGCGATCAGGTCGTCGAGGGCCGGGGTCACCACCGGCGACACCACGGTGACCGCCGCACCGGCCTCGAGCAGCGCGGGCACCCGGCGCTGGGCGACGCGACCGCCACCCACGACGAGCACCCGGCGGCCGGAAAGCCGCAGGCCGAGGAGGTAGGGGCCCATGCTGGGGAATCTCCAGTCTGCGAAGCTTGGTGTGTCCGGAGGTAAACCTACCGGTTCTCAACGCGACAATTACTTCGGGCGAGTTAACGCCCGTCAAGAAGGGGCTGGAGAGGGTTCCAGCGGGGCCCGCCCTCGTCGTCCTTGCGGCGTCTGGCCATCGCTGACAGCGCCTCCAGGATGACGCGGTTTCCGAGGAACGCGGTGATGTCCGCGTGATCGTAGGGCGGAGCCACCTCGACCACCTCCATGCCCGCGACGGGCAACTCATAGCAGATGCGGCGAACGGCATCGAGCAGTTGCCTGGCCGAGAGCCCGCCCGGCTCGGGCGTGCCGGTGCCGGGCGCGTGGCCGGGGTCGCACACGTCGATGTCGACGGACAGGAAGATCCGGTCGCACTCGTCGAGCGCGATCCGGAACGACTCGGTCAGGCACTCGTCGAGCCCGCGGGCCACGATCTCGGTCATCTCGTAGGAGCGCATCCGCTGCTCGGCCATCCAGGCGAGCGTCTCGGGCTCGGGCCAGTAGCCGCGCAGCCCGATCTGGAGGAACCGGTCGCCGCGGATCGCGCCCGACTCGATGAGCCGGCGCATCGGCTGGCCGTGCCCGTGCAGGTGGCCGAACTCGATGTCGCCGGTGTCGGCGTGGGCGTCGAAGTGGATCATCGAGACCCGGCCCGGTTCGTACGCCCGGGCGGTGCCGCGCGCGTCGGGGAGCGCGACCGTGTGGTCACCGCCGAGCACGAGCGGGATCGCGCCCGAGGAGGCGACGCGGTGGACCGCCTCCTCGATGGCCGCCAGCGAGCCCTCGACGTCGCCCGAGTAGCACTCGACGTCACCGGCGTCGAGCACCCGCAGGTCGCGCAGGGCGTCGACGCGCAGCGCCAGGCTCGGCCTGGAGCCGTCGTGCGGCAGGTAACAGGCCTGGCGCAGGGCCATCGGGCCGAACCTGGCGCCGGGCCGGTTGGAGGTGCCGCCGTCGAACGGAGCGCCGATGATCACCACGTCGGCGCCGGCGTAGCTCGCCGGGTCACCGACGTCGCACCGCTCGACGCCGAGAAACGTGATATCGGGTCCGTACATAGGGCCGTACCTGGCCACAGTCACCTCATCTGCTGGTCAACGTGTCCCCATCATCACACGGGCTTTTCCGTGACTCCCGCCGAGTCGAACGTGGCGACGTCGTGCATGACGCGTACGGCGGCGCAGACCAGCGGGTGGGCGAGCAGCCCGCCGGTGCCCTCGCCGACCCGGAGTTCGAGCTCGACCAGGGGGCGCAGCCCGAGGTGGTCGAGCGCGGCGGCGTGGCCGGGCTCGGCCGAGCGGTGGCCGGCGACGCAGTGGTCGGTGACGGCCGGGTCGAGGGCGGCCGCGACCAGGGCGGCGGCGCCGGCGATGACGCCGTCGAGGATCACCGGCACCCGGGCCTGCGCGCCGCCCAGGATGAAGCCGGCGATCGCGGCGTGCTCGAAGCCGCCGACGGCGGCGAGGACGCGCAGCGCGTCGCTGGGCTGGGACCCGACGGGTGTCACGGAGTTGACGGCGAGCGCCTCGCGGACGACGGCGATCTTGCGGGCGTGCGTGTCGTCGTCGATCCCGGTGCCCCTGCCGGTGACCTCGTCGGGGTCGTGGCCGGTGAAGGCCGCGACCAGCGCGGCCGAGGCGGTGGTGTTGGCGATGCCCATGTCGCCGGTGATGAGGCAGCGGGCGCCCTCGGCGACCAGGTCGTGGGCCACGGAGATGCCCGCCTCCAGCGCCTGGACCGCCTGGTCGACGGTCATCGCGGGGCCCGCGGACAGGTCGGCCGTGCCGTACGCGATCTTGCGCTTGACGAGCCCGGGCGCGTCGGGCAGGTCGGCGGCGACGCCCACGTCGACCACGGTCACCGACGCCCCCGCCTGCGCGGCGAAGGCGTTGGCCACGGCGCCGCCCGCCAGGAAGTTGGCGACCATCTGGACCGTGACCTCCTGCGGCCACGGGGTGACGCCCCGCGCGTGGACGCCGTGGTCGGCGGCGAAGATGGCCAGCGCGGCCGGCACGGGCATGGGCGGCGGGACGGCGCCCGCGGCGCCCGCCAGGCGTACCGCGACGTCCTCGAGCGCGCCCAGCGAGCCTTTGGGTTTGGTGAGGCGGTCGTGATGGGCGCGGGCCTCGGCGAGCGCCCGCGGGTCGGCGGGACGGATCGCGGCGAGCGTTTCGGCGAGCAAGACGAACCTCCAGGAACGGATCAGGGGACCAGCCGGAGCGCTTCCTCATAGCGGTCGATCACGACGTCGGCCAGGGTCTCACAGTCGCCGATCACCTCGGCGCAGCGGATGTCGAGCTCCGGGTGGCCCGCGCCGTAGGCCAGCGCCTGCGCCCACACGCGTTCGAGCAGGCCGCCCGCGAACAGCAGGTAGGGCACCACGATCACGCGCTTGGCGCCCAGCCGGCGGCAGCGTTCGAGCCCGCCGGGCACGCCCGGCGGGGTGACGGAGACGAACGCGGTCTCGACGGTCATGAAGTCGTAGGCGTGCGTCTCCCAGAACAGCCGTGACACCCGGTGGATCTCGGCGTTGGCCGTCGGGTCGGTGGAGCCCTCTCCGACCAGCACGACCGCGGTCTCCCCCGGCTCGACGTGCATCGGAACGCTCTCGGCGAACGCGGAGTCGACGGCCCGCAGCCGGGGCCTGGCGCCGGCCAGCTCCAGCGGGCGCGGGCGGGGCATCTCGGTGGCGGCGTCGTTGAGGCGCTCGGCCAGCAGGGCGAGCACGCGGGGGTCGGGCCCGAGCGGGCGTCCGCAGTCGTACATGAGGGTGGGGTGACGCTGTTGTTCGAGGGCCATGGCCGCGGGATATTCCTCCCCCACCCGGTTGAGGCTCAGTGGGAGCGCCACCAGGCGGTGGTGACCGCGGGCGACGAGGGAGGCGACGGACTCGCTCAGCCGTGGCGTGGCGCGTTCGAGATAGCCACCGGAGACGTCCGCGGCTGTCCGGTCGAGGCGGCAGCGCAGCCGATGGACGAACCTGCCGAACTCCGCGGAGTCGGCGTCATCGTTCGAGCCCTGCCCGATCAGCAGGAGCGGGGGCTTCATTTTGAGGGTTACTCCGGTACGTAGACGGACACGCGAGGATAACCGATGCGTGCCGGTAACGACAGGTCACATGGGATGAGCCAGAACGGCGTGGACGACGAAGACGGGGTCGGACGCGGCCAGGCTGTGCGAACCGTCGGGCTGGATGGCGAGTTTGGAGGCGAGGATCTGAGTGCCCTCCGCACGATAGCCGTGCTCGCGCAGCCGGTCGAGCACGGTGGGGAGCTGTTCGAGGGATTTGAGCGCGCACACCAGCGTGCGCGGGCCGCGGGCGGCACAGGCGACGATCACGTCGGGGCCGCCGCCGCCCACGAAGACGGCGTCGGGATCGGGCAGGGGTTCGAGGGCGGGAGGCGCCTGTCCGCGGGTCAGCGCGACCTTGACGCCGTGCTCGAGCACCGCGTCGCGGAGCCGGGCGCAGGCCTCGTGATCGCGTTCGACGGCCATCACGGCGGCGCCGAGCCGGGCGCACTCGACCGCGATCTCGCCCGAGCCCGCGCCCACGTCCCAGACCAGGTCGCCGAGCCGGGGGCCCAGCTTGGCCAGGATGTACGCCCTGACCTCGGCGGGGATCCGGCTCTCGAACGGCAGCGCCCATTCGGCCGGCCCGGGCCGCGCGCCCGCCACCCAGCCGCGTTCTCCCGGCCGGTGGAGCGGATCGATGACCAGCACCACGTCGGGGTCCTTCCAGGGCCGGGTGGTGGCCTCGCCCATGCGGCTGTGGGTGACCCGCTCGTCGGGGCCGCCCAGGTCCTCGCAGACGATGAGCGCGCGCGGGGTGGTGGGGGCCAGCTCCCGGGCGATCTCGGCGGGGCCGACACCGCGCGTGACCAGCAGGGCGACCTTGGGGTGCGCCCGGCAGGCGTTGACCACCCGGTTGAGCTGGTGGGGGCCGGCGGGGGCGACGACGAGCGCGTCCTCCCAGTTGAGGCCGGCGCAGGCGAAGGCGCGGGTGACCAGGGAGGTGGCGGGGAACACGTCGGGCTTGAGACCGCGGGCGCGCAGCGTGCGCACCACCCCGAAGAAGCCGGGGTCGCCTTCGGCGATCACGACGGCCGGGCCTTCGCCGTGTTCGAGGTGCTCGTCGAGGGCTTCGAGCAGCTTGTCGTCGGCCACGGTCGACGCGGTGAGCCTGAGCTGCCCGATTATGGCGTCGGGGCCGACGACGAGCGTCGCGGACCGCAGCCGCTCGATCGCCTCGGCCGGCAACGCGGACCCGTCCCACCCGACAACCGTGATCATGGCACTCACCGTCCTCACCACCCAGGGTGACTGCTGCCGGAGGGTTTCACCAGTCAGTACGTCCTGCCCCCGGCGTCCGTCTCGGGCAGGTCCGACGGGATGAGGCTGTAGACGACGAGATCGTCCCCGAGCAGCGCGTTGCGGGCGACGCCCTCGCGGACGAACCCGGCCTTCTCCGCGACGCGCTGCGAGGCCGCGTTGGCGATGGCGGCCCGGAGCACCAGCCGCTTGAAGCCCCGGGCGAACAGCCAGCGGGCGATGGCCAGCACCGCCTCGCCGGCGTAGCCGTTGCCCCGGGCCCAGGGCGCGGTCATGTAGCCGACCTCGGCCGTCCGGTTGACCCAGTCCAGGTCACGGAGGTCCACGTTGACCGCGAAGCGCCCGCCGTCCAGCTCCTCCGCGGCCCAGGCGATCCCCTGTCCCCTGGTCCGGATCCGCTCGGCGACGGCGACGAACGCCCGGGCGTCGGCCTGGGTGTAGCCGCGCGGGACCCCGGTCATGGCCTGGGTAAGCGGGTCGGCGCCGGTGGCGGCCAGGTCGGGCACGTCCCGCTCGGCGAGCTGCCGCAGTAACAGCCGCGGGGTGCGCAGCTCGGCCCGGGGCAGCTCTTCGGAGGGGGTACGGCCGTCGCCGCGCAGCAGGCCGAAGATCACCAGGTCGTGCGGGCCGTCGTCCTCCAGGCTGGCGTCACGGAGCACGCCTTCCCAGGTGAAGCCCGCTTTCTGCGCGACGCGGAGGGACGCGAGGTTGTCCAGGTCGGCCGTCAGATCGATCCTGCGCAGCTCGGTGGTGGCGAACACCCAGTCCACCAGCCCCCGCACGGCCTCGGGGGCGAAGCCGCGGCCGCGGTAGAGGGGGTGCACGCCGTAGCCGATCTCCGTGGTGCCGGCGCCCCAGGAGGTCTTGAAGAGGCTGATGGCGCCCACGATGTGGCCGCCGGAGTCGGTCATCGCGAGGTGCACGCCCTGACCGGTGCGCCGCAGCTCGTGCACGCCGGTCGAGAGCCATGGGGCGACGCCCGCCACGTGGACCGGGGCGCCGGGAGGGAGGAACCGGACGCCCGACTCCACGATGGACCTGATCCGGTCCGCGTCCGCCGGTCCGAACGGCCGGAGCAGGAGGCGATCGGTGACGATGCTCACATCGGGATCGAACACGCTCGGCAGGCTACACACTCGCCATGTTTGCCGAAAAAAGCGGGGGTAGGGGCGCAACTCGGGCGAATGACGAGGGGCGGAGGTGGTGACCGGTGCGGCTCGACTTCATCCGGCCGCTTTACGAGCGCCGCGGGCCGTACGTGTCGGTCTACGTGGGGACGCCGAACGGAACCGGGAGGGAGAGCCACTGGCGCGGCGTGCGTGATCGGCTCACCATGGCGGACCCGGCGACGGTGGACGCCCTGGAGAGGGCGGCGATCGGACCCTCGGCGCTGTTCGGCACCCACGGCGACGTGGTGATGGCGGAGCCGCTCGCCGAGCCGCCGCCTCGTGAGCTGGCCACCTGGGCGCCGTTGCCGCACGTCACACCGATGCTGATGCAGCGCGGCGAGAACCTGCCGCACCTGCGGGTCGTCGTGGACCGGGCGGGGGCGGAGCTGACGGTGTTCGGCGGCGGCTCGCCGCGCACGTCCGCCGTGGAGGCCGCGCCGTGGCCGCTGCCGAAGACCGCCCAGGGCGGCTGGGCGCGGCGGCGTTACCGGAACGCCGCGGGACAGGCGTGGGACGCGGCGGCCGTCGCCTGGGAGATCGACGAGCAGGTGCGCCGGATCGGCACCGAGCTCATCCTGATGGCGGGCGACCCCAGGTCGTGCGCGCTGCTCTGCGACCGGCTCGGCACCAAGTCCGCGGACCGGGTGACGATGGTCGAACAGGGCAGCCGCCCGGACCACGAGCGCGATGTGGAGAGGGCGCTCGACCTGTGGCTCGAGGGCTGCCGGGCCGAGCTGCTCGACCGGCACCGCGACGCGGCGGGGCCCGTCGGGGTGGCCCGGGTCGCCCATGCCCTGCGCGAGGGCCGGGCGCAGGCGGTGCTGTCGCCCGGCGAGCTGCCGCAGCCCGTGTGGATCGGCGGGGGCGGCACCCAGATGTCCGTCGACGCGGCCGAGCTGCGCCGGTGGGGCGTGGAGGAGCCGATGCGCGACCGCGCCGACTCGGCGCTGGCCAGGGCGGCGGCGATGACGGACGCCGAGCTGTGGTTCACCGACGCGATCTCGGACGTGGCGGCCGTGATCAGGTGACGATGACCACTTCGAGTGTCCGGGGACCGTGGACACCCTCGACGCGGTTCAGCTCGATGTCGCTGGTCGCCGAGGGGCCGCTGATCCAGGTCAGCGGGCGGGCCGGGTCGAGTCTGGCGACCGCCTCGGGCACTCCCGCCACGATCTGGCCGGACCGCACCACGCACAGGTGATAGTCGGGCACCAGCGTCTGCGCCCTGGTCCCCTGCCCGGGCCCGGAGTCGAGGACGATCGTGCCCGTCTCGGCGATCGCCACCGCGCAGCCGGTGACCACTCCGTCGGCGGTGTGCAGGTCGGCCGGGGCGCCGGCGGCCCACTCCGGGGGCAGCCCGTCGGGGATGACCATGCGCCGGTCGCCCACGAGCCCGGCGATCCTGCCGGGCGCCTCGGCCGCCGGGATCACGTGCACGATCGCCCGGTAGTCGTCGACCCGCTCGGCGAACAGCCCCACCAGGTCGGGGATCCGGCCCTCGGTCCGGTAGGCGCGGGGGATCTCCACCTCCGGGGCGCCGTCGACGGCCCGCCTGATCCGGGCCAGGATCTCCTCACGCGCGCTCATCGCGTTCCCACCAGTCTCTGAAGGATTCGGCCGGGATCTCGGGCAGGTCCCTCGTGTCGGTCCACGCCGACAGCGGGCCCGGCAGGCGTCTCGGCACCAGCTTGCGGAGGCGGCCGGCCAGGCGTTGCGCCTTGGCCAGGCGTACGTGGTCGTTGAGGATCCAGCCCGCCACGCGCATGCCCGCGCGCTCGGCCGGCCCGTGCGGGGCCTTGGCGCGCAGGTCGACCAGGACCTCGGGGATGTCGATGGCGACCGGGCAGACCTCGAAGCAGGCGCCGCACAGGCTGGACGCGTATGGCAGGGAGGCGTCGAGGGCCGACGACATGCCCCTGAGCTGCGGGGTGAGGATGGCGCCGATCGGGCCGGGATAGACCGAGCCGTACGCGTGGCCGCCGACGCGTTCGTAGACCGGGCAGACGTTCAGGCAGGCCGAGCAGCGGATGCAGCGCAGCGCCTGGCGGCCGACCTCGTCGGCCAGGACGCCGGTGCGGCCGTTGTCGAGGAGGACCAGGTGGAAGGCCTGGCCCTCGACGGAGCCGGTCCACATGCTGGTGTAGGGGTTCATCCGCTCGCCGGTGGAGCTCCTGGGCAGCAGCTGGAGGAAGACCTCCAGGTCGCGCCAGGAGGGCAGCAGCTTCTCGATGCCGACCACGCTGATCAGGGTCTCGGGCAGGGTGAGGCACATGCGGCCGTTGCCCTCGGATTCGAGCACCACCAGCGTGCCGGTCTCGGCGACCATGAAGTTGGCGCCCGAGATCGCCACCTTGCTCCGCAGGAAGCGTTCGCGCAGGTGCAGCCGGGCGGCCTCGGCCAGCGCGGCGGGCTCGTCGGTGAGGCCGGGCGGGGCGTCGCCCATCCGGTCGAGGAAGATCTCGCGGATCTCCGCCCGGTTGCGGTGGATGGCGGGGACCAGGATGTGACTCGGGAAGTCGTCGCCGAGCTGCACGATCAGCTCGGCCAGGTCGGTCTCGTAGGCGGTGACCCCCTGCTCGGCCAGGGCCTCGTTGAGCCCGATCTCCTGGGTGGCCATGGACTTGACCTTGACCACCTCGGTCTCGCCGGTGGCCTTGACCAGGCCGGTGACGATGCGGTTGGCCTCGCCGGCGTCCCTGGCCCAGTGGACCGTGCCGCCCGCCCGGGTGACGGCCTCCTCCAGTTGGAGGAGGTAGCGGTCGAGGTGGCGCAGGGTCTCGTCCTTGATCGCCTTGCCTGCGGCCCGCAGCTGCTCCCAGTCGGGGAGCTCACCGACCACCCCGGCGCGCTTGCCGCGGATGGTGTGGGTGGCTTTCCGGAGGTTGTAGCGGAGTTGAGAGTCCTGTACGGCCAGCGCCGAGTTTTCCGGGAAATTTCCTGGCATGCCGAGGAACGTGGCGCTCATGGGGTTGTGCCCTCCTTGACCATTTCGGTCGCGGCGAGGATCTCGGCGAGGTGCATGACGCGGACGCCGGTCCGCTGGCGGCTCAGCGTGCCGCCGATGTGCATCAGGCACGAGTTGTCGGCCGCGCAGAGCACCTCGGCGCCCGTGCCGAGGACGTTGCGCGCCTTGTCGGCCCCCATCGCGGCGGACACGGCCGGGTTCTTGACCGCGAACGTGCCGCCGAAGCCGCAGCATTCGTCGGCTGCCGGGAGGGGGACGAGGTCGAGGCCGCGGACGTTCCGGAGGAGCCTGGTGGGCCGGTCCGCGAGGTGGAGGCCGCGGAGGGAATGACATGTCGGGTGATATGTCACCCGGTGCGGGAAATATGCGCCTACGTCGTCGATCTTCAGGACGTCGATCAGGAACTCCGACAGCTCGAAGACCTTGGGCGTGATCTCGGCGATCGCCGCGGCCCCCCTGCTGCCCGGCCGTACCAGCTTGGGGTACTGCTCCCGGACCATGGCCGCGCACGATCCCGACGGCGCGACGACGGCGTCGTAGCCGGCGAACACCTCGGTGAAGTGGCGTGCGAGCCGCACCCCCTCCTCGCGGTAACCGGTGTTGACGTGCATCTGGCCACAGCACGTCTGGGCCGCGGGGAAGTCCACGTCGCAGCCGAGCCTGCGCAGCAGCGACACCACGGCCTTGCCGGTGCCGGGGAAGAGCGTGTCGTTCACACACGTGATGAACAGGGCGACTCGCACCGCTCTCCTTCCGAGGTTCCGAGGTATGGTCTGACCACAAGATGGTCAGACCATATCCAATCCACCGCGTCCGCCCAAGAGGCGCGTCCACCGAGAGGCAGGGGGAACCGTTGACCGGCACCGGCTGGCGCCCCGTCAAGCGAACCCGCACGTTCGAGGACGTCCTCGCCCAGATCGAGCACCGCATCGCCGAGGACGGCCTGACCGCCGGCGACCGGCTCCCCGCCGAACGCCGGCTCGCCGAACAGCTCGGGGTGAGCCGCTCGTCGGTGCGCGAGGCCATGCGCGTGCTGGAGACGCTCGGTGTGGTGTCGTCACAGGCCGGGCGCGGCCCCGACGCCGGAGCCGTGCTCACGTCACGCCCGGACAGCGCGCTCACCGACCTCCTCAGGCTCAATCTCGGCCTGGCCACGCTGGAGCTGCGCGAGGTGATCGACACCCGGCTGATGATCGAACGCTGGGCGGCCGCCCACGCGGCCGGGACGCGTGCGGACACGTCCGCGCTGACCGAGACGCTGCGAGGGATGGACGAGGCCGGGTCCGCCGAGGAGTTCGTGGAGCACGACACCGCGTTCCACCGCGCGATCGCCGAGATCTCCGGCAACCGGCTGATCGCCGCCTTCATGCGCTCGCTTCGCGACTCGATGCGCAGGTACGCGGTGGAGGCCGTGGAACGCCTGGGCGACACGTCCGGGCTCCAGGCCGACCACCGGCGCATCCTGCGCGCCATTCACGAAGGCGAGCCGGAGGAGGCGGCCCGGGCGGTGACCGACCACCTGGCCCGGGCCTATCCGGCGCTGTTCGAGTAGCGTTCCGAGGCTGAAAGTGAGAGTCGGCGATGTGAGAGCCGACGCGAGCCACCGTCATAGCGGCCGCTCGCTTCTTCCCGCCGAAGCCCCGGGGCGGTCCGCCGGGGCGCGTCAGAGGGAGTCGGCCTCCCGGCAGGTGGCCCCGGCGCAGGCGGTCATGGCCTGCAGCCGCTGATCCAGCCCCTGCATCAGCACCGGGTCGGCGATGCGGGCCAGGTTGTGCAGCTGGTAGGGGTCCGTGACCACGTCGTACAGCTGGATCTCGCCGGTGTCGTATCGGACGTAGGTGTATTGCTCGGTGCGCAGCGCGGTGTAGGGGGGCACGGGCGTCTGCGCGGCCGACGCCCGGTTGATCGGCCTGACGAACTCGATCAGCGCGTTCTTCCGCCACTGGGCCGGTCGCCGGCCGTGCAGCAGGGGCACCAGCGAGCGTCCCTCGGCGAAGGACGGCACCGCGGCCCCGCCGAGCGCGGCGAACGTGGGCGACAGGTCGACCGTGGCCGTCATCTCGCGGATCACGGAGCCCGGCGCCACGCCGGGCCCCCGCACCACGAGCGGCACCCTGATGGCCTCCTCGAACGGGGTGGTCTTGCCCTGCTTGAGGCGATGGGTGCCGAGATGGAAGCCGTTGTCGGAGCTGAAGAAGATGTAGGTGTTGTCGAGCTTGCCTGTCTCCCGCAGTTTGTCCATGACCGCTCCGACGAGGTCGTCGACGCCCAGCATGGACCGCAGCCTGCTGCGGTAGCGCTCGTCGATCCGCGCGACGACCTGGTCCGTGAGCGGTGGCCGGGCCCGCAACCAGGCGGGCTCACCGCTCACGTCGGCCTGGTTGAACGACGGTGTGCGGGGAGCGTAGGCGTCGGAGAACGCGTCGGCGTGGCGTGGCGCCGGATTGGCCGGGTTGTGCGGACCGGTCGGCGCGAGGTAGAGGAAGAACGGCTCCGACCCGGCCCCGATGAAGTCGACGGCCTTGCGCGCGAGCACGTCGGACAGGTAGTCGTCCGCCGACCAGCCGTAGTCGACGAGGCCGCCGTTCTCGTTGAGGCGGTAGCCGTACTCCTCGTAGAGGTTGCGCACCGGCACGTCCCACTCGTTCCAGCCGGGCGGCACGTACGTCTCGTCGGCGGTCTCGCCGGGGTAGTGGTTGAGGAACTTGCCCATCAACGCCGTCCGGTAGCCGGCCTGCTGCATCCAGGTGCCGATCGTGGAACGCTCCAGACGCAAGGTGTGAAAGCGGTCGAAGCCTCCCTCCGGCGCGGTGTTGGTGAGCACCCCATGGCTGTGCACGTACTGGGAACGCAGGATGGACGCCCGCGAGGGGCAGCACCACGAGTTCGTCACGAAGAACCGGTCGAACGAGGCGCCCTGGCTGACGAGTTGCTGGGTGATGTTCGGGAAGTAGGGCAATGTCCCGGATTCGAGGTCGTCGGCGAGCACGAAGACGATGTTCGGCGGGGGTGTGCGTGCCTCTCCGGAGGCCACCGTGGGCCCGGCCGCGGAGATGAGGAGCAGCAGGATGCACGCGAGACGGCAGAGACCTTTGAGCACAGGTTCCACCTCCCCGATGACGCCGCATTGACACCCTGAGCTTCTCATGGCCGTAATAGAACTTAATTCGGGAGGTGTCATGAAGCTCGGCTTGAACCTCGGTTACTGGCAGCGCAACGCCGACGACGCGACGGAGACCGTGCTGGCGGCCGAACGGCTCGGCTACGACTCGGTGTGGACCGCCGAGGCCTACGGCAGCGACGTGTTCACACCCCTGGCGTGGTATGGAGCGCGCACGTCACGCATCAAACTCGGCACCTCGATCGCGCAGATCTCGGCCCGCCCGCCGGTCACGACGGCGATGACCGCGATGACGCTCGACCATCTCACGGGCGGGCGACTGCTGCTCGGCGTGGGCGCCTCGGGGCCCCAGGTCGTCGAGGGCTGGTACGGCCAGCCGTTCGCCAGGCCCCTGGCCAGGACCCGCGAGTACGTCGAGATCATGCGCAAGGTGTGGCGCCGCGAGGAGCCCGTGACCGGCGACGGCCCGCACTACCCGCTCCCCCTCCCCGACGGTCTGGGCAAACCGCTCAAGCTCATCACGCACCCGCTCCGACCCGAGATCCCGGTCTATCTCGGGGCGGAGGGCCCGAAGAACGTCGCCCTGGCCGCCGAGCTCGCCCAGGGCTGGCTCCCGCTGTTCGCCTTCCCCTCCAAGATCGAGGAGATGTACGGCGAGTCGCTCGCGGGCCGGGACCCGGACTTCGACATCGCCGCCATGGTCATGGTGATCATCTCCGATGACGTCAAGGCCGCGCTGGACGGCGTGAAGATGATGCTCACCCTGTACATCGGCGGCATGGGAGCCCGGCAGCGCAACTTCCACGCCGACATCATCGGCCGGATGGGCTTCGCCGAGGCGGCCGGGCACATCCAGGCCCTCTACCTGGCGGGCCGGAAGGACGAGGCGTTCCGCGCGATCCCGGACGAGCTGGCCGACGGCATCTCGCTGGTCGGGCCACCCGGACGGATCAAGGAACGCCTCGAGCTCTGGCGCGCCTCCCCCGTCACCAGCCTCCTCGTCATGGGACCGCGGGACGAGGAGTCGCTGACCACCGTCCGCGACCTGGTCCTCGGCTGACCACCGTCCGCGACCTGGTCCGCGGCTGACCTCGGCCCGGCCGGTCCTGGTCGGGGCGCGGAGCCCGGCCGGTCCCCGGTCGGGACGCGGAGCCGGGCCGGGTCGCTAGTCGGGGCGCGGGGCCGGGTCGGCGGTGACCGACCTGAGCAGCGGCCTGCTCAGGGCACCCGCACCGACCACTCCCGCGAAGCCGATCGCGACGCAGGTCAGCAACGTGATCGCGCCATTGACGCCGGGTGGGCCGATCATGAACGGCGCCGCGCAGAACGCCCCTGCCGCGATCGCCCCGCCGCCCATCACCGTGAGCGGGATCAGCGTCTCCGCCCGCCGGGCCCGGTCCAGCACCTCCAGCGGCGTGCCCGCCAGGCACAGCAGCGCGTAGGTCTGCCTCCGGTCCAGGATCGAGGAGGCGGCGGTGATCCCGGCGCTGGCGATGGCCACCAGGAACGACACCGACAGCACCACCACCGTGCCCACGCCGACGTCGGCGAGCAGTTGCACGCCGGCCTGCTCGTCGTCGGCGCCGGTGGTGGGGGTGCGGCCGGGGACCAGCCCGGCCAGAGCGGTGCGGCCCCGATCGACGGCGGCCGGGTCGGCGGGACCGGCCAGGGTCACCGTGACCAGCTTGCCGGAGTGCCGGACCGTCGCGGCCAGGCCGGCCTCCCCGAGCCGCTCACGGGCCCGCTCGGCGACCGCCGAAGGCCGCCCTTCGGTCACGGTGACGCTGAGCAGGCCGGGGGTCGCCTCACCGGTGAACGTCCCCGGGCTGAGCAGGCCGATGAACCCGGCGACGAAGCCGGTCATGGCCACGCCGCTCACCGTGCGCCACGCCGAGCGGGGGTCGTCCACCAGCCTGCGACCGGCGAGCAGCCGGGCCGGTGTGCGGGCGCTCCCGGCCGTGATCCGGCCGATGACCGCGACCACCCACGGGCCCGCCAGATTGACGCCGAGGAACGCGAGCGCGAGGGCCACGGCGATGACCCCCAAGTGGACGTCCAGGCTCAGCAGCGGAAACACGGCCAGCACCGCCAGCAGCGCGAGCACCCTGAGGAAACGCAGGGCGGGCGGCGTCTCCCGCTTGGCCACCCCGAGCGGGCCGACCACGACCCGCCTGAGCCCGACCACCGCGGACAGCCCCACCAGCAGCGGCACCGAGACCAGGACGGCGGCCAGGACCGGCGGGCCCGGCCACAGGTCCGCGGCGAACCACGGGCCGCCGCCGATCCGGACGCGCGTCAGCAGCGGCACGGCGAGTGCGTAACCGGCGGTCCCGGCGAGCGCGCCGGCGAACGCGACGACGACCGCCTCGGCCACGGTCATCCTGACCACCTGCCCGGGCGTCGCCCCGACCAGCCGCAGCGCGGCCAGCCGCTGGTCCCGCCGGGCGACGGTGAGCCGGGCCGCGGCCCCGCCGAACACCAGCAGCGGCACCACCATGAGCACGCTCGCGATGAGGGCCAGCACCTGGTAGACCCCGGAGTCCCTGGAGCGCTCCCCCGACAGGTCGGCCACCTTGACCGGCGACCTGCCCGCGTTGGGGGCGCCGCCGCGCTCGGCGGTCATCTCCGGCGAGCCGGGCTCGTGGCCGACGACCGCGACCAGCTCCTCCGAGTGCACCAGCGCCTGCTCCCCCAGCACCCCGGCGGCGGGTGTGGTGAAGCGGTTGGCCAGCTGGTCGGCGGGGAGGCTCCGGACCAGCTCGGCCAGCGCCGGCGAGAGCCACACCTCGCCCGGCGCGGGGAAGCGGGCCAGTCCCGGCGGCGCGGGCGCGTCCGGGCCGAGCGCGGCCAGGTCGACGACCGTGATCACCATGTCCCGGACGTAGTCGAAGCGGTCCGCCTCGACCGCCACGGCCCTGCCCTCGGCCGCCGGGACCGGGTTGCGCCAGGCCGCCCGGTCGGCCCTGGCCTGGAAGGCGAAGTTGGCGGTCACGGCGAACAGCAGCAGCATCGTGGACACCGCGACCGCCCCCAGCGTCAGCCAGGTGCCGAGCAGGCCCCTGGGTCCGCCTCCTCTGAGCAGCCGCCACGTCAGGTCGAGGTTCACGCGCGCACCCCGTTCGTGCGCTGCGGCCGGCGGGCGGCGATCGGCCGTCCGGTCAGGTGGAGGTTTAGATGGAGGTTCACGCGGCCATCCCGCCCGTCAGCAGCCGGCCGTCGCGGACCTCGACGGTGCGGTCGCACCAGGCGGCCACACCGGGATCATGGGTGACCACGATCAGGCAGGCGCCGTTGTGCCTGGTCGCCTCGGTCAGCAGCCGCATCGTCTCGTGGCCGGTCGTCTGGTCCAGCGCGCCCGTCGGCTCGTCGGCGAACACCACCGCCGGTTCGGTCACCAGCGCCCTGGCGATGGCCACCCGCTGCGCCTGACCGCCGGACAGCTCGCCCGGCCGCCTGGTCTCCATGCCCGCCAGGCCGAGGGGGCCGAACCACTCGCGCGCCTGCCGTACCGCCTGGCGCCTGGGCACGCCGCCCAGCATGAGCGGGAGCGCCACGTTCTCCTCGGCGGGCAGCTCCGGCAGCAGCTGGCCGAACTGGAACACGAAGCCGAAGCGGGTGCGGCGCAGGGCGCTGCGCGCGCGCTCGCGCATGGTGTCGACACGGCGGCCGAGCAGGTGCACCTCGCCCGAGTCGGGCCCGGTGACGCCGGCCAGGCAGTGCAGCAGGGTCGACTTGCCGGAGCCGCTCGGCCCCATGATCGCCACCGCCTCGGCGGTCCGCACCGCGATGTCCACGCCGTCCAGGGCCACCGTCCGCCCGAAGCGTTTGGTCAGGCTCCGTCCCACAAGCACGTCGTTCATGCCGGAAAGCGTCTCGCCGGAGGGCGGGGTGGCGGATCGGCCGTGCGTCCGGTCCGTCTCGGCCGAACGGCTGATCCTAGAGTGTGGGCCGTGACTATTCGCGTGCTCATCGCCGACGACCAGGAGCTGGTGCGCACCGGCTTCCAGATGATCCTCGACGCTCAACCGGACATGCAGGTCGTGGCCGCCGTCGCCGACGGGGCCCAGGCCGTCGCCGAGGCCAGGCGGCTCAGGCCGGACGTGTGCCTGCTCGACATCCGGATGCCGAAGCTGGACGGGCTGGAGGTGACCCGGCTGCTGGCCGGCCCGGGGGTCGAGCACCCGATGCGGGTGGTCATCGTCACCACCTTCGACCTCGACGAGTACGTCTACGGCGCGCTGCGGGCGGGCGCCACCGGCTTCCTGCTCAAGGACAGCGGGCCCACGCTGCTGATCGAGGCGGTCAAGGCGGCCGCCGACGGCGAGGCGCTGGTGTCGCCGTCGGTGACCGTGCGGCTGCTGAGGCACCTGACCCAGCCCAGGCGGACGGCCGTCTCGCCGGACAGCCCGCTGACCGACCGGGAGCTCGACGTGGTGCGGCTGGTGGCCAGAGGACGCACCAACCAGGAGGTGGCCGGCGAGCTGTTCGTGTCGCTGTCGACCGTGAAAACGCATCTCGGGAGCATCATGGCGAAGCTCGGTGTCCGCAATCGGGTGGGAATAGCAGCGTGGGCGTGGGAAAGCGGGGTCGTGAGCTGATTAACAACGAGGTCGGCGGGATACAAGTGAGTCAGAACCTCAGCGCATGGCACGGGGGGAGAACAACGTGCGCTACGCCCAGGCCCCGCCCACCAAAGCCGCCTCAGCCGTCTACGTGACCCTGGTCGCGCAGGTGCTCTCCCTGGGCTCTCTCGTGATCTTCGAGCAGATCCGCGGCCGTCGGCTCGCCGCCCAGCTCGCCGCCTTCGACGGCCGCCCGTACGGGGCCGAGGCCGAGGCGGTCGTGGGCGCCGTGACCGTCTTCGCCGTCCTGATGATGCTGGTCGCCGGCACCACCATCGCCGCGGCGATCGCCTACGCCACCTGGCTCGTCCGGGCCCGGCAGGTCAACGACCGGTCCGCCCCCTCGGGGCCGGTCGCGGCCGCCCTGCTCGTCCCGGGCCTCAACCTGGTGGCTCCGGTGGTGCTCGTGGACGAGGTCTGGCGCGGCGCCCATCCGCCGCTCGACCGCCGTGCCCGCTGGCTCGCGCTGCTGGGGGCGTGGTGGGTGAGCTGGCTGGCGACGCTGGCGCTGGTCGTGTCGCGGCTGCTGTTCGGCTCGTCGGCGGGCGACCTGACGGGGATCGGGGCGCCGGAGCTCACCTGCCTGACGCTGGCCGCCCTGCTCTGCGCGGCCACCGTCCGCAGGATCACCCACATCCAGCGTTCCTCCGCCCCGCTCGCCACCCTCCGGCCGGCCCGCCGCCTGGCGCCGCCCTCCCCGGAGTCGGCGCCGCTCGGGCAGACGGGCTGACGCGGGCCGGCACCGCGGCCGGCACCGCGGGCCGGCTCAGGCCGCCGTGGGGCCGGAGCTGCCCTGGCTGGCGTGCCACAGCCGGCGCGGCGGGGCGGTGACGGCGGGGCCGAGGTCGGAGTAGGGCGAGAGCCGGAACCCGTTGGCGTACGCGATCGGGCGTCCGCCGACCCCTTCCCGGTCGCCCTCTTCCCGGTCGCCCTTGGCGCGGGCGAGGACCGCCCGGACCGCCTCGATGCCGCGTGAGCGCCAGAGCGCGTCGAGCTCGGCCAGGTCCCAGCAGTCGACGGCGCGCATCGAGATCGCCCGGATGCCCGTGCGCCTGACCACTCCCCTGGCGACCAGGAGCCAGGCGCCGAACACCGTCGCCGCGCACCTGCCCTGCACCGACTCGAAGAACGTCAGGTCGACCGGGCCCGTCGAGTCGTCGAGGGTGGTGAAGATGACGCGCTGCCCCGAGCGGACGGCCGGCGTCTGGGTGGCCACCTTGACCCCGGCGACCAGCACCTCGGCGCCGTTGCGCTGGGCCGGCAGGTCCTTGGAGCGCACCACCCCGATGGCGTCGAGCAGCTCGTCGTGGAAGCTGATGACGTGGCGGCTGACGTCGATGCCCAGGATCTCCAGCTCGGCCTCGACCATCTCGGCCTCGGTCATCTCGGGCAGCTCGCCCGGCGAGACGTGCTCGGTGAAGCCCAGGGGGAGCTGCACGGCCGGGACGCCGCCCGGGGCGGATTCGGGACGGGCGGCGGTGTAGCGCTTCGACCTCCTCGGAGTGGACGCGACACCGGAGGTGGAGGCCCGGTCGAGGGCGCCGACCTGGGCGATCAGATCGCGGCGGGTGAGCCGGCCGGGGCGCCAGCGGGAACCGCCGGGATGCAGGTCGTGCAGCCGGTCCAGGCCGCCGACCTGGACGATCCGCTCCATGGTGGGACGCGACGGGCGGGCCCGGTCCCAGAAGTCGGCGAGCGACGTGTACGGCTGGCCGGCGACCATGCGCTCCACCTCCGCCTCGCTCACCCCCTTGATCGCCGAGAACGGCACCCGCAGCGCGTATCCCCTGCCGAGCTCCGCGGCGTCGAAGCCGGCGACCCGGCGCGGCGGGTCGTCCTCGCCCAGCGCGGCGGGGGTGACCCGGACCCGCGCCGGGGGGCGTTGCCCGAGCCGTTCGACCCGCCAGTCGCGGGCCGACCTGTTGATGTCCAGCGGCAGGATCGCGACCCCGCACTGCCGGGCCTCGTCGATGATGACGCGCTGGGGGTACATGCCGGGCTCGTGCGTGAGCACCCCGGCGAAGAACGCCGCCGCGTGGTGCCGCTTGAGCCACGCCGACTGGTAGGTGGGCAGCGCGAACGCGGCCGCGTGCGCCTTGCAGAACCCGAACCCGCCGAACGCGTCGAGCACCTTCCAGGCCCGCTCCACGGCGGCGTCGTCGAACCCGTTGGCCCTGGCCAGCGGCACGAACGCCTTGCGGACCCGCTCTCGTCCCTCGGGCGTGCCCAGCGTGCGCCGCAGCAGCTCGGCGAACGACAGGTCCCTGCCGGTCATCACTGAGATGATCTTGAGCACCTGTTCGTGGAAGACCACCACGCCGTGCGTCTCCTTCAGCGCCTCGCGCAGCCGCTCGTGCGGGTAGTACGGCCGGCGCCACCCGTGCCGGGCCTCCAGGTAGGGCGTGACCATGTCGGAGTTGACCGGCCCGGGCCGGAACAGCGAGATGTCCACGATCAGGTCGTGCATCCTGCGCGGCTCCAGCTTGGCGACGAGCTCGCGCTGCCCCGGCGACTCGATCTGGAAGCAGCCGAGGGTGCGGCCGGCGCAGATCATGTCGTAGGTGTCCTGGTCGTCGTGGGGCACGTACTGGACGCCGGGCTCGGAGCCGCTCTGCCGGTCGAGGGCGACCACGACGTCGTCGACCCGCTCGATCTCGCCCAGCGTGTAGGCCATCGCCGACTGCATCCGCACGCCCAGCACGTCGAGCTTGAGCAGGCCGGCCTCCTCCACGTCGTCCTTGTCGAACTGCGACATCGGGAACTCCAGCAGGCTCCGCTCCACCGGGGTGCGGTCGCGCAGGCCGGAGTTGCCGACCAGCACCCCGCACGGGTGCAGCGCGATGTGCCTGGGCAGCCCGTCGAGCTTCTCGGCCAGCCGGAACACCCGGTCCAGCCCCGCCTCGCCGAGCCGGCTCTCGCGCAGCTCGGGCAGGTCGTTCAGCGAGGCGGTGATCTGCGTGGCCCGGATGTGCGGGAACGCCTTGGCGATCGCGTCGATCTCGTGCGGCGGCAGGCCCATCGCTCCGGCCACGTCGCGGATCGCGCTGCGCGCCCGGTAGGTCTCCATCATGGACACGCAGGCCACGCGCGCCTCGCCGTACCTGTCGAAGATCGCCTTGTAGCAGTCGAGCCGGCGCGCGGACTCGACGTCGACGTCGATGTCCGGCAGCCCGATGCGGCCCTCGGACAGGAAGCGCTCCATGAGCAGGCCGTGCTGGAGCGGGTCGACCTCGCCGATGCCGATGAGGTAGTTGACCAGGCTGCCCGCTCCCGAGCCGCGGATCGCGCAGCGGATGTCCATGCCGCGGATCATGTCGGTGATGCCGGCCACGGCGATGAAGTATCCGGACAGGCGCTTCCTCTCGATGATGTCCATCTCCGCCGCGAGGCGTTCCCTGGCGTCGCGGGAGCGGGCCAGGCCGCGGGAGACCAGCCCGTCCTCGACGCGGTGGCGCAGCAGCGGGACCGGGTCGCGGCCGATCTCAGGCAGGTGCAGGTTGGGCGGGTCGCCGCGCAGCGCGAGCAGCTCGACCGGGTCGATCACGCACTCCTCCGCCACGCGCCTGGTGGCGCGCAGCAGGTCGGCGATCCGGCTCTGGTCGGAGCCGCAGATCTTGGCGGCCACCTGCCGCATGTCCTTCGTGCTCTTGAGGTAGGCGTGGGACGTGGTGCGTTCCAGATGGCGGGGGTGCAGCGGGACCAGCTGGCGGGCCGCGTCGAGCACGTCGCCCACCTGGTGGTCGGCGGGGTCGAGGTATCTGACCGCGTTGGTCAGCACGGCGGGCACGTCGAGCGACTCGGCCAGGGCCAGCATGCGGACGGCGGTGGTGGCGTCGCGGAAGCCGTACTGGTCGACCAGCTCGACCGCCACGCCGCCGGGGACCGTGGAGCGCCACAGGTCGAGCAGCGCCCTGGCGCGCTCGTCGCGCCGCTCGGCCATCGCGCGGCCCACGTCGGACCTCGGGCCCAGGAGCACGACCAGCCCGTCGGCGCCCGAGCCCGCCCAGGTGGCGACGAGCTCGCGGGTGATCCGGGGCGCGCCGCGTTCGCCCGCGTAGTGGGCGGCCGTGACCAGGCGCGCCAGCCGGGACCAGCCGCCCGAGCGGGCCAGCACGGTGACCCGGTCGGCCGCGTCGGGCCCCGTCCGGGGCCGTCCGCCCCGGGAGCCCGCACCGTGGCCGCCCGCCCGGCCGGACCCACGGCCGGCCCCACGACCGGCCCCACGGCCGGACCTGGGCTCGAACCCGGGAAGGAGGGCGGGATCGAGGTCGGGCTCGGGGCCGGGGACCGGGTCGAAGCCGGAGCCCGGGTCCGCGAGCGCCAGGCTGACGCCGAGGACCGGGCCGATCCCGGCGTCAGCGCAGGCCCGGACGTGCTTGACCGCTCCGTAGAGCCCGTCGCGGTCGGTCAGCGCGAGGATGTCCATCCCGTCCTCCGCCGCCCGCCGCACCAGGGCCTGGGGGAAGGCGGTGCCGTAGCGCATCGAGTAGGCCGAGCTCACGTTCAGGTGGGGGAACGGCGGCGCCATCAGTCCCACGCCCGCAGGAGCAGCCAGCCTCCGCTGGCGGTGTCGAACCTCAGCTCGTAGGAGCCGACCTCGCGCCCCGGACTGGCCTCGACCCGCCAGAACTGGCGCTCGCCGGGGTCGCCCTCGCCGGTCTTCCACCACTCGCGCGCGACCACCCAGTGGTCGAGGACGCGGCGGACGAGGTAGAGGCGATCGCGCCACACGAACTGGGTGGGCTCCCCGTCTCTGGTCCACACCTCGATCGGATCGCCATAGAGTCTGCTCAAGACGCTTCTCCCCGCGGCTCTGGTGCCTATGCTGAGCCACCCGGGGGAAGACGGGTGCTATGACTCGAACATATGTTCTTACGCCCCGAAGCGCAAGTCGCCCGCCTGCCGCACCAGCGGGTTGGCCCCGATCGAGTTGCGGATGCTGAACTCCACGCTGCCCGCCCGGTAACGGTCGTCCGACCACTCCACCGGCCTGCCCTCGTGCGTGGTGGTGATCCGGCGCTGCCGCAGGAGCGGGCTGCCTCGCCGCACCCCCAGCAGGCGGGCGTCGTGCGCGCTCGCCGAGACCGCGTCGATGAGGTGCTCGCCGTAGGCGAAGACCAGCCCGATCGAGTCGCGGAGCGCCTCGGTGACCGACTCGCAGTCGGCCGGCAGCCGTTCGACGGCGCCGGCCGTCCAGTCCGCGTAGACGGTCCGCTCGACCAGCACGGGCTCGCCCTCCAGCGAGCGCACCCGCAGCACCTCCAGCACCTCCGCGCAGCCGAGCCGCGCGGACTCGGCCGGCGTCGCCGCCCGGCGGCGCTGGCCGATCACCTGGCCGCCGAAGCGGTAGCCGTGGGCGCGGGCCCACTGGGCGAAGCTGTGCAGCTCGGCGAAGCTCTGGCTGCGGGCGTGGCCCAGCACGATGCGCCTGGCCCCCTGGCGCGACCCGACCAGCCCTTCGGCGACGAGCAGGGCCACCGCCTGCCGAACGGTCCCGCGGGCGGCGGAGTAGCGCGCGGCCAGCTCCGACTCGGTGGGCAGCTGCGAGCCGACCGGATGGACGCCGCCGAGGATGTCGTCGCGCAGCTCAGCGGCGATCCGTTCATAGCGGGAGACCATCCACGCCCCTCCCCGTTCACGAAAGAGCAATCTTTATGGGACTTACTGGTGCTGGCTTGTTTGTACAAGCTCCCCTAAATTCTTTCCACACCCCCCGAGAGTGGAGGCGACGTGTTCACACCTCGCGCCCGTGTGGCAGGCGTTGTAGCAGCACTTACCGTAGTGACCGCGGCCTGTGGCGCCGCACCCGGCACCGACCAGCCGGCGGCGGAGGGCGGGGTCAACGCGCGCACCGCCACCTCCGCCGCCGACTTCGGCGGCTTTGACAAGCTCGTGGAGGCGGCCAAGAAGGAGGGCAACCTCCACGTCATCGCGCTGCCGCCCGACTGGGCCAACTACGGCGAGATCATCAAGTCGTTCGAGGCCAAGTACGGCATCAAGATCGAGAGCGAGGATCCCGACGCCGCCAGCGCCGACGAGATCAACGCCGTCAAGACCCGCAAGGGCCAGGACCGGGCGCCCGACGTGCTCGACCTCGGCCAGTCGTTCGCGATCAGCGGCGCCGCCGAGGGCCTGTTCGCCCCCTACAAGGTGCAGACGTTCGACAAGATCCCCGAAGGCCAGAAGGAGCCCACCGGGCTCTGGACCAACGACTACGGCGGCTACATCTCGATCGGCTGCGACGCCAAGAAGATCGCCAACTGCCCGACGAGCTTCGCCGACCTGCTCAAGCCCGAGTACAAGGGCAAGGTCGCGCTCAACGGCAACCCGACCAAGTCCGGCTCGGCCTTCGCCGGCGTCTACGCCGCGTCGATCGCCGGCGGCGGCTCCTTCGACGACATCCAGCCGGGCATCGACTTCTTCAAGAAGCTGAAGGACGCGGGCAACTTCAACCCGGTCGAGACCACCCCGGCGACGATCGAGAAGGGCGAGACCCAGATCAGCATCGACTGGGACTACAACAACGCCGCCTACGCGCCCCAGATGGCGGCCAAGGGCCTCGACTGGAAGGTCAACGTGCCGAGCGACGGCAAGTACTTCCAGATGTACGCCCAGGCCATCAACAAGGACGCCCCCCACCCGGCGGCGGCCCGCCTGTGGCAGGAGTACCTCTACAGCCCCGAAGGCCAGAACCTCTACCTGAAGGGCTTCGCCAGGCCGGTGCTGCTGCCGGCGATGGAGGCCGACGGCACGGTCGACAAGACCGCGGCAGAGGCGCTGCCCAAGGTCGAGGGCACGCCCACGTTCCCCACGCCCGAGCAGGTCGACGCGGCCAAGGCCAAGCTGGCCAGCGGCTGGGACGCCGCCATCTCCGGATGACGACCAGGTCCAGGGGGTGGCTCGGCGCGCTGCCCCTGCTCGCCTTCTACGCGTTCGTGTTCGGCGTCCCGCTGGTCGCGCTGCTGGTGGGCGCCTTCACCTCGCAGGGACGGCCGACGCTCGAGAACATGCGGCAGAGCCTGCAGGGCGGCAACCTGACCTCGATGGCCGGCAGCGTCCAGGTGTCGGCCGTCGTGGCGCTGCTGGGCGCCGTGCTCGGCACGTTCCTCGCCTACGCCGTGGTCACCTCCAGGTTCACGGCGCTGCGGCAGTCGGTGCTGACGGCGTCCGGCGTGCTGGCCAACTTCGGCGGCGTCCCGCTGGCCTTCTTCTGGGTGGCCACGCTGGGCAACTCCGGAGTGGTCAGCGGGCTGCTCGGGCTGCCCTCGGGCGCGCTCTACACCTTCTGGGGCCTGGTCGTGGTCTACCTCTACTTCTCGGTCCCGCTGATGGTGCTGGTCATGGCGCCCGCGCTCGACGGGCTGCGCCCGCAGTGGCGGGAGGCGGCGGCCGGCAACGGCGCCACCGCCTGGCAGTACTGGCGGCACGTCGGCCTGCCGGTGCTGACGCCCGCACTGCTCGGCGGCGTGGTGCTGCTGTTCGGCTCGGCGTTCGCGGCCTACGCCACGGCGGCGGCCATGGGCGCCGGCACGGTCGTGCCCCTGGTCACGCTGAAGATCGCGAACGCGCTGACCAGCGACGTGCTGATCGGCCAGGAGAACGTCGCGCTCGCGCTCAGCCTCGACATGATCGTGATCGCGGGCCTGGTCATGGCGGTCTACCTGCCGCTGCAGAAGAGGAGCACCCGATGGCTGCGGTGACGGGCCTGGAGCAACCGCTGGTCACGGCCGCGCCCACGGCCACCCGGCCGCGGGCCTGGCGGGTGCTGGTGTTCCTGCTGGCCGGGCTCTACTTCCTGGTCCCGCTCGGGGCGTCGCTGTGGTACACGATCTACACCCCGACCACCGGGGTGTCGTTCGGCCCCTACGGCGAGCTGCTCACGGCCGAGGGCTTCGCCGGGAGCCTGGCGCTCTCGCTCGGGCTCGGGCTCGCCACGATCGCGCTGGTGCTGCTGCTGACGCTGCCCGCGATGCTGGCCGTGCGGCTCTTCACGCCGCGGCTGCGGCCGGTCCTGGAAGTGCTCTGCACGCTGCCGCTGGTCGTGCCGCCGATCACGTTCGTGGCCGGGCTCGGCACCTCGTTGCGCGCCGGGGCCGACGTGCTGGCCCCGACGCCGTTCTGGGCCACGCTGATCGCCGTCCAGAACCCCGCCTTCCCGATCGTGCTCGTCCTGGCGTACGTGGTGCTGGTGCTGCCGTTCGTCTACCGGTCGCTGGACGCTGGGCTGCGCACGATGGACGTCGGGACGCTGGTCGAGGCCGCCCGCAACCTGGGCGCGTCCTGGCCGCACGTGATGTTCCGGGTGATCATCCCCAACCTGCGCTCGGCCCTGGCCAGCGCGTCGTTCCTCACGCTCGCCCTGGTGTTCGGCGAGTTCACCGTGGCCAGGCTGCTCGGCTACCAGCCGTTCGCGGTGTGGATCGTGACGATCTCCGGCTCCAGAGGGCAGCTGTCGGTCGCGGTCTCGATCCTCAGCCTGCTGCTCATCTGGCTGCTGCTGCTCGCGGTCTCCAGCGCGTTCGGGAGGGAGAAGAAATGACGTCCAAGGTGGAGTTCCGCGACCTGCGGCGGATCTTCGGCAAGACGGTCGCGCTGGACGGCCTCGACCTGACCATCGAGCCGGGTGAGTTCGTGGCCCTGCTCGGCCCGTCGGGCTGCGGCAAGACGACCGCGCTGCGGTGCGTCGCGGGGTTCGAACGGCCCGACTCGGGAGCCGTGCTCGTCGACGGCAAGGACATCACCGACGTCCCGGCCAACAAGCGCGACGCGGGCATGGTCTTCCAGTCCTACTCGCTCTTCCCCAACCTCAACGCCCGCGACAACGTCGCCTTCGGCCTGCGGGTGCGCCGGGTGCCCGTGGCCACCAGGCGGGCCAGGGCCGCCGAGCTGCTCGAACTGGTCGGCCTTCCCACGCACGCCGAGCGCTATCCCCATGAGCTGTCCGGCGGCCAGCAGCAGCGCGTCGCCCTGGCCCGGGCGCTCGCCCTGGAGCCGCGCGTCCTGCTGCTCGACGAGCCCCTGTCGGCGCTGGACGCGAAGGTACGGGTCTCGCTGCGTGAGGAGATCCGCCGCCTCCAGCTCGACCTCGGCATCACCACCATCTTTGTCACCCACGACCAGGAGGAGGCCCTGTCGATCGCCGACCGGGTCGCGGTGCTGCGCGAGGGCCGGCTGGAGCAGGTCGGGCCGCCCGCCGAGGTGTACGACCGGCCGGCCACGCCGTTCGTCGCCGAGTTCGTCGGCACCATGAACCACCTGGCCGGTCAGGTCTCCGGCGATCAGGTGACGGTCCTCGGCCAGCTCCTGCCCGTCGACGGCGCGGTCCCGGCCGACCCCGAGGTGGACGTGCTGATCCGCCCGGAGGCGGTGCGGGTCACGCCCGCCGACGAGGGCTCGGCCGAGGTGCTCGCCGCGTCCTTCCGCGGCGCGTCCGTCCGGCTGCGGCTGGCCCTGGAAGGCGGCGAGGTGCTCGCCGACGTGCCGGGTCACGAGGCGGCGCACCTGACGCCCGGCACCCGGGTCGCCGTGCGGCTGGTCGAGCGTCCCGTCCTGGTGGCCGCCCGGACGGTCACGGTCCCGGCGCCCGTCACGGCCGATGCCATCTGAGGTGCCGCGGGCCGTCCTGTTCGACATGGACGGCACCCTGGTGGACACCGAGACCCTCTGGTGGCAGGCCACGGAGACCGTGGCCGGGTCCATGGGGGTCGCGCTCGGGCCCGCCGACGAGCCCCACGTCCTCGGCCGCATGATCGAGGACGTGGCCGCGTACCTGGTGGAAGCCGCCGAGCCGGGCGCCGGCGCCCTCGCCGAGGTCGCCCGGCGCCTCACCGACGCCTTCGCCGACCGCGTCGGCCGGGGCGTCGACGTCGTACCGGGCGCCCTCGACCTGCTCGCCGGGCTCACCGCCCAGGGCATCCCCACCGCCCTGGTCAGCGCCTCGCCCCGGAGCATCGTCGACCTCGTGCTGCCCCGGCTCGGCCACGAGTTCGATCTGGTCATCGCGGCCGAGGACACCGCCCGCGGCAAGCCGTGCCCCGATCCCTACCTGGAGGCGGCCCGCCGGCTCGGCGTGGACCCCCGCCGCTGCGTCGCCGTCGAGGACAGCCCGCCCGGCATCGCCGCCGCCACCGCCGCCGGCTGCCACGTCCTCATAGCCAACCCCGTGTCGGGGCTGCCCGGACTTCACGCCATGTCGGTAAGCTAGCCCGCCGTGAGCCGTGAATCATCCCACATCGGGCGCTTCAGGCTGTTGAGCGTGTTGGGCCGGGGCGGGATGGGCACGGTCTACCTCGCCGAGGACGCCGCCGGGCAGCAGGTCGCCGTCAAGGTGATCAACCCCGAGTTCAGCCAGCACGAGCAGTTCAGGATGCGCTTTCGCAGGGAGGCCGACGCCGCCCGGCGGGTGCGCAGGTTCTGCACGGCCGCGGTGCTGGAGGCGGCGCTCGACGGCGACCAGCTCTACGTCGTCACCGAGTACGTCCCGGGGCCCAACCTGGAGGACGCGGTGCGGCAGTCGGGCCCGCTCAAGGGGTCGAGCCTCGACGCGCTGGCCGTCAGCGTGGCGACCGGGCTGACCGCCATCCACGGGGCGGGGGTGGTGCACCGCGATCTCAAGCCGTCCAACGTGCTGCTGTCGCCGGTCGGGCCCCGGGTGATCGACTTCGGCATCGCCCGGGCGCTCGACACGCTGGGCGGGGTCACCGGCACCGGCGAGCTCGTCGGCACGCCCCGCTACATGGCGCCCGAGATGCTGCGCGGCGAGCCGGTCTCGCCGGCCTGCGACGTGTTCTCGTGGGGCTGCCTGGTGGCGTACGCCGCCAGCGGGAAGGCGCCGTTCCCCGGCGACACGCTGCCCACGATCGTCTACCAGGTGCTCAACACCGAGCCCAACCTCGACGACGTCGACCCGTCGATGCGCGAGCTGGTCAGGGCCGCGCTGCAGAAGGACCCGGCCCGGCGGCCGACCGCGCAGCAGCTGCTCGACCAACTCGTGGGCCGCTCGGCCGCGCCGGAGCAGGCGGCCAGGAGCGTGCAGGCCGCCTGGCAGCAGCACACCGCTCCGCTGCCCCAGGCGGGGCCCTACCGCGCCGACAGGGGCCGCCTGATCCTGGGGCTGGCCGTGGCCGCGGCGGTCGTCGTGGGCGCGGGTGTGGCGGCGTGGGCGGTGCTCACGCCCGGCGGCCCGCCCGACCTCGCGGTCCTCTACCGGGAGGACTTCACACAGACCACCGGCGGCTGGAACGGCAGATACGACCACGAGGACTCGACCAGCTACGGCTACCGGACCGACGGCACCTACGGCCTCGACGTGGAGAAGAACCACGAGGAGCGCTGGGGTCAGGCCCCGGTGCCGTTCCTGTACGCCAAGCCCACGACCACGCCCGACCCGTCGGCCACGCCCACGCCGATACTGCCCGAGACCGTGCTCGTCGGCGTCACCGCGGAGGTCAAGCACATCACCGGCAGCGGCGAGTACGGCGTCTACTGCCACGCCGCCGAGGCGGACACCTACTACGAGTTCGGCCTCGACACGACGGGCAACGCCCGCATCCGGCGGATCTTCGACGGCTCGGGCGGCACCCTGGCACAGCCGGTCAAGGTCGACGACCTGCCGGGCACGGCCCGCATCGAGGCCGCCTGCGAGCAGCGCGGCAGCGCCGTGCGGCTGACGATGTGGGTGAACGGCGACCGGATCCACCAGGTCGACGACCCCAACGGCATCGGCAACGGCGCCGTCGGGGTGTTCGCGCGCACGCCGAAGGGCAGCCCGTCACTGATGAAGACGGCGTTCGACGACTTCGAGCTACGCGGCGAGAAGGAGCCCTAGACCTCTTCCGCGCCTTCGGAGCGGGGGCGAAACGGGGGCCGGTGGAATGCGTGGCTCCGGGCGGGGTTGACTAGGAGCATGCGTGCCATAGTCATCACCGCCCAGGGCGGTCCAGAGGTCCTCGAATACGCCGAGCATCCCGATCCCGTGCCGGGAGAGGGGGAGGTGGTGGTCGACGTCGCGGCGAGCGGGGTCAACTTCATCGACATCTACCACCGCTCGGGCGCCTACCCGCTGCCGCTGCCGACTCCGATCGGGTCGGAGGGGGCCGGCGTCGTGTCCGCCGTGGGGCCGGGCGTGCGCGACGTGGCCGTGGGCGACACCGTGGCCTGGGCGAACGTGCTCGGCAGCTACGCCGAGAAGGCCGTGGTTCCCGCCGGCCGGGTGGTGCCCGTGCCCGACGGGGTGCCGGCCGACGTGGCCGCCGCCGCGATGCTCCAGGGGATGACGGCCCACTACCTCACGCACTCCACCCACGTGGTGCGCGAGGGCGACAACGTGCTCGTGCACGCCGCCGCCGGAGGCATGGGGCAGCTGCTCGTCCAGCTGGCCAAGCTCAGGGGCGCCAGGGTGTTCGGCACGGTGTCCACCGAGGAGAAGGAGAAGCTGGCCCGCGAGGCGGGGGCCGACGAGGTGCTGCGCTACGACGACTTCGCCGAGGCGTTGCGCGACCGGATGGACGTCGTCTACGACGGGGTGGGCGCCGCCACCTTCGACGGCGGGCTGGTGGCGCTGCGGCCGCGCGGGCTCATGGCGCTGTTCGGCGGGGCCAGCGGGCCGGTGCCGCCGTTCGATCCGCAGCGGCTCAACCAGAACGGGTCGCTCTTCCTCACCAGGCCCACCCTGGTCCATTACATCGCCGAGCGTGACGAGCTGCTGGCGCGGGCCGCCGACGTGTTCGGGTGGATCGCCTCCGGCCAGCTGAAGATCAACATTTCCCACCGCTACCCGCTGGCGGAGGCCGCGCGGGCCCACGAGGACCTCGCGGCCCGCCGCACCACGGGCAAGCTGCTGCTCGTCCCGTAGCCGGGCGGCTCATGGTGGAACCCGCCCGCGACCTCCGGCTGCCGCGGGCGGGTCCGATCGGGAAGACCTCCCCCGGCGGGAGGGCTACTTCTGGGACCGCGCCTGTGGCCGACCGAGGTCGCCCCGGCCCACTCGGCGCCGGTGGCGGCGCCCAGGGTTCACCGCCGCACCATCGTGATGAGCCGGTCCAGGACGGCCCCGTCCGACGCCTTCAGGCCGTCGTGGGCGTACTCGTTGGTGATCCACCAGGTCAGGCCCCGTACCATGCCGGCCGTGCGGAGGGAGTGCTCGCGTTCCACGTACATGTCGTCGTAGTAGATCACCGCGGACACGGGCACCTCGTTGCGGCTCAGCCGGTCCGGGTCGTACAGGCGGGGCCAGGCCCGGTGCGCGGCCAGCTCCTCGGCGCAGTCGCGCAGCGGGATGAGCGCCGGGTCCTCCTCGAAGTGCCACGGGAAGATCATCTCGCCGAGGAACCGGACCTGCCCGCCCGGCTCCGGGTCGAACTCCGGGAACTCGCCGAGCACCCGGTGCGCGGCCCAGCCGGAGGCCTCGCCCTGGCAGTACGCGGCCTCGTGCAGCAGCGCGTACAACGGGTACTCCGTGTAGGACGCCATCGCGTCCACCCGGCGCAGGAACACGTCCGAAAGCGCCTTGTCGTCGGCGAACGCCTCTTCCAGCAGGTGGTGGAGCGTGTCGAAGGTGGAGTCCGCGCCGAGCGCGATGCCGAGGCTCTGGAAGCGCCGCCGGGTCAGCCGCTCCCCGCCGGGCAGGAGCTCCTCGCGCCGTCCGAGATGGTCGACCACCCGGCGGGCGATCGCCTGGTCCTCCGGATAGCGGGCGAAGAAGCGCTCGTTGTGCGCCAGGACCCGCGGGTAGGCCGCCCGGTACACCTCCTCCGGACCGGCCGTCAGCGACGGCAGCCCGCCCGCGATCATGACCTCGCGCAGCCCTTCCGGGGCCAGCGACAGGTAGGTGAGCGCGCAGAAACCGCCGAAGCTCTGTCCCAGCACGCTCCACGGCCGGTCCCCGGCCAGGTGCGCGCGGAACAGCTCGGCGTCCCTGACGATCGAGTCCGCCCGGAAGTGGCGCAGGTAGCCGGCCGGGTCGGCGAGGTGGGCCAGCGACCGCCGGTTGGCGGGTGTGCTGCGCCCGGTGCCCCGCTGGTCCAGCAGCAGCACCCGGTAGTCGCGGGTCGCGCGGGGCAGCCAGCCGACCGTCGAGCGGGGAGCGCTGTGGCCCGGGCCGCCCTGCAGGTAGAGCAGCCAGGGCAGGTCCTTCCCGCGGCGGTCCGCGGCGACCGCCTCACGCGCGAACACCTCGATCGTCGTCCCGTCCGGGCGGGCGTGGTCGAGCGGGACGGTGATCGTGTGGTCGGTGAAGACGAGACCGGAGCGGTGGTACGTCACGGGCGTCGAGGTCCTCTCTGGGAGCCGGCGGGTCACCCTGAACTCTGCGGCAGGCGAGCAGGCCGCGTCTCATCCCAGGGAGGGATAAATCATGCGTTATCGCACCGGGTATCGCACACTAGGTTGAACACATGCAGCTGGAGTAACGGCATCCGCGTACTCTGCGCGAGATCTCCGGCGCGGGCAGCCTCAGCAGGGCGGCGGTGCTCATCCGGGCCAGGTCGGCGTTGCGGACCGTGGACGAGCTGATGACGGGCGTCATGCCGGCCACCGGCCGCGCGAGCCTCGCCCGGATAGGCGGCTACGCCGATCCCGCCGGCCGTGACCCGAGGCGGGCCGCCGCCCGGTGTGACCCGGATCAGGGCCAGGGCCAGTCGAGCAGCCGGGCGCCGAGGACGGCGGTCTCCAGCGTGAAGCGCTGTGTCGGGTCCTCGGGTGAGAAGCCGGTCAGGCGGCGGATGCGTTCGAGGCGGTAGGTGATGGCGCGGGTGCTGAGCCCGAGGCGGCGCGCCGCCGCCGCGTGGTTGCCGTGCGAGGCGAAGACCGCCTCCAGGGTCTCCAGGAGCGGCTCGTGCCCGCCCCGCGTGTGCAGCAGCGGGCTCAGCACGCTCGTCACCAGGTCCTCCATCGCGCCGCGGTCACGCAGCAGCACGGGGAAGACGAGCAGGTCGGCGGCCTTGACGACGTCCGGCCGGAGCCCGAGCCGGTCGGCCAGGTCGAGCGCGCCCACGGCCTCCCGGTAGGAGGCGACCACGCCGCCCGGGCCACGCTGCGGGCGGCCGACCCCGATCCGCCAGCCGGGCGCGAACCGCGAGCGCACGTGGTGGGCGAACTCCCCCACCGCCGCCGGGAGGGTGGCCGGGACCACGCAGACGAGCCGGCCGTCGCGGACCGCGACCAGGATGTTGTGGGAGCCGAAGCGGGCGATCAGGTCGCGTTCGATGCGGTCCTGGTCGCCGTCCTTGAGGCCGCCGGCCACGGCCACCACGTACGACTCGGCCAGCCGCAGCCCGAAGTGCTCGGCCCGCTCGGCCAGCCGTTCCGCGCGGCCGAGGAGCAGGTCGTCGACGAACTCCCTGCGGGCCGCCTCCTCCTCGCGGAACGCGACCTGCTGCGCCTGCTCGTATCCCTCCATCAGGGCCGACACGGCACGGCGGAGGGCGGGCAGCACGGCGCCGCCGGCCATGCCCTCGGCCGCCGCGAGCGCGGCGTCGACGAGCGACCGGAGCGGGATCCCGAGGCGGGCGGCCCGCCCGCCCGCCTCGCGGTAGCCGTCGAGCGCCGCCCGGCCGGGCGGCCGCCCGGTGGCGGCCGCCTCGGCCAGCGTCTGTAAGTGCCCGCCGAGCAGGTCGGCGGGCGCCTCTGGGGCCACTGTCAGACTCCTACGTCACGCCTGTCGAAGGCGAGGACCGCGGTGAGCGCCAGCACGGCCGTCGCGCCGGCCAGCACAAGGTAGTCCCCGACCGGCAGGCCCTCGTACAGCGGCCTGCCCTCGGCGTAGTAGTGGAACGGCGAGACCCACTTCAGCCAGGCGATGGCCTCGACGTTCCTGCCGATCGTGATGATCATGTAGCCGAGCACGGCCCAGACGCCCATGACCGCCGAGGCCGCCGACTTGCGGCCGGTGGCCGCGCCCACGGCCAGCGCCACGGTGGCGAAGAGCAGCGCGAGCAGGTAGACGCCGAGGTGGGCGGCGAGGATCCGGTCGAAGGTGACGCCCATGCCGACGGTCTCGGCCATCGCCCAGGTGACCAGGAGGGTCACGGCGGCCACCGCCAGCAGGCCGAGCGCGATCGAGACGAACCGGTCCAGCACCAGCCGGCGGCGGTCGACGGGCAGCGTGACGATCAGCTCCAGCGCGCCCGACTCCTCGGGGCCGGCGAGCGCCCGGTTGGCCAGGGCCGTCGCGCAGACGATGAACAGGAACGGGACGAACAGCTGGTAGACCACCGACTGCAGATAGCCGGTGCCGGAGGTGAAGTCCTCGAGGCCGCCCATGAGATCCTTGAGCGCTCCGGGGAACTTGGCCAGCGCCGCCGGGCCGTAGACCTCCGGGCTCTGCTTGATGCTCTCGTAGGTGCCGAGATAGAGCGCCATGAAGGCGCTGATGCCGATCGTCCACCAGATGAGCGTCCGGCGGGCGTCACGCAGACTCTTGGAGATCATGATCGCGGTCCTCCTCGCTGTAGTAGGTGAGGAAGATCTCCTCCAGGTCGGGCTCGGCGCTGACCATGTGCACGACGGTGAAGCGGGCGGCCGCCTTGATCAGGGGGTCCGGCCGGCCGTCGATCGTGCAGCGCACGCTGGCCCCCTCCACGCGCAGGTCGCGCACGCCCGGCAGGCCCTCGAACGCCTCGCGCGGCACGGGGGCGTCGAAGTGGAACTCCACGCGGCGCACCGCCTTCTCGCGCAGCGCCGCCACGTTCTCGACGGCGACCAGCCGGCCGGCCCGTACGATGCCCACCCGGTCCGACACGTGCTCCACCTCGGCGAGCACGTGCGAGGACATCAGCACCGTGCGGCCGGAGGTGCGCACCTCGCGGACCATGGCGAGGAACTCCTGCTGCACCAGGGGGTCGAGGCCGCCGGTCGGCTCGTCCAGGATGAGGAACTCCGGCTCGTGCATGAACGCCTGGATCAGCCCGACCTTCTGCCGGTTGCCCTTGGAGAGCTTGCGCATCGGCACGGACAGGTCGGCGTCGAGCCGCTCGGCCAGCGCGTCGATCCGGCTGCCCGGCACCCCGCCGCGCACCCTGCCGAGGAACTCCAGGTAGTCCCTGGCGGGTTCCCGGTCCCCCAGCACCAGGTCGCCTGGCAGGTAGCCGATCCGGGCCCGGACCGCGGCCTCCCGCGAGCCGGCGCCCAGGACGCGCACGTGGCCGCGGGTCGGCCTGATCACGTCGAGGAGCAACCGGATCGTGGTGGTCTTGCCCGCGCCGTTCGGCCCCAGGTAGCCGAAGATCTCGCCCGGCTGAATGTCGAGCGTGAGATCCTCCAGGCCCCTGCGTCTGCCGTAGTACTTCGTCAGCCCTTCGGCCTGCACCACTGCTGTCATGCAGACATGGTCCCGCTCCGGCGCGGCGGCGTCATGGGCTCACTCCGGCAGCCGACGGGCGGCCTGCCTTCCGGCATCCGGCAATCCCGTTTACACCGGGAGGAGCGGATCCGCTGGGCTGTACGGCCGGTGGGAGCTCGTCGACGCCTGGATCAGCGCCCAGCGGAGGGCGAGGACGGGCTGATCACGCCGGGCGGCAGGACCGGCACGGCGGGCGGCCCGTGCTCGATGAGGCGGAGCAGCGCGGCGGTGTCGAGGTGCCGCTCGACCAGGTCGCCGAGGGCGTCGAGGCGTTCCTCCCGCAGCCGGGCGAAGTCGGTGCCGGGAGCGGGGACGAAGGCGCGCCCGGCCTCCCCGGCGACGTCGGCCAGGAAGGCGCGGCGGAAGGCGTCGTTCTCCAGCGCCCCGTGCCAGGTGGTGCCCCAGACGTTCGCGACGCGGCAGCCGTCCAGGAACGGCTCGCCGCCCTCGACGGTCGCGACGCCGTGGTGGATCTCGTAACCGGTGACGGGGTGGCCGTAGGCGTGACCGGCCGGACGGCCGAGCGTCTTCGCCCCGGCGAACTCGACGCGGACCGGCAGCAGGCCGAGCCCCTCGACGCGGCCCGCGCCCGACTCCACCTCGTCGACGATCTCCCGGCCGAGCATCTGGTAGCCGCCGCAGATGCCCAGGATCGGCCCCTCGCGCGCGGCCAGCGCGGCGGCCAGGCCGGTGTCGCGCAGCCAGCCGAGGTCGCCGACAGTGGCCCGTGAGCCGGGCAGCACCACCAGGTCGGCGTCGTCCAGCTCGGCCGGGTCCGTAACGAACCGCACCATGACACCCGGCTCGGCGGCCAGCGCGTCGAGGTCGGTGAAGTTGGAGATCCGCGGCAGCCGCACCACCGCCACGCGCAACGTCTGCCGTCCGTACGGCGCGCCGACGGCGACGGACCGGTGGTCCAGGGCCAGCGAGTCCTCGACGTCCAGCCAGAGCCCGTCGACCCACGGCAGCACGCCGTAGACGTCGCGGCCGGTCAGCTCGCGGAGCAGGTCGAGCCCGGGTTCGAGGAGCTCACGGGCGCCCCGGAACTTGTTCACCACGAAGCCGGAGACCAGCGCCTGGTCGGCGGCGTCCAGCAGGCCGACCGTGCCGTAGAACGCGGCGAACACGCCGCCCCGGTCGATGTCGCCCACCACGATGACGGGCAGGTTCGCGGCCCGGGCCAGGCCCATGTTGGCGAGGTCGCCCCGGCGCAGGTTGATCTCGGCGGGGCTGCCGGCTCCCTCGCAGATCACCACGTCGTGGTCGCTCCTGAGCCGGTCCAGCGACCGCAGCGCCGTGTCGCGCAGCAGATCTCTGAGGCGGCCGTACTCCATCGCGTCCACGTCGGCGACGGGCCGGCCGAGCAGCACGACCTGGCTGCGGCGGTCGCTGCCGGGCTTGAGCAGGATCGGGTTCATGTCGGCGACGGGTTCGAGGCCCGCGGCCCTGGCCTGCATCGCCTGGGCCCGGCCGATCTCGGCGCCGTCGGTGGTGACGTAGGAGTTCAGCGACATGTTCTGCGCCTTGAACGGCGCGACCCGGACGCCCTGGCGGGCCAGCCACCGGCAGATGCCGGCGGTCACCACGCTCTTGCCCGCGTCGGAGGTCGTCCCCGCGACGAGCAGCGCGCCCCGCATCCTTCGCACCCGCTGGATCCTTCCACAAATCACCCATTTACGAATCCTGTGACTTCTGCCACTCTGGCTAGAACGTTCACCTAGAACGAGATTCTAGAGTTGCCTCGTGAAAGGACTCGCATGGTCGGGACGTTCGGAGCGCCTCGCACGGGGGAGATCGACGCGGGCAAGCCCGCGCCTTTCGGCTGGGCGCCACTGGTCGTGCTGTTCATCGTCGGGCTCGTCGACCGCATCGAGTACAACCTGCTGTCCGGCGTGCTGCCGCTGGTGCAGAAGGAGTGGGGCTTCAGCGACACCGCCGCGGGCTCCATCCCCACGGCCGCCGCGCTGGCCGGCGCGCTGGTCGCGCTCCCCGCCGGTTACCTGGCCGACCGGCGCGACCGCACCCGCATCATCGCGACCGTCGTCGTCATCTGGGCGGTGGCGACGCTCGGCTCGGGCCTCGCGACCGGGTTCGCGATGTTCTACCTGATGCGCGTGCTGCTCGCCGCGGCCGAGAACATCGACAACCCCGCCTCGGGCAGCCTGCTCGCCGACTACTACCCGCCGGTCAGCCGGGCCAAGGCGTACGGGCTGACGCGGGTGACGACCTACCTGGGCGGTGTCGGCACGCTGCTCGGCGGTGTCCTCGGGCAGGCGTACGGCTGGCGGAGCGCGTTCCTCATCATGGTCGTCCCGGGGCTGCTGACGGCCTGGCTCGTCTGGCGGCTGCGCGAGCCCGGCCGCGGCGAGCTGGACCGGCTGGTCGCCAAGCTCACCCCGTCGTCCGGCACCGCTGCGACGGCCACACCCCCCGCCACCTCCCCGGCCACGCTCCCGACCGTGCCCCCGGACGGGCACTCGGACGACGCCGTCCCCGCCGCGAAGCCGCCGTTCTGGCCGCAGGTCCGCCAGGTGCTGACCATCCCCACGCTGCTCTTCGTCTGCGCGGGCCTCAGCCTGCTCACCCTGGGCCTGGCCGGCGTCTTCTACTGGCTCCCTTCGCTGATGGTGCGCGCCTTCGGCGTGGGCGCCGGCGCGGCCGGCTCGCTCAGCGGCCTGATCACCATCGCGGGCACGCTGACGGGCACCCTGGTCGGCTCGTGGCTGGGCCGCAGGTGGCACGGCACCCGCAAGGGCGGCCGGCTGCTGGCCGGCGGCGGCGGCATCACGATCGGCTCCGCCGTGCTGGCGGTCGCGCTCTCCATGGACTCGATCACCGGGCTCGCGGCCCTGACCCTGCTGGCCTGCTCGCTCATGTCGATCGCCATCCCGAACATGATGGCCTGCGTCGCGGACGTGGTCCCGGCCGGCGTGCGCGGGCTCGGCTTCGGTGTGCTGCAGCTGCTGATCACGGCGGGCGGCGCGTTCGGGTCGCTGGTCGTGGGCATCGCCTCCGACCAGATGGGGTCGCTGCTGTCCGGCATGTACATCCTGGTGCCGCCGATGGTCATCGGCGGCCTGCTCACCCTCGGCGCTCGCGCCTCCTTCGAACGCGACGCCGGGAAGGTCCTGGACGCGGCGCGCGGCTGACGGATCGCATCTTCGGCTACGGCGCCTACATCGAGCCCCGCTCTCCTCCTCGGGGCCCTGCGGCCTGTTCGGCCTCACACCACCGAGGACACGCCGACTATCTAGCCCACTGGTGGTTCTCCCGGTCGACGATCGGCAGCCGGCCCGCTTTGTCGGAGTTCGGCCCATGGACGCGGCGTTCAAAACGCGGTATTGGTAATGGACCCACTACCGAGAGTAATGACAGACAGTCAATCTCGCCGTGGTGAATCCGAGACCGGGAGATCGTTCATGAAAGAGGCGCTCAAGGCCCGCACCGCACTGGCCGAGCACCGTCACGTGCCCGACCGGCTCCTTCCCGTGCTCGGCGACAAGTGGATCCCGCGCGACGAGCGATGCCTGGCCTCCGCGCGCCGGTTCGTGCGTGACGTGGCGATCGACTGGCAGACGGGCCAGGACGTGGCGGAAGTGGCCGAGCTCCTGGTCTCCGAGCTCGTCACCAACGCCATCACACACGGGAGCGAGGGCGCCATCCGCATCTCGGTCAGCCGTGAGCGGGAGCTGATCGTGGTCGACGTCCATGACACCTGCCCCACGCTCCCCTGCCTTCGCCTGGCCGGCCGGTTCGACGTCGGCGGCCGAGGGCTCGCCATCGTCCAGACCCTGTCCCACGACTGGGGCTGGACCGTCACCCGGCACGGCAAGTCCGTCTGGTTCCAGCTCATCGCCTGGCACGAGACGTCCTGACCTGACGGTGGCACGTCCGCGAAACGTGATGGAATTCAACTGGGTGTGCGCTATTTATGCACCACTATTGTGGATAAATCGAGTTTCTTGCAATTATAGCCACTCGATGGTACAGCGGAGTTGATGTCCGCCCATGAGAGGGGATGGCCACATGAGAGCGGTTCGACGTCTCGGCAAGACCCCGAAAGAGCGCGGCGACACCACGGCCGCGACCGGGTCGCCGGATATCATCGAGCTCGACGACGGCGACTTCGCCGTCATCGGTTCCGATATAACCGACCAGATCGGCGTCCAACCTCTCCATGACGCAAGGTGCGCGGCGGGCGAACGAATCGTACGAATCTCCCGCGCAACCTTGATCTCAGCGAAGAGCGACATTCCGGAGTTATAGATGCGTCCTCCATCCTGGGCAATCGAGTCAGGCAGGCGACTGAGCCTCGACGAGTTCGGGACGGAGTTTTCCCGAGCCTGGTCGCGCACCGAGGTCCGCTTTCTCAAGCTCGAGTGCTGGCAGAGCTACCGGGAGCGAGAGACCAACAACTCCCAGGCCGCCTTCGAACGAAGCGATGTCGGCGAAGCCGAGCGGTTGCTGCGACAGGAGTCGGCCACCGAAAGAGGGCTGTACGAAGACGTCCCAGAAGGATCGACTATGCCCGCATCCGGCTGGTGCAGGAGCCACTGACGCCCTGCCTCGAATACGAGCTCATCGCCTACCGCATTCGCCGGGAAATGGGGGAGAACATCGAGATCGTACGATGCGACCCGATCATGAGGTTGCCCGATGACGACCATTTCGATTTTCTGCTTTTCGACCGGCACACCGCATTGATCCACGATTATGGCGAGATCGGTTTTCAGGCGGGAGGATGGATCACCCACGATGCCGGCGCGCTCGCCGCACTCGAGAAGAAGGCGGTCCGGCTAAGGCGGACAGCCGTTCCCTTCGACGACTTCATGGCAAGTGTGTGACACGCGAGTGTAGACGATCAACCGGCCTCCGGTTATGTTCCGGTAGTGGGCCGCGCATGGGTGAGGACTTTCACTGTTTTCCTGGTTCCGCTCATCGGAGTCACTTTGGTGACGACCAGTCTCGTCGTGCCCGCGTTTCTCCTGCTGCACGCAGACGAAAAGACACTCGATCGCTGGTCCAGGATCGGCGAGGCACTGTCGCCGGTAGGCGTCTTCTTCTCGGGTGTCGCCTTCGTCGGCATCGCCGTCACGCTCTTTCTGCAAGGACGTGAGCTGCGTAACCAGCGCGAGGAACTGACGATCGCACGAGAAGAGCAGCAGCGCAGCAGCGCAGCAGCGAGATCGCACTACGCGAACTGCACACCGGCCTGATCCGGATGGCGATCGATCGACGACCCCGAGCTGCGGCGGGTATGGCCGCTGGCGACGAGGGTGAGGATTTCTTCACGGCCGAGGTCGACAGGGCGTTCGCCGCCACCAGACCTCCCCGGCCGAGATGGGCCTTGCTCAGGTCCATCGTTCCTCCGCCGTCTTCTTGATGAGCTCAAGGGACATGTTCCGCGGCAACGCGTCGGTCCGGATGGCCTCGAAACGCTCGATCGCCGCCGTGACATCCTCTTGGTCGCTGGTGGTGCGACCCCGGACGGCCGTCTCCGCACACAGGACGTCGGTTCCGCCATCCAGGGTTGCGATGACGAATCCGCCGAGCAAGCCAAGGTGCATCCCGTGCGTACGCGCCGGACCGGCTCGTTCCCGTCCTCGGCGAGAAGGGGATCCCCCGTCACGGGAGATGCCTGGCCTCCGCCCGCTGCTTCGTCCGCGACGTCGCCGTCGACTGGGGCGTGGCGGAAGACGTTCCGGAAGTCGCGTTCCAGCTCATCGCCTGGCCCTGACTCGGGAGCGTGTGTCACTTCCGCTGCTGCCGCTCCTTCATCTCCGCCTCGTAGATGTGCCGTACGCCCCCCGCCAGCTCGTCCCTGACCCTCTCCTCCAGGTCGACGAAGCACCGGTGGTAACCGTCGTCGTACTCCTCGACCACCTGGAACGTCCACCGGCCGGCGAGCACGTCACGGCCGAGCAGCTCGGTCGCCAGCAGGTCGGCCTGCGCGTCGTGGCCGGCGGCGCGCAGCGACTCGATGGCCTCCTCCAGCTCCCGGTGGGCGGTCCCGGTCAACTGGTGGAAGGCGTACAGGTGGCCGCGGGCCCGCTGCACCGTTTCCAGCGCGCACGACAGCACGCCCAGCGCGTCAACGGTCGCGTCGTCGAGCCCTCGGGGGCGGCGACCAGCGGTTTCGTCACTCATGCGGAGTCCGTTCCCCGCGGACACCTCCCGTACCGTTCCCGCGCCGCCTCACGATCAGGCGGGCGTCCAGGGAGGCTGTGCGCCGGGGTTCCCGGGACGGCCATGACCCGGATCGCGCGATTCGCCGGCCCGGGCTTCACCGCGTATTACGCTTTCGGTCATGCCCGGCAATCCCCTGATGGACTGGCTCGCCACGCGCACGCGCGAACAACTCGGCCTCATCGCCGACCGCGCCGCCCTGCGCAGGCGCGGCCGCGAGCCGTCGCTGCGGGACTACGCCCACCTGCTCAGCCAGGACCATGTGGCCGCCGAGCTGGTGAAATACAGCACCCTTCCGGAAGTCGAGGCGCTGAGTGCCGTCTCGTGGCTGGCCCGCCAGCGGCACGGTCCGTTCCCCGAGGAGCGCTGGCGCTCACCCGACCCCGCGGAGCGCGCGGTCTCCCGGGCCGCCGTGCTGGACCTGCTGGCCGGCGAGGACGCCGGCCTCCGGGCCGAGGCCGAGGCGACGCTGGGCAGTCTGGCCGACCAGGCGCTCCTGCTGCCGCCACACGGCGAGCAGGTGGTGGCGCACAACTTCGTCCACCGGGCCATGACGGGCGGCATGTCGCTGGGCCGGCCGGCCGGGCAGCTGATCTCCCGCCACTTCAACGCGCCCGAGGTGCACCGCGTGGCCGCGGGGCTGGGCCTGGAGAAGGCGACGAACCGGCCGTCCGCCGAGCAGAACGTCGTGGCCTGCCTGACCGACCCCACGCGCCTGCGCGCGCTGCTGGAGAAGGCGCCCGAGCCGGCCGTGAAGCTGCTGGAGCGGCTCGCCCACGAGGGCCCCCTGCTCGAGACCCGCTGCTTCCACCCCGCGGGCCCCTACGGCTACAGCTCCACCGGCAGATACACCTTCTTCCCCGGCGGGTCCGGCCACGAGGGAGTCGACTGGCTGGCCGCCCGGGGGCTGCTCCTCCCCTCCGGCCTGCCCGGTGTGGCGGAGCTCCCGTTGGAGGTCGCGATGGCGGTCCGCGGCGAGCTGCGGGCCGCGTTCCACCCGCGCCGTCCCATCCCTCCCGCCGACCTGCCTCCCGCCGAGCGAGCCGAGGCCGCGTCCCAGGCCGCCGTGGTCGCCGTGGCCTGGCAGCTCGAACGGCTGCTGGCCGGCTGCGCCGAGCAGCCGCTCGCCGTGCGCAAGGCCGGAGGGGTCGCGGTCCGCGACACCAGACGGCTGGCCAAGCACGTCGGCCAGCCAGAGGAGACCGTCCGTTTCCTGCTCGAACTGTGCATCCGGGCCGACCTGCTGGGCCCGCTGGCCGAGCCTGCCGAGCGACCCGCCAACCGCCGCGCCAAGGCCCCCGACCCCACCTACGTGGTGCTGCCGACCACGCGCTACGACCGGTGGCTGTCACATCCTGCCGCCGAACGGCTGGTGCCGGTCCTCGCCGCCTGGGTCACCTGCCGCGACATCCCGCTGTGGTGGCCCGACCCCGACCAGACGCCGGTCGCCCTGGCCGGCGCGGACGACCCCGACGCCGTCGGCCTCCGCTACGCCCTGCTGGAGGCGCTGGCCACCGCCCCGGGCCGCCGCGTCGCCGGAGCGCCCGAATACCTCCTGGCCGCCGCGACCTGGCACCGCCCCATACGCATCGCCGAGGGCATGGCCGGCGCCGAGCGGATCGGCGCCACCCTGCGCGAGGCCCAGCTCCTCGGCGTCGTCGCCCAGGAGACCCTGACCACGATCGGCCATGCCCTGCTCGGCCTGCTCCGCACCGGCCAGGCCTGGCGCAAGCCGGAGCCGGCCCTCACCCCCGTCCTCACCGACCTGCTGCCCACGCCGCAGACCACCGCCCGCTTCCAGACCGACCTGACGGCCGTGGTGAGCGGCACGCCGGAGGCGACCCTGGCCGCCCTGCTCAACGCGGTGGGCACGCGTGAGTCCGAAGGTCACGCCGTGGTGTGGCGGATCTCCCCCGCTTCGCTACGACACGCGCTCGATGCCGGTCACGAGGCCGGGGAGCTGGTCGAACGACTGCGAGCCGTGGCCCAGGGCGACCTCCCCCAGCCACTGGAATACCTGATCAAGGACGTCGGGCGGACCCACGGCCGGATGCGGGTGGTCCGATCCGGCTGCTGCGTCCGCTCCGAGGACGAAGCCCTCCTGGCGGAGCTCGCCGGCGCCAAGGCGCTGCGCAAACTCGGCCTGCGGCTGATCGCGCCGACCGTGCTGATCAGCGCGAGCCCCGAACGGGAGACGATGGACGCGCTTCGAGCCGCCGGCTACGCCCCGGCTCTGGAGGCGGAGACCGGCGCCACCCTGGTCGAACAGCCCGCCGCCCGGCGCGCGGCTCCCCGCCGGTGACCGGTCCGGCGGTCCCCTAACATACGCGCATGCCCGTGCACGGATTCACGCTCACCGCCGAGGGCCCATTCGACTTCGGCGCCTGCCTGCGCTTCGTCGAGGACTGGCCGGCCACCAGCGCGCTGCCCTCCGACGGGCGGGCGCTGCGGTTCGCCTACGCGGCGGAGTCCGACTGGCTGCCGATCGGGGTGAGCGTGACGGCCGCGCCGGACGGGGTCGCCGTCTCCACGACCCGGGCCCCGGGGCCGGGGATCCGGGGCGAGGTGGCGCGGATCCTCTCCCTCGACGTGGACGGCGCCGGCTTCGCCAAGCTCGGCGAGGCCGACCCGGTCCTCGGCGACCTGCTGCGGCGCCGCCCCGGCCTGCGGCCGGTGTGCTTCTGGAGCCCGTGGGAAGCGGCGTGCTGGGCGGTGATCGTACAGCGCTCGTCGATGCTCATCGCCTCACGGCTCAAGCAGCGCATCGCGGAGCGCTACGGCGCGAAGGTCATCGTGGACGGGCGGACGTACGCGGCCTTCCCCCCACCCGTGACGCTGCTGGAGGCCGGGGGCCTCGGCCTGCCCGCGCAGAAGGAGGAGTGGGTGCGCGGGCTGGCTCGCGCGGCGCTCGACGGCGTCCTCACCACCGAGCACCTGCGCGCGCTCAGCCCGGAGGAGGCCCTGGCCCAACTGCGCGCGCTGCCCGGCGTGGGGCCGTTCTCCGCGGGCCTGATCCTGATCCGCGGCGCGGGCGCGCCGGACGCGTTCCCCGGCGACGAGCCGCGTCTGTTCGCGATGCTGCGCGAGGCGTACGGCCTGCCAGAGGACGCGCCGCCGGCCGCGTACCGGAAACTGGCCGAGGCGTGGCGGCCCTACCGGTCCTGGGCCTCGTTCCTCTTCCGGGCGTCCGCTTACGGCGTCATGGACGATCGGGCGCCCGGCCGAGCACCCGATCGAGACTGAACGGACGTCAGAGGCGGGGTCGATGGACGAACGCCAGACAGTCGCTGTCTGGACGCAGCGAAGATGACAGTGGGACCTGCTCCCGACTTGGGCGCTGTCACTTCGATGGGTGTCGAAATACGGGTGCTCGCGTCATCGAAGTTGGCAGCACGCAACCGAAGATCAAGTGGCATGAACGTGCGTCGGCAGCTAACAAGGGCCTGAACGCCGTGCGTTTGAAGCCGCAGCGTCAGCACGTCGCCAGCCGAGCTCTGCTGGGGTCATCCGAGACAATAAGATCGAACAAAGCTACATTTGCGCTTAGATCTCCCGACAATTAGGCACAGCTATCGCGGCCCTGTGGAGCCACCTTTGATCCGTCGCGTCCTCCGCGTCCTCCCCGTGGCCGCGATCCTCATCGGCGTGTCGGCCTGGTGGGGCTACAGCGCGCTTACCGCACAGTCGGACGCGGCCCTGCGCACCCAGCGTCCCGTCTGGGAACGCTGCCCCGGCAGCCTCGACGTGCAGTGCGCCCGCATCAAGGTCCCACTCGACCACGGCGCTCCCGAGGAGCGCACGATCGACCTTGCGCTCGCCCGGCTGCCCGCCCGCCATCCGGAGCAGCGGCTCGGCTCGCTCGTGGTCAACTACGGCGGTCCCGGCGTCGCGGGCGTCACGTCGTTCATCTCGAACCCGGAGCCCTTGAACGGGCTGCGCGCCCGCTATGACATCGTCGCCTTCGACCCGCGCGGCGTCGGCGCAAGCAGCCCGCTGAACTGTCGCCCCGCCGACGAGCCCCTCCCTCACCTGCGGGTGGACCGGACACCGGAAACACCACGAGAGATCGAGGCCCTGGTCAAGGCCAGGAACGAGTACGCCGACGCGTGCCGGCGCCAGGCGGGCTGGTTGCTGCCGCATCTGAACACCAAGGCGACCGCCCGCGACCTGGACATCCTGCGATCCGCGCTGGGCGAGTCCAAGCTCAACTTCCTCGGCTTCTCCTACGGCGGCGGCCTCGGCGCCGCCTACGCCGAGCTGTACCCCGACAAGGTCGGACGCATGGTCCTGGACGCTCCGGCCACCATCTACGCGGAATTCCTCTACGACGGCAACGCCGCTTCCGACGAGTCGATCAGGGCCTTCGTCGAGGATTGCGCCGGACGACCGGACTGTCCATTGGGGCAGGAGGTGGACGCCGGGCTCGAACGGCTCAGGGCGTTCGTGGCGGGGCTCGACTCCCGCCCCCTCGACGTCTCCGACGGCAGGCTCGACGACTCCGCGGCCGTCGAGGGCATCGAGCAGTTGTTGCGCGACGACTGGTCAGAACTCCGCACGGCGCTGGCCAAGGGACTCAAAGACGACGGCTCGCCGCTCTACGCCGCGGCCACGATCTTCAACGAGGACGAGTCCTTCTCCGGTGATGCCAACGCCGCGATCCACTGCGCCGACGACCCGACCCGACCCGACCCCGACGAAGTCGCGCGGCAGGCCGAAATCGCGCACCGCACGGCGCCTGTCACCGGCGCGTCGACCGTGTGGGACGCGCTGTACTGCCAGGGCTGGGACCCGGTCTCGGGAACGGCTCTGCCGAGCCGTCTGTTCGACGGCCCCACGATAGTGCCGCCCATCATGGTGGTCGGCGTGGACGGCGATCCCGTCGTCCCCTATGAAGGGGTGAGGGAGCTCAGGTCCACGTTGACCGACTCGGTGCTGGTCACGCTGCACGGCTACGGGCACACCGCCTACCGGAGCGGTGTGCGCTGCGTCAACGAGGCGGTGGACGCGTACCTGCTGGATGGGCGGCTCCCCGCCGCTGACGTGGAGTGCGGGGCGGCGGATAACGGCGGTAGCTAGAGCATCGCCCGCATCGAGTCGGCGGCCGTCAGCACGTAGGCTGCTTGGCCATGACCGCGTCCCAGTTCGCCGCGATCGCCTCCGGCATGAGATCGTCGGTGCGCCAGCCGGGCCCCTCGACCGGCCGTCAGTGGCGGGCTGCGGTCGAGAAGCCTCAGGCTGGACGTCAGCTCACACTGCGCCAGTAGGCGAGTTGCCGGCTCGTGCCTTTGACCAGACTCGGCGGAGATGCGTTGCCCGCAGGTCGCGTACCACGTGGGCGGGGAGCAGGCAGGCCCGCAGCAGGTCGGTGAGCGCTGCCGGCAGGCGGATGGCGGTGTGCAGGGTGAGCACGGTGGCAACGGGTGATCAAAACAGATTACCGGCCGAGCCGGACTGGCCAACTTCGACGTACGCCGACGAGACTAACCTCGGCGTAGTCCTCCACGAGTACTTACATGCCCGCTTGAGCTGCATGGACGGATATTTGGGCAGACGAACTGTCCGCCTATGGGAGGAGCAGGTTGCGCACCCAGACCGTGCCGTCTCTGCTTGCCGACAGCACAACGGCTCTCCCATCCACCTGGTGGAGCGCCACGTCACAGACAGCGCCAGTGTGACCGGTGAGTGGCCTGCCCAGTGGTAGGCCGGTGGCGAGGTCCCACACTCCGATCGTGTTGTCCTCGCTGCCCGTGACCGCGATGTCCTTCTCCCCCAGCGTGCCGGTGGTGACAGAGGTCACGCCCTTGGCATGCCCTACCAAAGATCCGATCAGTCCTGACTGGGCCGGATCCCAGACCCGGACCGTACCGTCCGCGCTGCCGGACAGCAGAACGGCCCTGTCGCCCACGTGGCCGAACGCCACCGATCTGACGGCCTTGGTATGGCCGGGCAACGGCCAGCCGACCGGCCGGCCCGTCATCAGGTCCCAGATGCGTACGTGGTTGTCCGCGCCGCCGGAAAGCGCCACGACCTTGTCATCGAGCCGCCCGACGGTCACCGCGTTCACCGGACCGGTGTGACCGACGAGTGGTTCACCGATCTGCGCGCCGGTCTGGGGATCCCACAGGCGAAGCGTCATGTCCGCTCCCGTCGACAGGCCAACGATCCTGTTGCCGAGTGCGCCTATGGCCACGTCCCAGACAAAGCTGGTGTGGCCGGTGAACGGCTTGCTTATCAGTGCGCCGGTGGCCAGGTCCCACACCCGCGCGGTCCCGTCGAAGCCGCCCGAGACCACTATTGGCGTTCCGTCGCCGAGTTCGCCGATCGCCACCGCCTCTACCGAGTTCTTGTGGCCCACGAAGGGCTTTCCGACCTGTGTGCCGGTCGCGAGATCCCATACGCGTAACGTGCCGTCCGAACTGCCGGATACCGCTATCACCCTTCCATGCAGCTCTCCTAGTGCCACCGTGTTGACGGCATCCGCATGCCCGGTCAGTGACCGGTCCGGCAGAGCGGTTGCTGCCTGAGCCGTCAGGGACGAATCGGGCACGGTGGACGCTGCTCGCGTCACCGAGGGATCGGGGAGGGTGGACGGTGCCCGCGTCAGTGCCTTTGTCGGTGGTGCGGGATGACGGCCAGTCAGACGCGCCAGAGCGTCGGCTGTGGTCGGTCGTGCCGCGGGGTCTTTGCTGAGACAGGCGGAGAGCAGCGGTGAAAGGTTGCCGGGCACCCCGGAAAGGTCGGGCTCACGAGTGAGGATCGCGTTGATCATGGCAGGCACCGTGGTGCCAGGAAAGGCCAGCCTGCCGGTCGCGGCGAACACCATCGCGCAGCCCCAGCTGAAGATGTCGGAGGCAGGACTGACGGTGTTGTGCTCGATGTGCTCCGGTGCCATGTAGGCGGGGGTTCCGATCGCTCCTGACCGGGTCGTGTGGTGATCGTCTGTCTTCGCGATGCCGAAGTCGATCACCACGGGTCCTTCGGGACCGAGCATCACGTTGCCCGGTTTGAAGTCGCGGTGCACGATCCCGGCTCGATGGATCGCCTCCAACGCGGTCAACGTGATGACCGCCAGGCGTTCCAACCCGCTGCCCCGCCGGGGACCGTCGCTCACGACGAGGTCATGGAGGGAGATCCCGGAAATATATTCACTGACGATGAAAGGCCGATCGCTGGCCACCCCGATGTCCAGGACCCGGGCCGTGCAGAAGGGAGCGACGCGGCGGGCGATCTCAGCCTCCCTGAGGAAGCGCCTGTGCACGGTAGCGTCGCGGGTGGGATGAAGAACCTTGACGGCCACCTGCTCGCCGGAAGGCGACTCCCCGAGATAGACGACGCCTTGGCCACCTTCCCCCAGCGCACCGACCAGGCGGAAGCCGCCGATCTGCTCGGGCTCTCCTTGATAGAGCGGGCGAATACTCGGCACCGGCACCTCTGTCTGACAATGATGGCGTGACGCGACGGACAGGCGGCCTCACGAGTGGAGGCCCCTGCCCATATTGCCGACCCCATCGAGACCAGATCAACCACGACAATTTCGTCGTAGGTGGTCGGCGCGATCGGCGACCGTTCAGACACGTCCCAAGATCTCTGTGCTCCTCCATGAAGCGCACGGGGCAGTTGGACGCGGAGATATCGCATCCCTGCGTCGCCACGGCGTGCATCCGATCCGCAGGGCCATCCGACCCACGACGCGAGCGACTCGCTGTACGCCGGTGCCACCACCAACGCCAGCCGCCGGGGCCAGACCGCCGTCATTTCCGGGCCGAACCTCCTGCCGTACGCCGCCCCTACTACCAACCCCGATGTCGCGCCGCCATGTCCGCTTCCATCTGGCGTGACGCACTTCCATCTGCGAGGCCGTCAGACCGCTGGACACTTACCACCACTCTTGACGAATCAAATGAACAACCATTTAATTCGCTTATGGGGCGAATCGCAGGCGTCACCGCCGCCGAGACCCGCGAGCGGCTGCTCCGGGCGGCAGCGGAGGTCTTCGCCCGGCGCGGGTACGACGGCACGCGCGTGGCCGACATCGCCGCGGCCGCGGGGGTGAGCAACGGAGCGCTGTACGCGCACTTCGGCTCGAAGGCCGAGTTGCTGGTGGCCGCGCTGGACGCGCACGGGCCGCTGCTGCTGGCCAAGCTGTTCGCCGCCGACCCGGACCAGTCGATCGCGGATCTGCTGGTCGTCGTCGGCAGCGGGCTGTCGCGCCGGCGTGACGCGCGCGGCTACCTCGTCGTCGAGGCGCTCGTGGCGGCCCGCCGCGACGAGGACGTCGCCCGGCCGATGCGTGACTACGTCGGCGAACGCGCCGGCTGGCTCGCCGGGCTCGTCCGGGCCGCTCAGAACGACGGCGAGCTGGATGACGCGCTGTCGCCGGACGCGCTGTCGCATTTCTGCCTGCTGCTCGCGATGGGCAGCGCGATCGTCACACCCGACCTGCACGCGGTCGACGACGAGGAGTGGACGGCGTTGCTCACTCGCGTCGTCGCCGCCTTGGCCCCTGCCGACACCACAGCACAGAGGGGAGCGCCGCCGTGAAAGTGAAGATCAACCCCGAGCGATGCCAGGGACACGGTCGTTGCTACGACCTCGCCCCCGGTCTGTTCAGCGAGGACGACGAGGGTTACGGGCAGGTCGTCGGCGACGGCGTCGTGCCGCCGGGCGAGGAGCAACCGGCGCGCCTGGCGCTGTCGAACTGTCCAGAAAGAGCGATAGAGATCCTCTAGGAGACGCGACATGACCGTCGATGACCGCTTCGACCGGCAAAGCTATGAGGAGAGTCTGCGAGACCGGCCCGTCGGCATGAGGAACGAGATCATCACCGGACCGGTCTCGGACTGGACGACCGACTTCTCCCACGCCGAGCCGGAGTGGGCGGCCGACCCGTACCCCATCCAGGACGATCTGCGGCAGCGCTGCCCGATCGCGCACACCGAGCGGTTCGGCGGCGCGTGGCTGCCGACCCGCTTCGAGGACGTGGCGGCGATCGCCTACGACACCGAGCGTTTCTCCTCCCGGTCGATCATCGTGAGCAACGTCCGGCCGCCGCGCGAGCTGGCGCCGGTCGGCGCCGTGCCGCCGATCTCCTCCGATCCGCCCTTCCACCACGACGCGCGCAAGCTGCTGCTGCCGGCGTTCACCAAGACCGCGGTCGCCAAGCAGGAGCAGGCGACGCGGGCGTTCTGCCACTCGCTCATCGACGAGCTGGAGGGGCAGGATGTCGTCGACGCCGCCCGTGACTACGCCCAGCACATCCCGATGCGGGTCATCGCCGACATGCTGGGTTTCCCGCCCGAGGACGGCCCGCAGTTCCGTGAGTTCGTCGAGAACGCGCTGGAGGGCGTCAACCTGCCTCCCGAGGAGCGCATCCCCCGGATGGAGAAGCTGTTCGACTACCTGATCGCGCAGATCCGCGACCACGTCGACAACCCGCGCGACGACCTCACGACGTACCTCGCCAACGCCGAGCTGTACGGCCAGAAGCTGGACTCGTCGCACGTGGCGGGCACGATGGCGCTGCTGCTCATCGCCGGCATCGACACCACCTGGAGCGCGATCGGCGCGTCGCTGTGGCATCTGGCCAAGACCCCGGCCGACCGCGAGCGCCTGGTCGCCGAGCCCGCCCTGCTGCCGACCGCGATGGAGGAACTCCTCCGGGCCTACGCGCCCGTCACGATGGCACGGCTGGTCAAGGAGGACATGCGCTGGAACGGCGTCGACATGAAGGCCGACGACTGGATCCTGCTGTCGTTCCCGGCGGCCAACCGCGACCCGGCCCAGTTCGACCAGGCCGGCGAGGTCGTCATCGACCGCGAGGTCAACCGGCACGTCGCGTTCGGCCTGGGCATCCACCGCTGCGTGGGTTCGCACCTGGCCCGCATGGAGCTGCGAGTCGCGCTCGAAGTCTGGCTGGAGCGGATCCCGCGGTTCGGCCTCGACGACCCGGCGGCGGTGACCTGGGCCACGGGCCAGGTCCGCGGCCCGCGCACGCTCCCGCTCCGCATCGGCTGACCATGGTCCGGCCGCTCGGTGATCGGCGGCCCAGGTCGGTTGCGAGGTGCGGCCATCGTGGCGACTTCTCCCTTTTTCTTGGCGATCTTTTGGATAGGATCATGTTGATTTCAGGGCCGCCGCGACATTCGGGGTAGCTCACTTTGCGTGCGGCACTTCCAGCATCGCCGGTGGGATGCGAGCGCCATTCGGTGAGAGGGCTTCTGGTCCGCGGACGGTTGTCATGGCTCCATGCCCACGATCGCGAGCCGTGACTGTCGTATCGGAGCGGACATGAACGACCGTTACCCGGCCGAAGCGGGCCGCTCCAGGACCCTTTCCCGACCGGAGGCGCTGGCTAAGATCGTTCACCACGACGGAGGAGTGTGATCGGCCATCGAGGACCGGACGATGGACGGGTTCGCGGTGCAGGCCTCGGGCCTGCATCATTTCCGCGACGTCTTGAGGAGCATCACCGCCGACCTACCGGATCTACGTCAGACGATCACGGCGGCCGACGTCCCGCATCACGCGTGGCCCGACATCCCCATAGCGGCGACCTGGAACATCCGGCGGCAGGCGGCGGTCGACAAGATGCTGCAAGAGGTGAGCAGCCTGGGAGACGCCGTCGGCTCCCACGCCGATGGCATGGCCACGACGATGAACTCGTACGGGCAGGCGAATGTGGACGCCATGGCCGTGATCGGCCGGACGGCGCCGGATGTCCACAAGCCCGGTTCTCTCGTCGACCCGAGAGGGGGGGACATTCCACCGGCCGGGACCGCGCCTGCCGCCCCTCCGCAGTACGGTCACACGGGAACGATCCGTGACGCCATCTTCGAGCAGTGCGGAAAGCTGGAGAGGCTTTGCGCTCTCGTCGGACTCGGCGGTGTTGCCCGCCTGCTGACAGACATGGTCAAAGCCACCGTCCGCGACCCCCACCACTTCCGTCAGGCCGCCGCCCTGCTGGCCCAGGCCATGGACCAGAGCGAGCGGACCCGTTCCCGAGTTCAGGACGCATACGGTGGTCTCGCCGGAAAGTGGGAAGGAAAAGCCGCCCACAATCACCAGGAGACGCTGAAGACCTACGAGAAGGACTTCAACCGCCTGAACACGATGCTGAAAACACAGGTCGACAACGACCTGGAACGCGAAGAGTGGACGTACCGCAACCAGAAGTGGGTGTTGCGCAAAGTGCTGCTCTTCATAGCCCTGGTGACCAGCTACTACGTGATAAAGGCCTGCTACCCTGCGGGTGAGCGTTTGCACAGAATATACCTCGTGACCATCATCATCGCCGCCGTTGTGACGATCGCCGCCGCTTGCGCGGCGATGCCATCGGTGCCCTCTTACTGACCCCGCGGGTCAGCCCGGGCCGCCCCGCCGAGACGCCGAGACGGCGAGCAGGCCCACGCCGGGCCGGGAGAACAGTGTCCGCGCCATCACCGCTGCGGTAGGCGGGCTCCCCGGAGGGCTCCGCGGGCGGCGGCGATGGCGCTGTGGAAGGACACCTCGCTGAGCAGGCCCGGCGCGGCGACCATGTCACCGGCGAGGAACACGCCGTCGCCGCGTTCGACGGCCGGCCGGTCGCGCCAGGTCTGGCCGGGCAGGTCCAGCGCGCCGGTGCGGCGGTTGGCGATGCTGTGGCGCCGCCAGGTGGTCCGCTCGCGCCAGCCGGGCAGCGCCAGGTCGATCAACTCTTCCAGCCGGACCAGCGCGTCGGCCTTGCCCTCTGTTTCCCGCAGGGGCAGCTGGGCTTGGATCAGTGATTCGCCCGGCGGGGCGAGGCTCGGGTCGGGCAGGGTGTAGCGCTCCAGCCAGCCGGCCGCGTCCAGGTCGGACACGACGAAGGCGTCGCGGCGATCGGCGCGTACGGCGAGGTCCAGCAGGAGTGTCCGGCCGCTTTCCACGCGGGGCGGCTCCGCGCCGAGCAGGCGGCCGGCGGCGTCCAGTGAGGTGGCGACGATGACCGGTGGCGTGGGTAGGTCGGTCACGCGCGCATCGGTCTCGATGCTGACGCCGAGGGCGCGGGCGTGGCCGGCGATCCGGTCGATGAGGCCGTTCCAGCCGCCCGTGAGATAACGGGCGGGCGGCCTTGGCGCGAACACGCGCAACAGCCGCTCCCAGACGAACGCGGCCGAGAGCCGGCCCGGCTCCGCGGAGAAGGTCGCCACGCCCATGAGGTTCGACGCGGCCGAAGCGGCCTGCTCGCCGTGGTGGCCGCGGATCCAGGTATGGAAGTCGATGTCGACCGGTGCGCGCCGACGGCGATGCGCCAGCACCTTCAGCAGCGCGGGCGGCGGGGTACGGCGCAGCCGGTCACCGTGGCGGAACCGGAATCCGGCCAGGCCGTGGAGAGGTACTCCGGAGTGCGGGCCGAGCAGATCGCGCTCGGCGAGCCATCGCCACCAGGGTCCGTCGCAGTAGAGCACATGGGGGCCGTCGTGGGCCACGTACGGCGGTGTGGTGGCGCGGGCTCGCCCGCCGAGTGTGCGGTGCGCCTCCAGGAGCCGGACCTGTGTGCCGGCCTCGGCGCAGGAAATGGCGGCGACCAGCCCGGCGAACCCGCCGCCGACAACGGTGATTCTTTGCATGACCTGATGACGACGTACACGAGAATCATGTGACATGGACGATTGGGGCCGGCATCACCGCTACCTGTTCGCCGTCGCCTACCGCCTGCTGGGCAGCGCCGCGGATGCCGAGGACGCCGTGCAGGAGGCGTTCGTACGCCTGCGCACCTCCGCGCCCGCGGACCTGGAGCACCCGCTGGCGTGGCTCACGACGGTGACGTCCCGGATCTGCCTCGACATGCTGGGCTCGGCCCGTGCCCGCCGCGAGACCTACGTCGGCACCTGGCTGCCCGAACCACTGGTCGCCTACGACGACTCGGACCTGGGCGAGGTGACCGCGCTACGGGAGTCGGTGCGCACGGCCGTTCTCCTGGTGCTGGAGAGTCTCACGCCCGCCGAACGGGTCGCGTTCGTGTTGCACGACGTGTTCGGCATGGACTTCGACCGGCTCGCGACCGTGGTCGGCCGCACCCCGCAGGCCTGCCGGCAACTCGCGTCACGGGCGCGCCGGCGGGTCCGCGCCGAGGCGCCACCCCGGGTGCCGGTCTCCGCCGAGGAACACCGGCGGGTCACCGCCACCTTCCTCCAGGCCGCCTCGGACGGTGACCTCGCGGACCTGGTCAACCTGCTCGATCCCCAGGTCGTGCTCCGCTCCGACGGCGGCGGAGCGGTTCACGCGGCGCGCGTGCCGGTGCGCGGCCGGGAACGGGTCGTGACGCTGCTGTCCGGGCTCGCTCGCCGCTACGCCGGCGTGGATGTCCGGCCGGTACGGCTGGCCGGCGGCGACGGTGTCGTGCTGAGGCTGAACACGAAGGTGATCGGCGTGGTCGGCATCGAGGTCACCGGTGGCCGGATCACCGAGTTGAACCTGGTGCTCAACCCGGCGAAGCTGGTGAGTGCGACTGGCTCGGGACCGGGACGTTGAAGACGTTGTGTTGCTGGCCGCGATACTGATTGAGCGCCCACAGCCCCGCGATGTCGGCGAGGGCGATGATGAGGGCCAGCAGGATGACCAGGGTGATCCGTCGCCTGCGTTCGCGACGCCGCCATTCGCCCTGGACCCGGCGGTAGGCGTCCGGGGCCGCCTGGACACTGTTGGCGAGTTTGTCGAGGACTTCGCGTAGCTGCTCTTCGGTGTTGGCCGGGCCGGTCGTCATCGTCGCTCCTGCATGATCTTGGTGAGGGTGGCCATGCCCCGGCTGGTGTGTGCCTTGACCGCGCCGCAGGAGATGCCCATGGCCGCGGCGATGTCGCTTTCGCGCAGGCCCAGCCAGTAGCGCAGGACGAGCGCCTCGCGCTGCCGGACCGAGAGGTGCCGCAGGGCGTCGATGAGCGCCTGCTGGTCGTCGTGGAGCAGGGCGATGCTTTCCGCCGACCGTTCCAGGTCTGTGGTCCAGTCCGCGTGTTTGCGGACGACCTGGAGATGGCGCAGCCTCATGCGGGTGAGGTTGCAGACCATCGAGCGCAGGTACGGCAGTGCGGCTTCGACCGTGCGCAACCGGTTCCAGCGGCGGTGCAACTGGCAGAACGCCTCGGCGACGATGTCTTCCGCGTCATCGGCGCCGAGGAGAACGGCCAGCCGGAGCAGTCCTGTGTAGTGCGTCGCGAACAGCCGGGGCAGGGCGGTCTCCCGGTCACTGCCCGGCAGGCCAGGCGGGGCAGGCTCACCCGTTCCCGCCGGCAATGACGCCTCGGCCGGGATGTAGCCGGACTCGACGAGGGTCTGTAAGGGGGCATTCGGCTGTGTCGCGGTCATCTGGTCGTCTCCGCTTCGGGGGGAACGCGGACTGGTGCGCTCGGTTTCGGATCACACGATCTGCCCAGCCGGTTGAACAAAGGGGTCAGCGTTACGGCGATGGCGAGGTTCAGCACCAGAGCCACCACCGCCGTGTAGGCCTGCACGCCTTGCCCGCCCACCCCCACCGGCATCAGCGACGAGAAGCCGCTGTTGACCACCAGGAGGGTGCCCGCCGCCATGCCGGCCGTCCAGCCGGCCAGCAACGCCTGGTGGTGGAGGCGACGGGTGAACGCCCCGATGGCGACGGCGGGGAAGGTCTGCAGGATCCAGACGCCGCCCAGGAGTTGCAGGTTGATGGCGTCCTGGTCGCGTAGCCCGAACACGAAGACGACGGCCCCGATCTTGGCGCTGAGCGAGACCATCTGGGCGATCCGGGTCTGGTGCTTGGGCGTGGCCGTCGGATGGAGGTACTCGACGTAGATGTTGCGGACGAACGAGGTCGCCACCGCGATCGACATGATCGCCGCCGGCACGAGCGCGCCCACGACGAGAGCGCCGAAGACCAGGCCGGTGAGGGCGGCCGGCATCAGGTCCTTGACGAGCAGGGGAACGGCGTCTTCGGCGCTCACCGACGGAGTCTGGATGCCCGCGGCGAGTGCCGCGACGCCGAGCATGGCGAACACCCCGAGCACCGCCGTCCAGGCGGGCAGCGCGATGGCCGCGCGGCGCAGCGTGTCGGGGCTGGAGGCGGCGAACGCGGCGGTGAGCACGTGCGGATACATCAGCAGGGCGAGGGCCGACCCGAGGGCCAAGGTGACGTACACGGGGAACTGGCTGGGATCGAGCGTCAACGACGCCTGGGAGGTCGCCCCACTGGACAGGGCGCGTTCCGCGCTGTCGAACATCGGGCCGGGGCCGCCGAACCGGTCGAGGACGAGGAGAGAGACGGCAAGGGCCGAGCAGAAGATGGCCGCGCCCTTCATCAGCGAGATGACCGCGGGCGCGCGCAGGCCGTGCCGATAGGTCGCCACGGCGAGGACCGCGAACACGGCGACCAGCGCGAGGTCTCCGAGCGCCCCTTGCGGGTACAGCCCGCCGGCGGACAGGACCGCGCGGATGCCCACCAATTGCAGCGCGATGTAGGGCATGGTCGCCAGCACCCCGGTCGCTGCGACGACGAGCGCGAGGGCGGGTGAGCCGTAGTGTCCGCGGACGAAGTCGGCGGCGGTGACATATCCGTGTTCGCGGGCCACCGCCCAGAGCCGGGGGAACAGCACGAACGCGAGCGGGCACATGATCACGGTGTACGGCAGCGCGAAGAACCCGAGCGCGCCCGAGCCGTACACGAGACCCGGGACGGCGGCGAAGGTGTAGGCCGTATAGATCGTCCCGCCGAGCAGGAACCACGTCGTCGGGGTGCCGAACTGGCGGTCGGCCAGGGCCCAGCTCTCCAGCGTGGGCAGTTCGGGAGCAGGCCGGAACCAGCGCGCGGCGACGGCGAGCAGTGAGGTGCCGCCGAGCACGGCCAGAAACGTCACCGTACTCATCGGTTCGATCATGCGTCACCGTCCACTACGCCCGCGGCAGTACTCCTGTGTTGCGTAGTTCGCACGGTTGGTTGACACGAAAACTCATCGAAATCCGCGTCAACCGGATCGGGCCCGCCGACAACTCTTGCGATAAGAACGCGTGAACATTTCGGAGGGCGTGATGGTGAAGCCGGCTCGGCGGGCGCGACGCGTCGTGGCCGGCATCTGTCTGGCGTTGCCTGTGGCGGGGCTGCTGTGGGTGCCGTGGTTTCCCCATGACGCGCCACATCTGATTGGAATGCGATTCTTCTTCTGGTACCAGCTCATCTGGGTGCCGGGGAGCGTCGTGTTCATGGCCATCGCATTCGTTCTCGGGCGCGGCGCGGATCACCCGCCGCGCGACCGGCGTCGCCCGTAGTACAGCTCATCCGCTTCGAGCGGGTTTCGTCCGAACTCCCACGCTGTTTTTGTCCTGCCCTGAACTCAGGAGGAGCACTATGTCCAGACTCGGCCCTGCCGGCTCGAGTGTCACGCTCAAATCGATCATCGTGTGGACGCTGGTGGCCGTCGTCGGCGCCATCGCGTGGGGGGTTCTGGCACTGTCCCGGGGCGAGGAGGTGTCCGCGGTCTGGCTGGTGGGTGCCGCTCTCGGCTCCTACGCGATCGCCTACCGCTTCTACTCGCGCTTCATCGCCCGCAAGGTGCTCGGCGTCGACGACCGGCGGGCGACACCGGCCGAGCGGCTGGACAACGGCGTGGACTTCCAGCCGACCGACCGGCGCGTGCTGCTCGGCCATCACTTCGCCGCCATCGCCGGGGCCGGGCCGCTGGTCGGTCCGGTGCTCGCCGCCCAGATGGGATACCTGCCGGGAACGGTGTGGATCATCGTGGGAGTGATCCTGGCGGGGGCCGTACAGGACATGGTGGTGCTGTTCTTCTCGATGCGCCGCGACGGCAAGAGCCTGGGGCAGATGGTGCGCGAGGAGATCGGCCCGATCGGCGGCGCCGCCGCGCTGATCGCGGTCTTCTCCATCATGATCATCCTGCTCGCGGTGCTGGCCCTGGTGGTGGTCAACGCGCTGGCCGCCTCGCCGTGGGGCACCTTCTCCATCGCCATGACCATCCCGATCGCCCTGTTCATGGGCTTCTACCTGCGGGTGCTGCGGCCGGGGCGGGTCGTCGAGACCTCGGTCATCGGGGTCGCGCTGCTGCTGCTCGCCATCGTCTCCGGCGGCTGGGTGCAGCAGTCGGCCTGGGCGGAGGCGTTCACGCTGAGCCCGCAGACGCTGGTCATCTGCCTGGTCGTCTACGGCTTCTTCGCCTCCGTGCTGCCGGTGTGGATGCTGCTGGCGCCGCGTGACTACTTGTCCACGTTCATGAAGATCGGCACCATCGGGCTGCTGGCGGTCGGCGTGATCATCGTCGCGCCGGTGCTGCAGAACGAGGCGGTCACAAAGTTCGCCCTCAGCGGCACCGGACCGGTGTTCGCCGGATCGTTGTTCCCGTTCGTGTTCATCACCATCGCCTGCGGCGCCCTGTCGGGCTTCCACGCGCTCATCTCCTCCGGCACCACGCCCAAGATGATCCAGAAGGAGTCGCAGGTCCGGCTGATCGGCTACGGCGCGATGCTGATGGAGTCCTTCGTCGCCATCATGGCCCTGATCGCGGCCAGCGTGCTGGACCCCGGCCTCTACTACGCGATGAACTCCCCCGGCGGCCTGCTCGGCACCACGCCGGAGAGCGCCGCCGCCGCGGTCGCCCAACTCGGCTTCACCATCACCCCCGAAGACCTGCGTTCGGCGGCGGCGGCGGTCGAGGAGAGCACCGTCATCGCCCGCACCGGCGGCGCGCCCACCCTGGCCATCGGCATCTCCGAGATCCTCGCGGGCGTCTTCGGCGGCGCGGCGTTCAAGGCCTTCTGGTATCACTTCGCCATCATGTTCGAGGCCCTGTTCATCCTGACCACCGTCGACGCCGGCACCCGCGTCGGCCGCTTCATGCTGCAGGACACCCTCGGCAACCTGTGGAAGCCGATCGGACGGGTGAGCTGGAAGCCCGGCCTGTGGGGCACCAGCGCGGTGGTCGTGCTGGCCTGGGGCTACTTCCTCTACACCGGTGTCAACGACCCGCTGGGCGGCATCAACCAGCTCTTCCCGCTGTTCGGCATCGCCAACCAGCTCCTCGCGGCCATCGCGCTGACGCTGGCCACCACGCTGCTCATCAAGTCCGGCAAGCTCAGGTGGGCCTGGGTCACCGGCCTGCCGCTGGCCTGGGACGCGGCGGTCACGCTCACCGCGAGCTGGCAGAAGGTCTTCCACAGCGACCCCAGGATCGGCTTCTTCGCCCAGCGCGAGAAGTACGCCGAGGCGCTCGACGCCGGCAAGGTGCTGGCGCCCGCCAAGAACCTCGACCAGATGCGAGCGGTCGTCGTCAACTCCACCGTGGACGGCGTCCTGGCTGCCCTGTTCGCGATCCTGGTGGTGATCGTCATCGGCAACGCGGCCATCGTCTGCTGGCGGGCCATCCGCTCCCGCGAACCGCTGCCGCTGGCCGAGGCCCCCTACGTCGAGTCCGCCATCGTCGCCCCTTCGGGGCTGTTCGCCACCGCGACCGAGCGCCGTGAGCCTGTCGGCGCTAACACGGGCGCGGACTCCTCATGAGGCTGCTCGGCTTCCTCCGGTGGTACGTGCGAGAACTCACCGGCACCGGGGAGTACGACCGTTACCTCGTCCGGCACCGTTCCCACCCGCATACGCCCTTGCTCTCGCGGCGTGAGTTCGAGCGACGGCGATCCGAGCGGCGGGACAGGAGTCCCGGCATCAGGTGCTGCTGAGGCGGCACCCCCTACTGGCAGCCCCCCGTACTGGCAGCACCCCCCGTACTGGTGGCAATCCCGCCCGCGCCTCCCCGTCCGTCCGCCGAACACCGAGCGGGCGGGGAGGTGCCCGGCACTCGAGGAGACGACGTGGCAGACCCCTTGCCACCGCAGGTCAAACCGGCCCCGCCCAGGGTCTCAGGCTTCTGGGCGAAGCTGAGCCTCACCGTGATGTGGCTGCCCTTTCCGGCGTTGCTCCTGGTCGGAGGCTACGCGCGTGCGGAGCCATCGCTGTTCGGCTTCCCATTCTTCTACTGGTATCAGTTCGCCTGGATATTCGTGTCCGTCGCCCTCACCGGCTGTGCCTACCTCCACACCACCCCCATCCGTCCGGCGGGCGCCGCCGCCCGCCGGACGACTGATCGCGGCGAAAGACTCCGATGAACCCAGACACCCTCGACGGGACCACCCTCACGATCCTCGCGATCTTCTTGCTGATCGTCACGGTCATGGGGTTCACCGCGGTCCAGGGCCGGCGGGGCCGGCACATCACGGGCACCGTCAACGCGCTGGACCAATGGGCACTGGCCGACCGGGGCTTCGGCACCGTCTCGTCATGGTTTCTCTTGGGCGGCAACATCTACACGGCGTACACGTTCATCGCGATACCCGCCGCGATGTTCGCCTCAGGTGCGGTCAGCGGCTTCTTCGCCGTCCCCTACACCATCCTCGTGTATCCGTTGATCTTCATCATCATGCCGCGTCTGTGGTCGGTGGCCCACCGTCACGGCTATGTCACCCCCGCGGACTTCGTCCGCGGTCGCTACCGGAGCAGGGGGCTCGCTCTGGCCGTGGCCCTGACCGGTCTGCTGGCCACCCTCCCCTACATCGCGCTGCAGCTCGTGGGCATCCAGGCGGTGGTCGAGGTGCTCGGCCTCGGGAGCAGAAACGCCCTGCTCAACGACCTGCCCCTCGCCGCCGCCTTCACCGTGCTGGCCGCCTTCACCTATGTCAGCGGGCTCCGGGCGCCCGCGCTCATCGCGGTCCTGAAGGGCTGTCTGCTGCTCCTCGTCATGGCGACCGCGTTCATCATCCTGCCTCGGCAACTGGGCGGTTATGAGTCGATCTTCGCCTCGGCCCAGGAGAAGATGGCGACACCCGACCCGGCAACGGGACGATCCACCGGAGTCTTCATCCCGGGAGCCACCGGCTTCTGGTCGTATGCCACGCTGGGCCTCGGCTCGGCGATGGCTCTCATGATGTACCCGCACACGATCACCACCGTGCTCGCGACCAGGAGCCGCGACGTCATCCGCCGCAACGCGGCCCTCCTGCCCGTCTTCACCCTGATGCTCGGGCTGTTCTCGCTGCTCGGCTTCTTCGCGATCGCGGCCGGCATCCGGCCGGTCGGCATGGACGGCAAGCCCAACCCCCAGCTCGTGATCCCGCGACTCTTCGTGGACCTGTTCCCGAGCTGGTTCACCGGCATCGCCGTGGCCACCATCATCATCAGCGCCCTGGTCCCCGCCGCGATCATGTCCATCGCCGCCGCCAACCTCGTCAGCCGCAACATCTATCGCGAGTTCATCAATCCGCACGCGCTCCCCCAGCAGGAACTCCGTGTCTCCAAGGGCGCCTCCTTCCTCATCAAGTTCGGCGCGCTGGCCTTCGTGCTCTTCCTCGACCGGAAGTTCGCGCTCGACTTCCAGCTTCTCGGTGGCATCTGGATCCTGCAGACCTTCCCGGCGATCGTGGCCGGGCTCTACACGCGCTGGTTCCACCCCGCCGCGCTGCTCGCCGGCTGGGCCACCGGCATGGCATACGGCACCTTCACCGCGTACGGCATCGTCAACCCCGCGACCGGCAAGCACTTCGGCGGCTCGCTCGCCGAGATCCCGTTCCTGGGCGACGGCCGCCTCGGCTACATCGCCCTGACCGCGTGCGTGCTGAACGCGGCCGTCAGCGTGGTCGTCACCGTCGTGTTGCGCAGGGCGGGATCACCGCCCGGTGGCGACCAGACCTCAGCCGAGGACTACCACGCCGACATCGACGACCCACGGGTCGCCCCCATCCGGGACCTCATCCGGTGACGGCCCGTCCAGTTCCGGCACCGGACCAGCCACTCCGCCACGGACAGCCGTCGACCGGCGCGTTCTCACGCCCTCTTCGTTCCGAGGCCGTGACGAATGTGGACGGCCTTCAGCGGCGCAGCAGACGGCCGACGGCGAGACGGGCCCGACCGGCTGCGGCGCGGTCCTGATGGAGCTGGATCGCCTGGTTTGTGATCAGCGCGATCCCCTCCGAAGAAGGCGTCGTCGGAACGTCGTGACCTCCCGCCCGCCTCCCGGAACACGGTTGTCTTCTGATGAGATCAGGAGGCCGGCCGGTCACCGTCGAGTGCGGAACGCAGCACGCCGACCACGATGGCGAGCTCGGACAGCAGCCCCGACACAGTGGTGCGGTCGCCCCCGTTGATCGACACCATGCGCAACTCCTCCGGCTTGGGAAGCTTCGCCATGATCTCGGGCAGCAGGCCGATCAGCTTGGCCTGCAGGCTGGCCGGGGTCTGCTGGTTGTCGATGTCGGCCCGCAGCCGTGTGCGCTCCACGTCGAGCAGTGCCCGCTCGTGGTCGGACCGGGTCTGGGAGCGGGCCAGATCCAGCTCGCCGTCGAGCTCCAGGCGCTTCAGCTCCTGCTCCCGCTCGACCCGGAGCCGGCCGGTCTCGGCCTCCTCGGCGTGACGTTCGCGTTCCATCCGCAGCGCGTGCCGGGTGGTCTCGGTCTCCAGCTCCGCCACCGCCCTGGCGTCGTCGTGCTTTCGCTGGGTACGCCGCAGCCGCTCGGCCACCTCGGTGTCGAACTGCCACGCCTCGTTGCGGGCCCGCAGCTCGGCGAGCTCCCGCTCGTACTCCAGGCGCTGGGTCTCCTTGAGCCGCTCGGTCGCCATCTCGCGCTGGGCGACCGCCTCCTCGGACTGCAGCTCGGCCAGCCGGGCGATCTGCCCCTGTTCGGCTCGGTACGGCTTCTGCAGGTTCTCCCAGAGCCGCGACGAGCTGACCACGGCCTCCTTGATCTGGACGGTGACGATGCGCAGGCCGAGCCCCTGGTCGCTGTCCGCCTCGCCCTCGGCCACCGCGCGCAGCCGGGCGGTCAGCTCCTCGATGATGGGCTGCTTGTCGCTGAGCACGTCGCGAACGCCCATCGTCGCGACCTTGTCCTTGATGGCCGCCTCCGCCTGCTCGCGCAGTTGGAGGTTGACCAGCCTCATCGGGTCCTCGGGGTCGCCGAAGTCCAGTTTGCGGTAGGCGACAGGGAAGGTGTGGATGATCCACTGAACGTACCCCTGCACCAAGACGCCCTGCAGTTCGCGGCAGATGCAGTACGCGTTGATCAGGATGGTCTGGGTGGCACCCGGAACCACCAGGAAGGAGTCCGTGGCCGGGTTGAAGCGGAAGGAGACGCCTAATCCGACGTGCAAGGGCTTTTCGCGACCGCGGCGGGTGTGCACGACGAAGGCGTTCGGCGGGACGAGGACGTTCTTCCAGCGCCAGAAGCCGGTGATCCGGACATCCACCGGCCCCGGCGTCGGCCTGTCGGGTGCCGCGCCCAGAGCCCGCTCGCGCTTGACCAGCGGGCCCGCCACTGCCATCGGCTCACCGGGGGCGGTGCCGCGGCGCGCCCGCAGATCGTCCTCGAGCACCGCCTGCTGTGCGACCACCTGTTCCAGATAGGCGTTGCCTTTGCCAGCGGTGCTCATCGTCGCCTCCGCCCCACCTCGTGATTGCCGATGAGTCTCGCCTACGCCGCCGAATCACCGCAACCGAAATGCGCCCCCTGCACGGGCTACTGGCAGATCTGTCGCCCGTTCGGGTGCGGGACGGATTGTCGGAGCCGGCCGTTAGGGTCCGGGCCATGATCGCTTGTTCATGGCGGGTGCGCCGGACCTCGGCGACGGCCCGCGGCGCCAGGTGGAACGAGGTGTCCGCATGAATCCCTGGCAGGAGGTCCTCGACCGCATCGAGGCGCGCGACGACGAGGACCTGGCGAAGTTCCTGGACGGGCTGAGCGGCCTGGGCCGGCGGGCGGTCGCCATGCAGCTCCCGGGCCATCTGGCCGAGGAGCTGCGCGGCGGGTTCGAGGCGCGCTGGGAGATCGAGGGCCTGGCGCCCGGATACCGGCTGGCGGGGGCGGCCTGCTTCACCGGGGCCCAGCAGGTGGCGGCCTGGCTGAACCGCAGGGAGCTGCGCCGGCCGCGCGACCCTGAGCAGGACGCCGACCGCATTGTGTCCCTGCTGCGGCGCCGCCCCGTGGAATGGCGCCGTGACCTGGCCGTCCGGTTGGTGGACCGGCTGAGGCCGCCGACCGGCAGGAGGTGGCGGCGCATGGAGGGCATGCCCGGCTGGGACCTGGCCGCCGCGCTGGTGTCCGAGACGGGCATCGAGCCGCCGGACGGCGACGCCTTCGTCGTCGGGTGGGTCTGGCGGCTGGTCCTGCGCCGGCGCGGGGACGGCCGCGGCCTCGACGGCGATCCGCTGCTCGGTCCCCTGCTGCCGCGCCTGTTCCAGGCGCAGGGCGTGGCCGACCCGCTGGCCCTGGATGAGCGCTGGAACACGGGCCTGAGCATTCTCGGCGAGCTGGCCCTGCTGGCCGACGAGGGCCGGGTGCCACGCGAGACGCTGATCGACGGCTGCGCCGGCCGGTTCCTGACCGGCGGCCCGGCTGAGGAGATCGCCCCGTTCGTGCGGTTCTGGCGGCTGCTGCGGCCGGAGCCGGAGGAGATCCCGGTCCTCGACTTCGTCCGCCTGCTGCCGTCGGCCGCCCCGCCGCTCGCGCAGCTCGCGTTGGAGGAGCTGCAGCGGGCCGAGACCGCGGGGCTGCTGGACGACGAGCTGTTCGCCGAGGCCTTGGAGTCGCTGGCCTACCGGCCGGAGAAGAAGCTCCTCCAGTCGGCCGTGCGGTGGCTGGCACAGACGCCCGCGCCGAAGAGCGGCGGCGCGGTGCCCGCGCTGGCCACCGTCCTCGACGTAGACACCCCGGCCCTGCGGGAACGCGCGGTGCGGCTCGCGGTCAAGCTGGCCCCGCACGCGGACGACACCGGCCGGGAGGCGATTCGCGAGGCCGCGGGCCGGCTGCCCGCCGACCTGCGCGAGCGTGTGGCCGCCGCCTACGGCGCGATCGCCCCGGCGGAGCCGGAGCGACCGGTCGCCGCCGTCCTGCACGCGCCCGCGCTGCCCGCCCTCGCGCCGCCGTTCGCCTCGCCGGCCGAGCTGGTCGCGGAGTTGCGGGCGCTGGGCTGGTCTGAGGAGCCGCAGCAGTGCGAGCGCGTCCTGGCCGGGCTTGTCGAGCTGACCCACCGCGACCCCGACGGCATGGCGGCGGCGTTGCGGCCGTGGTGGGAGGAGAGCCGGCCGCATCTGGGCGACCCCAACGTGTACGTGTTCGACCGCAACGGCCACGACCGCGGCGTCCACACCCTGCTGGCCCGCTGCGCGCTGGCGGTCGTGGCGCCCGAGCGGAGCCGGCAGGTGAGCACGTCGCTGGCCCAGACAAGCTCGTACCACGTCTCCAGCGAATGGCCGCCCCAGCACCTCATCCGGCGCCGCCTGGAGGAGGTGATCGCGCTCTTCGAACGCGGGGAGACGATTCCCGCGCTGCTCGCCACGCCGACCGCGTCCACCGGCCACGTCGACGCCGCGACCTTGGTAGGGCGGATGGAGAGATTGGGGGAGAACGAGCCGCTTCCGGCCGACTTCGAGCAGGCGCTGCTGCGGCTGCCCCGGCACATCGACCCCGAGCTATTCGTACGGGCGGAGAAGCTACCGTCACAGGCGGGCCGCGCGCTGGCCGCCTGGTTGCGCGACGGCGGGTGGCCCGACCCCACTGTGGACTGGGAGCTGCATAAGGAGAGGTCGGGCTACGTCACCCGCGGTTGGTCCCACCAGCTGCGGCCCAAGGTTGTGCCGCCCGCGGGCCTGCCCGCCTGGCTGGCGGAGTTGTGGGTGCTCAAGCCCCAGAACACCTATCTCTCCTACCCGCACGACGCCTTGTGGTGGCCGATGATCATGCCCTCGCACCGCGAGATCGTGGCCGCCTATCTCGTGCGCTGCATGCCCTGGCTGCCCAGCTCCAACGACTTCAGGATGGAGGCCCTGGCGGCCCTGGCTCATGGCGAAGGCCCCGTGGGGACCGCGACCACGGTTGCGATCGCGGGCGGGCTGGGGCACCGGCGGGACGCGCAGCGGGCGGCGGCGGCCGACGCGGCGCTCACGCTGGCCGCGCGCGGGCAGCTCCCGGCCGCCGACCTCGGGTCGGCCGTCGCGAAGCTGATCCGGCACGAGCTCGTCATGCTCAAGCGGATCACCGCCGCACTCGGCGGCCTGACGGCGGTGGGCGCGCACGCCGAGGTGTGGCGGACGCTCGCCGTGGCCCTCCCGCTCCTTCTGCCCGGCCCCGGCGAACGGCCGCGCGCCGGGCTGGGCGAGTTGCTGGGGGCCGCCGCGCGGGCGGCAGTGCTCGCGGGCGCCAAAGGCGAGATCTTCGGGCTGGCGGAGATGGCCGCGCGCAAGGGGTCGAGCCTCGTGCTGCACGAGGCGAGACGCCTGTACAAGGCCATCTCCCCGTGACAGCTCAGTGACGGCTCACCAGTTGGCGGACAAGGCCAGGCCACGGATCGCGCGGTCCACGACCCCATGTGCGGCCGCCCATCAAGTCGGCTCACCTGTCAGCTCAGGCGGCACTCGACTCGCCGACCTGGCCGGAGCGAACCACCGACTCTGGCCTGGGACAACGACGTTGACCCTGGCAACACCATCCTCCTCGCACCAGACAGATGAGAGGCTCAAGCCCCACGTCCAGCAGGATGATTCACATGACGGTGAAGAACAGCAGGCGATGGAACCACAACATCCACTACCACCCCCGCATCCTGCGCGCGATCCCCGAGGGCGCCCAGCGCGCCCTCGACGTCGGCTGCGGCGAGGGCATGCTCGCCCGCGAACTCCGGCGGACCGTGCCGCGCGTCACCGGCATCGACCTCGACGCGCCCAGCATCGACCAAGCCCGCGAGCACCCCGACGACGTCGACTACATCCTCGGCGATTTCCTCACCCACCCCTTCGAGCCCGCCTCGTTCGACGTCATCGCGTCGGTGGCCACCCTGCACCATATGGACGCCGCCGCTGGGTTGGCCCGCATGCGCGACCTGCTGCGCCCCGGCGGCATCCTGGCCATCGTCGGCTTAGCCCGGAGCACCATGCCCAACGACCTGCCACGCGACCTGGCCGGCGTCGCGGCCGGGATCTTCCACCGCGCCACGAAGGGCCACTGGGAGCATCCGTCCCCCACGGTGTGGCCACCGCCAGTGACGTACCCCCAGATGCGAACGCTGGCCTCCGACATCCTGCCCGGCTCCCACTATCGCCGTCACCTCCTGTGGCGCTACAGCATCACCTGGCGGAAACCTCAGGACTGACCTGGTCTGATGTCCGTCGAAGCGGAACAAGCTCAGCTTCGATCAGCTTCGCCCAGCCCCCCACCCGTGATCTTCTCTCGGGGGATGTCAACGCGCCTGTGGTCAGTCGTAGTGAGATCGAGTGCGGCAACCGCCGTCCGCCGCACCCGACACAACCCTCCGGCTAGGACTCGTGGGGCTTGTGAGCCAGGAAGAAGGCTTGTCGGCCTGACCGGGGTTTCTCGCTCTCATCAGGCTCGCGGATCAGCTGAGCGTCCAGGACATGCCCGGTTTTGCTCAGTAGTTCGGCGATGTGCTCAGGGGGCATCAGTAGACATCGAGCGACAGCTCGTGGCCGTAGCCTTTGTCCAGGTGGCGACGCTCATCACCGGCCTTGAACGCAATCAGCGGATGCGCTGGCCAACGTGACGCCTGCACTCATGAACGATCAGAAGGGCCGGCCCGATGACGAAGCGATCCGGACTGCTTCGCCCCGAAGCCTAGGGGCCGGGGTGTGCTTTGGTTAGGTGCCGCGCTGGTTAGCCGGAGCTGGCCGGTCTGGGAATGTCGATCCAGCGGGCGGCTGCGTCGAAGGTATCCGTTGGGGTGGTGTTGAACGCGATCGCCGCGTTGGGAGCGTGTCGTCGTACCAGGTTGATGACCTGCTCGAACAACTCAAGCTGATCTTCGGGTTTCCGTACGCCGCCGCCGATGACGACGCATTCCCAGGGTCGCGCGCGCAGGGTATGGCTGACGATCGTTTCCACGTCGTCGCTGCCGTCGAGGCCGAACAGGCAGGTCTCGACGCCGACGCCGTGCTCGGCGAATCGAGCCATGCCGACCTCGATTGCGTCGGCTACCGGCTTCGGGTCCCAGGGCCCGGGAACCCGATACGGGTCAAGGCCGATCACGAGGACGCGGGGTACCGGGGCTGTTGTGTCCACACCCGGGACCTTACGTCACAGGGGCTGCGGCGCGCGGCTATGTGAGCTGCGCGCGGTGCTGGCCGAGCAGAACGACGAGTGGACGGAGCAGCGCCGCTACATGGGCCTGGAGATCCTCGCCGAATGCCGGAAGACGAACGATTCCGAAAATGAGACAAAAGATGATAAAGTGACCATTGGGGCGATTGCTTCCTAAAAGTCACCGGATTACGGGTGGCCTTCTCAAACACCACCTCCCTGGGCGCGGCCTACGGCGTGAACCGGATGACGGTGAACGCGATCTGCAAGACCGCCAAGCGGGGCGCCCCGGACGCGCTGGCCGGGGCCTCCAGGGTCGGGCGTCCGGGCACGTGCGGGTACTGCGCTGGCAGGCCCGCGCCGTGCGCGGCCGTCTGGACGACGCCAAGCCCGGCCCCGCCCCGAAACCGGTGGCGTGCCGCGGTCAGATGGAGTCGGCACGTTCGTACAAGTCCTGCCGAGATCCGCCGGAGCATCCTGGGGGACGGACGATGCGTTCCGAGGAGAGGGTCACGATGCTCAGTCTGTCGATCATTCTGGAAGACAGCGCCCGCGCGGTCCCGGACCGCACCGCCCTGGTCTTCGGGGACCTACGCCTTCCGTACTCCATGGTGGACTCCGTCGCGAACCAGGTGGCCAACCTTCTGGTAGCGCGGGGGATCGGCAAGGGCGACAAGGTCGCGCTGCTCTGCCCGAACCTGCCTTACTTCCCCTTCGTCTACTTCGGCATCCTCAAGTCCGGGGCGACCGTGGTCCCGCTCAACGTGCTGCTGCGGCCGCGCGAGATCGCATACCATCTGGCCGACAGCGACGCCAAGGCGCTCTTCTGCTTCGAGGGCACCGCCGAACTGCCGATGGGGGCGCGGGGGCGGGAGGGGTTCGACGGCACGGAGGGGTGTGAGCACTTCTTCGTCCTGCCCGCAACGCCGCTGGTGACCGAGTCGGAGTACGGTGAGTCGTTCTGGGCGGCGCTGGACGGGATGCCCGGAGAGTTCGAGACGGTGCGAACCGGGCCGGAGGACGTCGCGGCCATCCTCTACACGTCCGGCACCACCGGCCAGCCCAAGGGCGCCGAGCTCACCCACGCGAACATGCTGATCAACACCATGGTCAGCGATGAGATGTTCCCCACCGATCCCGAGGGTGACGTCTCGCTCGCCGTGCTACCGCTCTTCCACTCCTTCGGCCAGACCTCGGTCATGAACGTGAGCCTGCGCCGCCGCGCCACCCTCGTGCTGCTACCGCGCTTCGAGCCCGGTCAAGCGCTGGAGCTCATGCGCCGGGAGAAAGTGACCATGTTCGCCGGGGTGCCGACCATGTATTGGGCGATGCTGTCGACGATCCACGCGAACGGGGCCGAGGTGCCCACGACGCTGCGGGTGGCGGTGTCGGGGGCGGCATCCTGCCCAGTCGAGGTGCTCAAGGACTTCGAGGCCACGTTCGGCATCCCGATCCTGGAGGGCTACGGCCTGTCGGAGACCTCCCCCGCGGCCTGCTTCAACCAGCTCAGCCGGCCCACCAAGCCTGGCACCATCGGCTTCCCCATCTGGGGGGTGGAGATGCGGCTGGTGGACGACGGCTGGAGCACCGTCGAGGGTGAGGGGCCCGGTGAGATCGCCATCCGCGGGCACAACATCATGAAGGGCTATTACGGCAGGCCCGAGGACACCGCGGAGGTTCTGCGAGACGGCTGGTTCCGTACCGGTGACATCGCCACCCGCGACGAGGACGGCTACTACGCCATCGTCGACCGTACCAAGGACATGATCATCCGGGGCGGTTTCAACGTCTACCCACGCGAGGTGGAGGAGGTGCTGATGACGCACCCGGCGGTCTCTCTGGTGGCGGTGGTCGGCGTGCGCCACGACTCGCACGGCGAGGAGGTCAAGGCGTACGTCATCCCGTCGGCCGGCGCGACGGCGAGCGAGGACGAGCTCGTCGCCTGGTGCAGGGAGAACATGGCGGCCTACAAGTACCCGCGGATCATCGAGTTCCGTGAGAGCCTGCCGATGACCGCGACCGGCAAGATCCTCAAGCGCGAACTGCGCTAGTCACACGTTGGAGTCAGGGCAACCAGTCGATCGCGGCGGCCAGCTCGGAGGGCGCGTTTCCGAAGGTGCGCCGGAATGCCCGGGTGAAGTGCGGGCCGTCGGTGAACCCGGCACTGTGCGCGGCCGCCGTCAACGTCTCCCCGGCGGCCACCCGGTCGATGGCGCGCCGCAGGCGCAGCCACCGCACATACGGCCGCAGCGGGATCCCCACGTGCGCGCTGAACAGGTGCGCCAGCCGGCTCGGCGACAGGTGGACCGCGTCCGCCACCGCTCGCAGCCGCACCGGCCCTCCTCGCAGGAGCGTGGGGATCACGGCGATCGCCGCCTCCACCGCCGGGTGGAGCAGGACGTCGCCGGCGCCGCCATGGCCGCTCCACGCCTCAACGACCCGTAGCGCGCTCGCCGCCTCCGCGGAACGCACATGACCGATCTGCGGCTCGGCGAACATGAGCGGCCGCATTCCGCCGTAGTACTCAGGTCGCAGGCTCAAGGGCCCGGCTTCGATCAACGAGGGGCCGTGGGCGGGCAGATCGCCGGTCTGTGCGGCGGACGGCGACCAGGCCGAAGCCCGCGGCCCGGTGCCGCAGCGCGCGAGCAGGGACCGGCCCGGCGAACTGCGCGGGTCCAGGAGGGCGAGCAGGGCGCCGCGAGCTCCGCTGAGCACCGTGTGGCCGGTGTCGGGCGGGATGACGGCGATCCGCGTGGTCAGCCGCTCCCCTTGGGCGTCGGCCATGGTGAAGGGCTCGGCGGCGACGATGAGCTGGACCGCGTGGTGCGCATGCGGCTCATTGGTGCCGACCGTGCCGCCGTACAGCAGGAGGCCGGGCCGCAGGAGACACCAGCCGCGCCAGGGATGCGACATCACACCCCCTTTTTGGCCCGCGTGGCACGAACACCGGCCGCACCACCGCTCCTCCTTCGGTCAGGGGCCCGCAGTGGCCCCTGACGCTGCTGAAAGCGTATCCGGTCATGGGGGACCGGGTCTTCCGCGGCTCGGGGCAACCCCCTGGGCGACCCGCGCGGAGCGTGAGGAGATGGTGGTGCCGGTGGGCCGTGTCCACGTGTAGGAAGTCGACACCAGTTCGCCCTGCAGGCCTTCGGCGCAATCGGCTATGAGCAGGCCATTGCAGCCGAGTTGGCCGCGCAGACACCTGCCGAGCGGTTGGCCAACGCTCAACTTCTGGTGCTGCAGGCGATCTACCGCGAGCTGCGCCACGGCCACGACCAGGTGACGGCCCAGATTACGGCGCTGGCTGAGCACTCAACAGCGTTGAGCCACGGGATTTCGACAGCTCATAACCAAGATCAGGTTGAGTTCAACTGTTGAGCGGGCGGGGATGTCAGTGAGGCGCGGACAGAATGTCAGTGCTCGCGCGGAGCAAACGTCAGTGCGTGTCCACGCCGTCGTCTGTTGAGCGCCAGGTTCGTGACAGTAGGGCTCACGCGCTGTGCTCCCCTGGAGGCTGTTGGTGTCGGCGTACTGAGTTGGCTGCTCGGTCGTGTACGGATGAACGTGCCCGGCTTCCTCGACCGAACATGGCTTCGCGGGCGATGCCGGATGAGACGCGAGCCGCCGGTGGTTGGCGGCTCGCGTCAGCCAGCTCGACCGCCCGTCCCGCTGGCTACGGAGGCCATCGCGCGGATCGGTAACGAACGTCCCCGCCCACGACCAGAACCTCGTACTCGCCAGGATGTGGCACTTGCACGCTGGGCGCGCGGACTGACGGCGTGGTCAGGCCGGCACGGGTGTCGGCTTGTGGATGAGCGCGATGTTCATCCAGAAGCCGGCCGAGGCGAGCACCATCATCAGGGTGGCCATCGCCTTGTCCTCATAGTGTTTGGCGACCTCGATGTACAGGTCGTCCGGTACCCGTTCCTCGCCACGCGCGCCGGGCCGGAAAACGGCGTCGGTCAGCGCCAGCGCGGCCCGCTCGGCGTCGGTGAAGTACGGCACGTCCCACCAGGTCGCCACGGCGGCGATCCTGGCCTCGGACTCGCCCGCCGTACGCAGGTCGGCCGAGTGCCGCATCACCTGATAGGTGCTGCCGACGATCTGGCCTGCACGCAGATAGACCAAGCTGATCGTGGTCGCCGGCACCGAGCCGTTGCCGGTGGCCTTGACCAGCGTGCCGGCCAACTCCTGGATCTCGGGCAGGTGTGTGTTGATGTCGGGGATCCGTGCTCCCACGGTGTCCTCCATGGTGCTGGGGAAATGGTGTCGCCCCTATGAGCCCTCGCGTGCCGGCGATGTGACAGGCGGCGGAGGAATCCCGGCGGCGTCGGCGAACTGGCGGACCCGCTCGGGGTCACGGAGCCCGTCGATGGCGACGATCCGGTCGCCCGCGACGGTGAAGACCAGCACAGCGAACGGCTGGCCATCGACGGTGATCAACGCGCCGACCACGCTGTTGACCAGCACAGGGTGCAGCCGCCCGCCGTTCGCGCCGCGGACTTGCCTGGCCACGGCCGGCGCGCCGCGGACGACGACACGCTGCCTGTGGGCCCCGAAGTCGGAGGTCCAGACCACATCGGGATCGAGGATCTGGACCAGGGCGTCGAAGTCACCGGCCCGTGAGGCCGCGTAGAAGGCGTCGACCACCTGCCGCTGCCGCACCAGATCCGGGTCGGGCGAGGGGATTTCGGCGCCGTTCACCCGGCGCCGTGCCCGGCTGGCCAGCTGCCGCGCGGCGGTCGGCGTGCGACCCACGATCGCGGCGATCTCGTCGAACGGCAGCTCGAACATGTCGTGCAGCACGAACGCCAACCGCTCGGCCGGACTGAGCCGGTCGAGTACCACGAGCAAGGCCAGCCCCACCGAGTCGGCCAGCAGCGCCTCCTGCTCGGGGTCAAGATTGCCGTCCAGGATCGCGACCGGCTCGGGCAGACGCGGCTCCTCCCGCCGCTGCCGCCGGGAACGCAGCGTGTGCAGGCATTCCCGAGCCACAACGGTGGTCAGCCAGCCGCCGAGGTTGTCGATCTGGTCCGCGTCGGACCGGCCGAGCCGAAGCCAGGCGTCCTGGACGGCGTCATCGGCCTCGGCCATCGAACCCAGCATCCGGTAGGCCACCGCCCGCAGCCGGGGCCGGTGCTGCTCGAAACGCTCGGCCAGCCACTCGGTCTCCTCCATCGGTCACATCATCCCCTCGTCAAGGCTCAAGAACATGAACCTGCGAAGGCGCCGAATGTGACAGGAGACCGGCTCACGAACATCGAACAAGCCACTGAGGTCGCCTGAGCTGGTGCACAAATCTCCGTACTCGGTGGAGCACTCAACGAAGTACGCGGACAGTTGGTCGAGCCACGACAGGTCTGGTGGTGCCGGATCCCACGCATCGTCGCCTTCGGCTTCGCTCCCGCCGTATGTTGAGCGCGGCGGGAATGTCACTCGATAGGTCGCTCCAGCAGACTTGGGGCGATGTCCGCGTACTCGATGGCGGTCTGCGAACTGAGGTTGAAGACCAGCTCCAAGTGCAGCGGATCCGCGTTGACCACGAGTGCTTCCTGGAGGACACGGTCACCGCGGATCTGCTCAAGCTGAACGCCGAGAAGCAGTAGACGCCAGGTCAGGTAGTAGTCGCTGACGGGCTCGGTGCTGGCAGCGGACTTCCATGAGATCAGGACATGGCGGTTGGGCGTCTGTGGCCACTTGCGATGGCGATCACGCAACCAGTCGACCAAGGGGGCCGCCCACCGCGACGCTCGGTGGCATCGCGGTCCACGACGCCTCCGCATGTCCGGCATGGTTCGCTGGCCTGTTGGCCAGTGGGAGTTCGCCGCTTCTCTGTTCGCGATGGCCGACAGGAGCGGCAATAGCGGCACAGGGTCGGTCCAGCCGCGCAACCCCTCAGGGGTCTCCTCCGGGGGGCGGGATCAGCAGGCCCCCGACAGACTACGCGATCAACTTTTTCGCCCGGAGCGCGGTGGTCAGGATGGCGACGGCGCAGGTCGGGGCGAGCGCGCCCGTGCCCGTCCCGGCGATGCCGACTGGCCCGCGTGGAACAACCGCTGACGGCCTTCATCCAGATGCGCTGCGCACACGGCCGCTGCCTGCTCAAGACCACCGCCGCCGAGGACCTCCCCGACCTCCCCGGCTGACCTTCCGCGCGACTTTGTCGGTCGTTCACGCCATACTCGCCGCTGTCGATCAAGAGGATGACGGGATGCAGGGTGGAGGTGTCGGCATGAGCGTGGAGCGCACGCTGACGTTCGTCGGCGGGGGTTCGGCCAAGTTCTGGGAAGTGCGCCAGGACGGCGCGGAGCTGCACATCCGGTATGGACGGCTGGGCGCGGGCGGTCAGACGCAGGTCAAGTCGTTCGGCTCGGCCGCCGCCGCCACGGCTGCCGCGGACAAGCTGGTGGCGGAGAAGTTACGCAAGGGCTACACAAAGGACGAAACGGCCTCCTCGTCGCAGGTGGCTTCCCCGGTGGCTTCGTCTGCAGCCGCTGGCAGCGTTGAGGACGAGGACCGGCTGACGTTGCCGCCCGCCTGGTTGCGCGCTCTCTACCCCCGGCGGGGCGGAGCGGAGGTCTCCGTGAAGCGGCCGGACGCGAGCGCGCCAGAGAAACTGGCCGCCGAGCTGGACAAACGCCGGAAGGTGCTCGCCGACATGGTGGCGCAGTGCCCGGATCCGGAGCTCACGTCTGCGGGCGCGGCGTACCTGGCAGGGGAGCCCGCCAGCACACCGCTGGGCGCAGCGGTGGTCGCCAAGACGGTGGCCGCGTCCCTGCCATGGACCGAGCGCGAGATACTGTCCCTGTTCGCCGAGACCTGGCTGGCCGAACGAGGCCCGGTGTTCGCGGCGGTGGCCGTGACCGAGCTGGCCTCGCTGGATTACGTCCACGACGGGGGCACCTGGATGGTCCGCCGGCTGGCCGACGGCGAGGCTGCCGACCGGTGGCACGGCTGGACCTCCACCCAGCAGATCGACGCCCGGGTCCGCGCCGTGCTGGCCGCCGCGTCCGACGCCGAGTACGCCGAGGTCGTCGCGGCACTGGCGGTGAGCCGCGAAGGCGGGCTCCACCACCGCGTGGCTGCCTCCTACCTGGTGCCCACCGAGACCGGCTGGGTCGCGGCCGACTGCGCCGAGGTGAGCCAGGTCCTCCCGGCTCTCGCCTTCCATCTGATCGCCGCCATCAGCACGCCGGAGCACGCCGAGCTGATCACGGACCAGGTGCGGGGTTACTACATAGGGGACTCCCTCGCCCTGCCTGCCACGGTCGTCGATGGCATGGGCGAGGCGGCCGTGCCGCTGCTGGCCATCTGGGTGGACCACGCCTACGGCGCGGACAGCCGGAAGCGGCTGCTGGACGTGCTCGCCGACCTGCCGTACGACACGGCGATGCGGGCGATCCTCGACCGCATCGAGCAGAAGTACACCCAGCCGGCCTTCCTGCGCGCGGCCTCCCGCTTCCCCCGCCGCGCGATGCGGATGCTGGCCGAGTCCGGCGGCAAGGTCGTGGACCTGCTGCTGCGCGCCCATATGGCGGCCCATCCCGACCTGGTGGACGAGGTGCTCGCGAGCCTCGGCGACGGCGCCGCCGCCGAGCGCATCAACAAGATCGTGACCGCTGAGACCGTCGCCGCCGCTCCGCCGGAGGCCCTGCCCGAGGTGCTGGTCAGCCCGCCCTGGACCCGCCCGCGCAAGGCGCGCAAGGTGGTCGTGGTGAACGGCCTGGTGTGCACCGACGAACCGGCCCTCGTGTGGGCGCCGGGCGAGCAGGACAACTGGCATTCCCCCCGGGCGGGTGAAGGTTCATGGGATCGGTCCTGGCGCCGGAGCTGGAAGGACATCGCCCGCGAGATCGCCGAGGGCCGCGACGGCTACTGGTCCGACGGGATCGCCCTGTTCGTCGCCGGGCCCGAGGAACTGGCCGCGCCGCTGATCGGGAAGTGGCGCCCTGGCGACCTGTGGGGGGCGGGCGACTGGATGCCGAGGGTGGTGGCCAGGTTCGGGCTGGCGGCGCTGCCCATGCTGCTCGACAGCGCCCGGCGCGGTCCCAGCTCGGTCGCCGCGGCGCTGCTGCCGTTCGCGGCGCCGGAGGTCGCCGTGCTGATGGCCGATTGGCTGGCCCGGCTGAAGTCCGTACGCGCCACCGCGCTGGCCTGGCTGAACCGCCACCCCGGAGCGGGCGCCAGGGCACTGATCCCGGCGGCTCTCGGCAAGCCCGGCGTGGCCAGGCTCCGGGCCGAGCAGGCGCTGGCGGCGCTGGTCGCGGGCGGCCACCGCGGCACTGTGGCCGAGGCCGCCGCAGGGTACGGGCCCGCCGCCGAGGCCGCGATCGCCGACCTGCTCGTGGCCGACCCGCTCGACGCGCTGCCCGCCAAGATGCCCGTGCTGCCCGAGTGGACGGAGGTTGCGATCATGACCCCGATCCACCTGCGCGGCGACGCGGGCGCGCTGCCTCCCGAGGCGGTCCGCCACGTGATGACGATGCTGGCGATCTCCAAGCCTGGCGACCCGTACGCCGGTCTCGCCGTGGTCAAGGAGGCCTGCGACGGCCGCAGCCTCGCCGACTTCGCCTGGGCGCTGTTCCAGCGCTGGCAGGCGGCCGGCTACCCGTCCAAGGAGAGCTGGGTGATGGACGCGCAGGCGCTGCTCGGCGACGACGAGACCGTACGGCGGCTGACCCCGCTGATCAGGACCTGGCCGGGCGAGGGCGGGCACGCGCGCGCGGTCACCGGTCTGGATCTGCTGGCCTCCATCGGCTCCGAGGTCGCGCTGATGCACCTGCACGGCATCGCCGAGAAGGTCAAGTTCAGCGGGCTGAAGAACCGGGCCAAGCTGAAGATGGACGAGGTCGCCGCCGAGCTCGGCCTGACGCCGCAGGAGCTGGCCGACCGGCTGGTGCCCGACTTCGGCCTGTCCGCCGGCGGCAGCCTGACCCTCGACTACGGCCGCAGGCAGTTCGTGGTGGGTTTCGACGAGCAGCTCAAGCCGTACGTGGCCGACGCTTCGGGCAAGCGGTTGAAGAACCTGCCCAAGCCGGGCGCCAACGACGATCCGGAGCTCGCGACCGCCTCCTACCGGCGCTTCGCCGGGCTGAAGAAGGACGTGCGCTCCGTAGCCGGGGACGCCATCCGCCGCCTGGAGCAGGCCATGGTGAACCGGCGTCGCTGGGGCGCCGGCGACTTCGGCCGGCTGCTCGTCGGTCACCCGCTGCTCTGGCACATCGTACGGCGGCTCGTATGGGGCCTGTACGACCCGTCGGGCGAGCTCACGGGCACCCTGCGCGTGGCCGAGGACCGCAGCTTCGCCGACGTCGAGGACGACACGCTGACGTTGCCCGACGACGCCCTCGTAGGCGTGGCGCACCCGCTGGAGCTGGGGGAGGACCTGGCCGCCTGGTCCGAGGTGTTCGCCGACTACGAGATCCTGCAGCCGTTCCCGCAGCTGGGAAGGGAGACGTACGAGCCGGATCCGGCGCTGGTGGCCGAGATCGAAGCCGCCAAGATCCCCACCCGCGCGGTGATCGGCCTGGAGCGGCGCGGCTGGCGGCGCGGCGCGCCTCAGGACGCCGGCTGGCAGGGCTGGATCGAGCGGGACGTGCCCGGCGGCAGGACCGTCACGATCGGCCTCTATCCGGGCATCTCGATCGGCTACCCCGACTTCGCCGACGAGCAGACCCTGGTGGAGCTGGGGCTCGACGGCCTCGATCCGATCACCACCTCCGAGATCCTTCGAGACCTGAGGGACATCACCCGATGAACGAACACGCCCAGCGGCCCCCGGCCGAGATCCGCTACGCCGGCGAGCTGGCCATGCTGCGGGAGCACGACACCGACGACCGGCCGCCCGGCTGGGCGCTCAGCCTGCGGGCTGCCCGCCGTTTCGTCCTCGGGGACGAGACGCTGGGCATCAGCCGCAAGTTCGTGGGCGATCCCTCGCTGATCGACCGGTCCCTGGTGACGCTCGCGACCAACCGCGGGCTGATGCTGGTGGGCGAGCCCGGCACGGCGAAGTCGCTGCTGTCCGAGCTGCTCGCCGCGGCCGTGAGCGGCACCTCGACGCTCACCGTCCAGGGCGGCGCGGCCACCACCGAAGACCAGATCAAATACTCCTGGAACTACGCGCTGCTGGTCGCCGAGGGCCCCTCCACCCGGTCGCTGGTGGCCGCGCCGCTGCTGCGCGGCATGGCCGAGGGCAAGGTGGTGCGCTTCGAGGAGATCACCCGGTGTCCGCTGGAGGTGCAGGACTGCCTGCTGTCACCGCTGTCGGACCGAGTGCTCGCCGTACCGGAGCTGAGCGGTCCCGAGTCGATGGTGTTCGCCCAGGAGGGGTTCACCATCATCGCCACCGCCAACACCCGCGACCGCGGCGTCAATGAGATGAGCGCCGCGCTCAGGCGCCGCTTCAACTTCGAGACCGTCTTCCCGATCGCCGACTTCGAGACCGAGTTGGCGTTGGTGGAGGCGGAGGCAGGGGCGCTGCTCAAACGCTCGGGCGTCACCGCGCCGCCGCGCCGCGACGTGCTGGAGGTCCTGGTCACCACCTTCCGCGAGCTGCGCCAGGGGCAGACAGCGCGCGGCGACGCCACCGACCGGCTGTCGGGGGTGATGAGCACCGCGGAGGCTGTCTCGGTCGCCCATGCCGTCGGGCTGCGCGGCTGGTTCCTGCGCCGCGAGCCGGGCACCGCCGCCGACCTGGTCTCCTGCCTCGCTGGTACGGCCGCCAAGGACAACCCGGAGGATCTGGCCAAGCTCCGCAGGTACCTGGAGCGCAGGCGGCACGGCGACCAGTGGAAGGCCCTGTACGAGGCCCGCCACCTGCTGCCGGGCTGAACGATGGCGGTCATCTTCCTCGGCGTGCGGCACCACAGTCCCGCCTGCGCCCGGCTGGTCGCCGACACCATCCATTCCGTACGCCCCGCGTACGTGCTGGTCGAAGGCCCGGCGGACATGAACCACAGGATGGACGAGCTCCTGCTCGGCCACGAGCTGCCGATCGCCGTCTACACCAGCTACCGCGACCATGAGCGGCGCCACGGTTCATGGACACCGCTGTGCGACTACTCCCCCGAGTGGACCGCGCTGACCGCGGGCCGCGAGGCCGGCGCCGAGCTGCGCTTCATCGACCTGCCCGCCTGGCATCCCGCGCTGGCGGACCTCAGCAACCGTTACGCCGACGCCGAGACCCGCTACGACGAGGTGACCGGACGGCTCTGCCGCGCCTTCGCGGTGGACAACGTGGATGCGTTGTGGGACCACCTGTTCGAGATCGAACCGGCCGACGGGCTGGCCGAACGGCTGGCCACCTACTTCGACCTCGTACGCGGCGACACCGAGACCGGTCCTGACGACACGGCCCGCGAGGCGTACATGGCGCAGTGGGTCCGGGCGGCCGCCGGAGACGCGGGCGAGCGGCCGGTGGTCGTGGTCACGGGCGGCTTCCACCGTCCCGCGCTGGTCCGGCTGGCCGAGCAGGGCGAGCGGAGCTGGCCGGAGGTGCCTCAGCCGCCCGAGGGGGCGGCGGTCGGCAGCTACCTGGTGCCGTACTCGTTCCGCCGGCTGGACGCCTTCGACGGTTACCAGTCGGGCATGCCCTCGCCCGGCTACTACCAGGACCTGTGGGAGTACGGCCCCGATGGCGCCGCCCGCAGGCTCACCGAGGCGGTGACGGCCAGGCTGCGCGCCCGGCGCCAGCCGGTGTCCACCGCCGACCTGATCGCCGCGCGCGCCTCCGCCGACGGGATCGCGCTGATGCGCGGCCACCCGCATCCGGCCCGGGTCGACGTGCTCGACGGCCTGGCCACTGCGCTGGTCGGCGAGGCGATCGAGACCCCGCTGCCCTGGGCGTCCCGCGGCCCCCTCCAGGCGGGCCACCATCCGGTCGTCGTGGAGATGATCGCGGCGCTCAGCGGTGACCGGGCAGGCCGCCTGCACCGCTCGACCCCGCTGCCGCCGCTGGTCCACGCGGTGCTCGCCGAGCTGGGCGGCCCCGGCGACGAACGGCTCCACCTCGGCGGGCAAGCCGGCCGCGAGCGCAGCCGATTCCTGCACAGGCTGCGCGTACTGGGCATCCCGGGCGTGGTCCGCACCTCGGGCCCCCGCCCCGCGGGCGGCACCGAGCTGGTCGAACAGTGGACCTTGACCGAGACCGACGACCGCCTGCCCGCCCTGATCGAGGCAGGCGGGTACGGCGTGGACCCGCAGGAGGCGGCGGCCTCCGTACTCGCCGATCGGATCAGGGACGCCGACCTGGACCAGCTGGCCGACGTGCTGTTCGACGCCGCGCTGTGCGGCATCGGCGAGCTGGCGGGGCAGGTGCTCGACGACCTCGCGCGGGCGATCGTCGCGGCGGCCGACCTGGGTTCGCTGGGCCGCACCCTCACCGTTGCCCTGGCGATGTGGCGCCACGACGACCTGTTCGCCACCAGCGGCAGCACCACCTTGGGCACCGTGGTACGGGCCGCCACCCTCCGGGCGTTGTGGCTGGCCGAAGGCGTGCACGGCGGGCCCGTACCCGCCGATCCGCAGCGCATCGGCGCCATGGCCGCCGTACGCGACGCGCTCAGGCACGCCGGCCCGCCGCTCGGCCTGGACGTGGACGCGGCGCTGGGCGTCGCCGACCGCGTCGCCGCCTGCCAGGACGCGCCGCCCGACCTGCGCGGAGCGTCGCTCGGGCTGGGCTGGTCACTGCGCGGCACCGCCGCCGCGGACCCCGCACGGGCGGTACGCGGCGCGTTCGTCCCCGCGTCGGCCGGCGACTGGCTGGCCGGGCTGTTCGCGCTCGCCCGGGAGGAGGTCTTGCACACCGGCGGCGTGCTGGAGCTGCTCGACGAGCTGGTCGCGGCAATGAGCGGCCACGACTTCCTGGTGGCCCTGCCGGCGCTGCGCCAGGCGTTCGGCTACTTCCCGCCCCGCGAGCGGCACCTCATCGCCACCCGCCTGGTCGAACTGCGCTCCGGCGCGGGCGCGTCCGCGTGGGACCTGATGCGGCTGGAGGCGGCGCCGGAACTGGTGGCCGCAGGTATGGCACTGGACGAACGAGTCGATGCGGCACTTCGCCGGGAGGGACTGATCACGCCATGACCGACCCCATCCTCGTACGGTGGCGCCTGCTGCTCGGCGAGGCCGGCGGCGCCTGCCTCGGCGGCGGGCAGCTCGACGAGGAGGCCGCCGGCCGCGACGCCGCCATGGACTGGCTGTACGGCCGCGACGAGGACCTGCGCAGGCGCGGCGTACGGCGGCAGGCCGGGAGCGGCCCGTCAACCCTGACCACCTTCGACTGGCTCGATGACATCACCCGCCTGTTCCCCAAGGAGACCATCGAACGCCTGCAACGCGACGCCGTCGAACGCTACGAGATCCACGACCTCGTCACCGACCCCGACGTGCTCGCGCGCATCGAGCCCAACCCCGCGCTGCTCAAGGCGGTCCTGCACACCAAACACCTGATGAACCCGCAGGTGTTGCGGCTGGCCAGGCGCATCGTGGAGCAGGTCGTACGGCAGCTCATGGAACAGCTCGCCACCGAGGTGCGCAGCGCCTTCTCGGGCACCAAAGTACGGCGGCCGGGCCGGATGCGGCTGGCTCGCAACTTCGACATGGTCAGGACCCTGCGCGCCAACCTCGGCCGCTACCAGCCCGACACCGGCAAGGTCGTGATCGAGACCCCTCTGTTCTTCTCCCGCACCCGCCGCCACCTCGAACAGTGGCAGGTGATCCTGCTCGTCGACCAGTCCGGCTCGATGACCGACTCGGTGATCCACTCGGCGGTCACCGCGGCCTGCCTGTGGGGTCTGCCCGGTGTACGCACCCACCTGGTCGCCTTCGACACCGAAGTGGTGGACCTGACCTCCGACGTGGACGATCCTGTGGAACTGCTCATGAAGGTCCAGCTCGGCGGCGGCACCGACATCGCCCGCGCGGCGGCGTACGGCGCCGGACTCGTGGACCAGCCGCGGCGGGCCATCGTCGTGCTGATCTCCGACTTCTACGAGGGCGGCGATCCCCACCGGCTGGTACGCATCGTGCGTAACCTGGTCGAGCAGGGCAGCAAGGTTCTCGGCCTCGCCGCCCTCGACGAGCAGGCCAACCCCGCCTACGACCGGGAACTCGCGCAACGCCTGGCCGACGCCGGGGCGTACGTGGGCGCGATGACCCCCGGCGAGCTGGCGTCCTTCGTCGCGGAGCACGTGGGCCGATGAGAACGGATCTGCTCGGGCTCACCACAGACTCCCTCGCCGCGCTCACCAACCGCGGCCTGGTCAAGCGGGCGGGCAAGGAAGCCGCGCCGGACCTGCGTACCGACGCCGACGGGACCGTGCACGGCGACTTCGCAGGCGGACCGACCGCGAGCCTGCCACCCGGCGGGCTCGACGCGGCCCGCTGCACGTGCGGCGCCACCGGGGTCTGCCGGCATGTCGTCGGGGTGGTGCTCGCGTACCAGCACCAGCACGCCGGACCCGCCGCTGAGATCGCCGATCGCCTGCCCGCCGGGACCGCCGATGTGCCGCCTGCTGGGACCGGCGATGGCCCGTCGGCCGGGACCGGCGATGGCCCGCCCGTCGAGACCGGCGAACATTCGCAGGTTGAGGGCCGTGACCCCGAACCCCCCGCCTGGTCGCCGGGGCAGGTGAGCGACGACGAACTGACCGCCAGGATCGGCGCCCGCCTGATGGCCGCCGCCCGCCGTACCGAAAGGACTGGATACACCGCCCGCGTGCGCCGCGCCACCGCCACCGATCCCGCGCCGCAGGTCGAGCTCGCCACCGCGACCGTGCGTTTCCTGATCCCCGGCGACCTCGGCTTCGTCCACACCGACGCCGTCGCGGGCAGTCGCGACGACGTCATCGCCCTCGCCGTGTGGGCGTTCCGGGTAGCCGACGAGCTGCATCCCGGGATGCAGGAGGTACGGGTCGACGTCGGCGGCGAAGCCGGAACTGGTACCGGATCCGGGCTGGAGCGGGCCCTGGGGCTGGCCGGCGCGGTCCTGCGCGAAGGTGCGGCGCACCTCGGCCAGGGATTCGAAGCCACCATCGCCGACGTACAGCGCCATCTGGACGCCGCCGGATCGCGCTGGCCGCTGCTGGCCGTCGGCGACCTCGCCGAGCAGCTGGCCGCCTACCGCAACCGCAGCGCCCACTACCGTTCCGAGCTGCTCGCGAGCCACCTCGCCGAGCTCCACGCCCGACACCGGGCCGTAACCCGCCCCGACGCCACCCTCCGCAGCAGCGTGCTCGGCACCGCCGAGGCCGCCGAGACCCCGTTGCGCCGGGCCCGGCTGGAGAGCCTGGGCTGCCGGATCCGCAGCCTCGGCGACCGGCGGATCGCCGAGATCTACCTAGCCCACAGCGACAGCGCGATGGTCCTGGTACTCCGCCGCGAATGGGACGGCGACGACGACGGCGCCGCGCTGGCACGGCAACGCATCGCCGGCTCCACGCTGGCCGCCCTCGCCACAGGCAACCTCGTCACGGAATCGGCCGTCCGCAGCGCCAGCCGTGCCGTGCGGCTGGCCACAGGGCGGATCTCCAAGACGACGGTCAGCCCGTCGCGTGGCGACTGGGGTGAGCTCTCGCCGTCCCTGGTGGTGACCGACCTCGCCGCGCTCGGCCGCGAACTCGACGCCCTCACGCTCCGGCCCATCCGCCCGCGCGTCGAAGCGGAGCTGGTACGCGTCGTCGCCGTCTCCCAGGTGGTGGCCATGACCTACGCCGCCGGCGACCAGCGCCTCGACGCCCTCATCGCCGACCAGGCAGGCAACACCGCCACCGTCACCGCCACCCACACCGGTGCCGCCCCCGGCCGCCTCGACTCGCTGGCCGCCGTACTCGCCGGGGAGGAAGGCGAGCTGCGTTTCGTCAGCGGAGTGGCCGGCCGTACTGCGGGCGGTGTCGTCATTGACCCCATCGGCCTGGCTGCCGGCGGCCGTGTCGTCGTACCCGACCTGCAACCCGCCGGAGGCAGCGGCCGGCTCGCGGTCGCCGAGGACGACCAGCACGACCCGCTGACCGCCGTACTGATCGACACCCGCGGGCTGCTCGCAGAAGCGGCCCACCACGGCCTGTCCCACCTGCCGCCGACCTACGACGCCCGCCTCGACACCGCCGCGCGACGGCTGATCACGCTCGGGCTCCACCGGATCGCCCAGGCCGTTACGGCGTTCGCGGCGGCGCGGTCTCAGGACTCGGGCGAGGCGATCGAGCAGACCTGGATCGACGCCTACCTGCGCCTGGAGGTGGCCCTGGATCTGACCTGACCGAATCCTGTGGGGCTCAAGAACTCAAATGACTCCCGGCGCAGAGCCCTTCGTCCGATGGGAGGAAGGATGCAGGGGTGCCGGATGGCTGGTCCGGGTCTTCATAGCTACCTGGCGCACTACAACACGGCCCGACCCCACCGCAGCATCGACCAGTCGGCCCCAGCGCAAGCCGAAACAAGCCCTGTGCGGTGCCAAAACTCACCCATGGCATCTGATCTGGCCTTCTATCCTCGGCACACGTGTTTCCACGCCTGCTGTATCTGCTCATGGTCCGGCTGTTCGGCTAGTTGACGCTACTCTCGCGGGGCGACACCTCCAAGGACGTGGAGATCTTGGTGCTGCGTCATGAGGTCTGCGCCTGCCGATAATTACATCAGCCCCGGTCATGACTCTGCGAGGGCTTCGCGTGGCGTACGCGAGCTCCGGTCCCCCGGGGAGACGGGAGCGCGTACGGCAGGATGATCCGCTGTGCTCCTTCGCTTGGCCTACCTGACCGTCACAAACGCATTCGCCGCACTGCGGTTGCTCCCCATGGGCGATCGGGACAAGGACGTGGAGATACTTGCTCTACGTCACCAGATCACCGTCCTTGAACGTTAACTCGGTCCCGACACCAGAGTGAGATTCGCGCCCGAGGACCGAGCCTTCCTTGCCGCGCTCCTGACGTCGCTGCCCCGCGAGGTCCTGCGCCGGCTGCGGCTCCTCATCCGCCCGGACACGGTTCTGCGCTGGCACCGCGATCTGATGAGGGGAGATCCTCAAGCAAGCGGGGCTCGATCCGGCGCCCGAACGGGTCACCACCACCTGGGCCGACTTCCTGCGCTCTCAAGCCGACGCCCTACTGGCCTGCGATTTCATCGAGACCATCACCCTGAACGGACAGCGCCAGTACATCCTGGCGGTGATCGAGCACGCCACCAGGCGTGTCCGGGTGCTCGGCACCATCGCTCACCCGAGCGCGAGCTGGGTCATCCAAGCGATCAGGAATCTGGTGATGGATCTTGACGATGCGGGCTGTCGGGCACGCTTTCTGCTCCGAGACCGAGATGGGAAGTTCCCGGCCCTCATGGACGAGGTCCTCGCCGAGGTCGGCATCAAGATGGTGCTCACCGGTATTCAGATGCCGCGGATGGACTCGATCATGGAGCGGTGGGTGCAGTCCTGCCGCCACGAGCTTCTCGACCGCTGCCTGATCTGGAACGAACGCCATCTTCGGCACGCCCTGCGCGAGTACGAACACTTCTACAACCCGCACCGAGCACATCAAGCCCTGAACCAAGCAGCCCCGCTGCGCACCGTCCCCGATCCGATAACGGATCCAGAGCGAATCATCGATCTGAATGTACGCCGACGAGACCGGCTCGGCGGCGTCCTCCATGAGTACTCACAAGTGGCTTGACCTGCATGGATGGAATTTTCGGCAGGCGCAATGTGCGGGCTGAGGCTGGCACACCGTGGCACACGCCGAGCGTCAACAGGCAGGCGTTACCGCAGGTCAGGCCCAGGTTTTCTCTGGCCAGGTAAGCGCGCCCTGCAGGATTCGAACCTGCGACCGTCGGATTAGAAGTCCGGTGCTCTATCCAGCTGAGCTAAGGGCGCTTGATGGAGTTGTCAGACGTGCGACAAGGCGAGGACCCCGGCACGGAGCCTCGCGCGCACGCTAAGGGTAAAGCATGCGATGCAGGCATGCGCGCATCGCAAACAGGATAGATCACCACAACCCTGACGGCCTACTCGATTCCTCGGTCTGGCCTTGGAGCCCGCCGACCGGCGCCGGACGCCCGTTGTGCGCCTACCGGGGCACATCATTTCACGACCGCCCCTGCGATGCGTCTCCCGGCACCGAGTGGCGCTGCCCACATGGCGTGAGGGATGGCCGAAACGCCAGGCGGGAGCGGTACAAATAGGTCTAAGCTCTCGTCCCATGGTCGCGACGCTCCTGCATGAGATTCCCCTGCAGGGCGGGGACGTGACAGACGGTGTGGTGCGCGTGGGTGACACCGTGCGCCGGCCCGTCAGCCCGTCCACCCCCGCCGTGCACGCCCTGCTCCGCCACCTCGAGGCCGCGGGCTTCGAGGGCGCGCCCCGAGTAGTGGGCATGGACGGGCTCGGGCGCGAGGTCCTCACCTACCTCCCCGGCACGACCGGGCTCAACCGCACGACCGTCACGGACGAGGCGCTGGCGGGGCTGGCCGGGCTGCTGCGCGGCTTCCATGACGCGACCGCGGGGTTCCCGCTCGGGGACGACGGCTGGGAGGACGGGTCGAACGACGACGCCCCGCCCGAGGTCATCGGCCACTGCGATCTGACCCCGGACAACGTCGTGTTCGAGGGCGCGACGCCGCGGGCGTTGATCGACTTTGATCTGGCGCGGCCGACGACGAGGCTGTTCGACGTCGTCACCACGCTCCGGCACTGGGCGCCGATCGCCGATCCCGTGGACCGCCACCCGTTGCAGCGCGAGCTGGACGTGGGCGCGCGGCTGCGGTTGTTCTGCGACGCGTACGGGGTGCCGCCCCGCGAGCGGCGCCGGCTCGTGGAGTTGTCCAGGCTCCGCCTCCACCGGTCCTACACGGTCATGCGCGACCGGGCGGCCACGGGCGGGGGCTGGGCCAGGATGTGGGCCCAGGGCGCGGGCCAGCGCATCCGCCGGGCGTCCGCGTGGCTGGACGTGCACGAAGATGAGCTGCATGCCCATCTGGTCTGATCATCCCCGCGCGCTCGGCATCGCGATGGGCGTGGCGCTCGACGCGCTCGTCGCCGACCCGCGCACCGGGCACCCGGTCGCGCTGTTCGGCCGCGCCGCCTCCAGGGTCGAGGAGTTCCTGTACGGGGACGCGCGGCCGAACGGGGTCGTCCACGTGATCCTCTGCGTGGGCGGCGCGGCCGGGATCGGCCTCGCGGCCGAACGCGTGCCCCATCCCGCCGGGCGTGCCGCGCTGACCGCGGTCGCCACCTGGGCCGTGCTCGGCGGCACCACGCTGGCCCGTGAGGGCGTCTACCTGGCCGGGGCGCTGGAGGCTGGCGATCTCGACCGGGCACGGGCCCGGCTGCCCCACCTGTGCGGGCGCGACCCCGCCCGGCTGGAGGCTGCCGGGATGGCCAGGGCGACGGTCGAGTCGCTGGCCGAGAACACCTCCGACGCCGTCGTGGCGCCCCTCTTCTGGGGTGCGGTGGCGGGCATCCCGGGGCTGCTGGCCTACCGGGCGGTCAACACGCTGGACGCGATGGTCGGGCACCGTTCGGCCCGCTACGAGCGGTTCGGCTGGGCCGCGGCGCGGCTCGACGACGTGGCCAACTACGTTCCGGCCAGGCTCACCGGGCTGCTGGCCGTGCTGGCCGGGCCCGCTCCGCGCCGCGCGCTGGCCGTACTGGTCAGAGACGGTCACCGGCATCCCAGTCCCAACGCGGGACGGTGTGAGGCCGCGTTCGCCGGAGCGCTCGACGTCACGCTGGGCGGCACGAACGTCTACGACGGCCGGACCGAGCACCGCCCGGTCATGGGCGACGGCCCCGCGCCCGAGGTGAGGGACATCCGCCGGGCCGTCCGCCTCACGAGAGCGGTGAGTCTGGCCGCCGCCGCTATCGCGGTGGCCGCGGCCTGGCGGCTACGGCGCTGATCCGGTCAGGCGACGCGGTCGAGGTCGATGATCAGCCGGAGTGCGACCGCGCATCATGGTCGGCGTCGCATTTGCGTCATGGGGGTCGTTAGCCGACGAATTCGGCCTCTCTGGCGGATGTCAGAGAGGCCGATCTAACGGGCGCCAGAGCAGGCCGATCTGACGGGCGCCAGAGAGGCCGAATCAACGGATGTCAGAGCAGGCCGGTCCTGCGGGCCACGGCCGCGGCCTCGACCCGGGAGGCCACGCCGAGCTTGGCGATGATGTTGGAGACGTGCACGCCCGACGTCCTGGCCGAGATGAACAACCGCTCGGCGATCTGCCTGTTGCTCAGCCCCTCGGCCACCAGGCCCAGCACTTCGCGTTCGCGGGAGGAGAGCCCGTGGCCGGGCGTGAGGCTCACCCGGGTGACGGCCGCCGCCGCCTCGACCTCGCGCCGCAGGGGCTCGGCTCCCAGCCGCGCGGCGATGGAGGCGGCCTCGCGCAGCGGCCCGCCGGCCCGGTCCGGGTCCTGCTCGGCCGCGCGCACCAGAGCCCGCCCCAGCGCATACGGCTGACCGACCGCGCGCCAGGCGGCCACCGCGGGCTCCCATGATCCCCCGCACTCCGCCTCGAACGTGGACCGATGGGCCTCCTGCACGCGCCCGATGGTGGAGATCCCGTCGGGCGCCCGCCGGATCCGGCCCGCCTGGGCGGCCACCACGAGCAGCGGCCAGGCGTAGCGGCGGCTGAGCGTCAGGTCGTGCGCCGTCAGCGCGTGGTCGGCCAGCAGCGCGGCGCGCTCCAGGTCGCCTTCGGCCAACGCGATCCCGCCTTCGAGCAGATCGGGTTCGAGGCAGGAGTCGTAGCCGCGCGAACGCCCTCGCATCAGCGGCCTGGCCTGGCGGGCGATGCCGGCCGCCTCCTTCAGCGAGCCTTCGCAGACCGCGACCGTGCCGAGCACGAGCAGCAGCCAGGCGCGGTGGATCGGCGGCGGGTCGAGCGCGAGTGCCGTCTGGACGACCTCGCGGGCCTCCTTCCAGCGACCGAGCGAACAGAGCGGCTCGGCCAGGTTCGCGGCGATGTGCGCGCCGCGCGACCTGGCCATCCCCACGCGCCTGGCCTGTGCCATCCCGCGGCGGGCCACCTCCTCGGCTCGGGCGTGCTCGCCCGCGGCCTCGAGGACGTCGGCCTCGCTGGCGTAGGCGACCAGCCTGGTGTCGTCGTCGGAGGCCGCGGCCCTGGCCTCGGTGAAGAGGGCCGAGGCGGCGTCGAGGTCGCCTTCGAGCGCGGTGAGCGCGGCCAGGGTGACCAGGGACCTGGTGTCGCCGAGGGCGCGGGCCTGGTGGGCGAGCGCGCGAGCCTCGTCGTCCTGGCCGTTCCAGTGCAGGGTGCCGGCCAGCGCGCCGATCGGCCGGGCCTCCCGTGGCGCGAGCCGTACGGCTTCGCGCAGGTCGTTCAGGCTCTCCTCGCCGAGCAGGTCGCGGACGCCCGCCCTCAGTTCCAGCAGGTGCGCGGCCCGCAGGGGGTCGCCGGTCTCGTCGAGCGCGCGGCTCGCGAGCTCCTCGGCACGTTCGGCGTCCCCCGCGTGCAGGGCGTCCCTGGCGGCGAGCTCCAGCACGCCGGCGCGCTCGCCGGCGGGCACCTGGTCCCACAGCTCCAGGACCCGCTCCCACCTGCGTGCCCGCCGGGCCGCGGCGTAGGCGCGCGGCCGGTCCCCCGCCGCGTGCCAGTGGTCGGCGGCCAGATCGGGCCAGGCCTCGGCGCACCGCGCGTGCAACCGCCTGCGCTCGCCCGGCAGCAGGTCGTCGTAGACCGCGTCGCGGATCAGCGCGTGCCTGAACACGTAGCCGTCACCGTCGACGAGCAGCAGCCTGACCCGCACGATCGGCCTGAGCGCCTCGTCCAGCGCCAGGTCGTCGAGGCCGGCCACGGCCCGCAGCACCTCGTGCGGCGTCCGGCGTCCCGCCACGGCGGCGGTCCGCAGCACGTCGAGACTGGTCCGGCCGAGCCGCTCGGCACCGGCCAGCAGCAGCTCGCGCAGCGAGGCGGGCGTGGCCGTGCCCGCGTCGGCCAGCGCCTCCACGAACAACGGGTTGCCCTCGCTACGGGCCACGATCAGCTCCACGTCGGAGCGGCCCAGCATGCGGGCCACCTCCTCGGGGCGAAGCGGCGGCACCCGGAGCGTCTGGGCGCCGGGCAGCCGCAGGGGCTCACGCGAGGTCGCGACGACCAGGACGCCGGGCCGCATCAGGTTGCGCAGGAGGAAGGCGAGCAGATCGCGGCTGGCCTGGTCGGCCCAGTGCAGGTCCTCGAGCACGAGCACGAGGGGCCGCCGCTCGGCCGCCCGCTCGACCAGCAGCAGCACCTCCTCGAACAGCCTCGCCCGGCCCAGCCCGGGCTGCTCGTCCGCCTCGCCGAGCTCCGGCAGCAGCCGCGCCAGTCCCCAGCGCCCGCCGCCCGGCACCAGCTCCGGCCCGTACTCCCTGACCAGGCGGCGCAGCACGGGCACGAAGGGCGCGTAGGCCGTCGAACCGGGATCCGCGCCGCCCTCGGCGACAAGCGCGCCGACCGTCGCGGTGAACTCCGCCACCAGCCGGGACTTGCCGATGCCCGCCTCACCGACGACCAGCATCGCGGCGGGGGTGCGGGCCCAGGCGGCGGCGAGCGCCGCGAGCTCTGTCTCGCGTCCGACGAACACCACCTCATTATGAAGAGGCGGCTACGCATCATGCCCGATGTGGCCGGGTCGTCCCGGCGTGAGGCTGGGCGGCATGCTCACCCGTTCGATGAACCTCATGATGGCCGCCTCGGTCGGCGGAATGCTCGGCTTCTACCTGCTGTTCGCGGCCGTGCCGCTCTACGCCGCCTCGGGCGGCGCGGGCGAGGTCGGCGCGGGGCTGGTCACCGGCGCCATGATGCTCTCCACGGTGCTGGTCGAACCGGCCGTCCCGTGGCTGCTGTCCAGGTTCGGCTATCGCACCGTGATGGCACTCGGCCTGGCGCTGCTGGGCCTGCCCGCCCTGCTGCTGCCCTTCTCCTCCGGCCTTCCCCTGGTGCTCGCGGTCAGCCTGCTGCGCGGCGCCGGGCTCGGTGTCCTCGTGGTCACCGGCACCGCACTGGTCGCCGAGCTGTCGCCCGCCGGGCGCCGCGGCGAGGGCCTCGGCCTGTACGGCGTGGCGGTCGGGCTACCGTCGCTGGCCGGGCTGCCGCTGGGGCTGTGGGCCGGTGACGCGCTCGGTTTCACGCCGGTGTTCGTGGCGGCGGGGCTGGCGCCGCTCGCCGGTCTGGCCGCGGTGGCCGGGCTCCCCTCTGTCAGGCCGTCGCGGGCGGCCGGCGACCGTGTGAGCGGGCTGCGGGGTCTCGCGGGCCCGGCCCTCGTCTTCGCCGCAGTGACGGTGGCCACCGGTGTCCTGGTGACGTTCCTGCCGCTGGCCGTCTCTCCCGCGCAGGCCTCGGCCGCGCTGCTGGCGCAGTCGATCGGCACGCCGGCGGCCCGCTGGTGGGCGGGCAGGTTCGGCGACAGGCACGGCTCGGCCCGGCTGCTCGCGCCGGGTGTCCTGGCGGCCGCCGGAGGAACCGCGCTGCAGGTGTGGGCGGCGGAGCCGGTCGCGTTGATCGCCGGAATGGCGCTGTTCGGGATCGGGTTCGGTGTGCTGCAGAACGCCACGCTGGCGCTGATGTTCGAGCGGGGGCCGGCCGGACGGGTCAGCGCCCTGTGGAACCTGGTCTACGACGCGGGGATGGGCGCCGGGGCGATGGGGTTCGGCCTGGTCGTCGGGCGCACGGGCTTTCCGCTCGGGTTCGGGCTGGTCGCGGTGCTCGTCGTGACCACCCTGCCCTTGACGTGGACACGGAGGCGTTCTATGGTTCGTTAGTGAAGTAATGAACCATAGAAGCAGGTGCCATGTTCGACGACCGGAGCCCCATCTACCGGCAGATCGCGGAGCGGATCAAAGCCGATGTCCTGAGCGAGACGCTGAAGGGCGACGAGCAGGTGATGTCGACCAACCAGTACGCCGCCTTCTACCGGATCAACCCGGCCACCGCGGCCAAGGCGTTCCAGCACCTCGTCGACGAGGGCGTGCTCTACAAGAAGCGAGGTATCGGGATGTTCGTCAGCCCGGACGCCAGAGACGCGCTCAGGGCCGAGCGCAGGCAGTCCTTCTTCTCCGACGTGGTCGACCCGATGGTGAGCGAGGCCAGGACCATCGGCATCCCGCTGGATGACGTCATCCGGCGCATCGAGGAGCTGAAGCCATGAAGATCGAGGTCGAGGATCTGGTGCTGCGCTACGGCGACGTCACGGCGCTCGACCGGCTCAGCTTCACGCTGGAGAGCGAGAAGATCCACGGGCTGCTCGGCAGGAACGGCTCGGGCAAGACGAGCCTGCTGTCGGTGCTGGCCGCCTTCCGCAAGCAGTCCGGGGGCACCGTACGGATCGACGGGCGGCCGGTGTTCGAGAACGGCGCCGAGGCACCTCGGTCACCGGCCCCGTCGCCCACGTCGAGGCGTTCACCACCGGGCTGACCGTGCTCGACCGGCGGCGGCTCGGCCCCACCTCGTCGGCCATGGTGTACGGCGAGCTCGACGACGCCCAGCGCAGGAAGGCCGCGGCGGCCGGCCTGGAGCTCGGCCCATCGGCATGCAGGAACTGTTCATCCACCTGACCGGAGGCTCCCGATGAGGTTCCCCACCCGCCTGGTGACGGCGCTGTCGGTGTTCGGGGCGATGGTCTGGGCGGGCTTCTACGTCCTGGTCGTCGCGATCACGGTGGCCATCGCGACCTTCGGGACGCTCACGCAGAGCGTGTGGGAGCAGGCCACGCAGGCGCCGCTGATCTTCGTCGAGTATCTGACGGAGTTCCTGGCCTGGACGGGCGCCGGGATCCTCATCGCGGCCGCGTTCTACCGCTGGCGGATCGGCGGGCTGCTGCCGTCGATCCCGCTCGCCGAGGGGGCCGTGGGGCGCCGACCTCGGGCTGCCGCTGAGCACCTTCAGACTCTGGCTGGACCTGTCGCCCACACCTGGAGTGGCGATCGGGGCGGGGTTCGTGGCGTTCGTCCTCGGGCTGGCGCTCAGCTGGCCGATCGTCCGCGACGTGCCGCTGCGCAACAAGGTCAGCTAACCCGCTCGACGCCGACGGTGATCTCGTTGCCCAGCTTGTGGTCGCCCAGCAGGCCGAGGTCGTCGCCGCTCCAGAACCTGCCCGGGTCGTACCAGTTGGGGCGGCGGCCGGGGGCCAGCAGGCCCATCGCCTCGTAGGTGACGGCCACGACCTCGGCGCAGTAGGCCCGTTCGAGCGTGTGCTCGCTGATGCGGCGGCGCAGCCGCGGGATCCGGCCGCGGGCCCAGCGCGCCGCCAGCCGCGCGGTGCTGGGGAACGGGGTGCCGTCGAGCCGGGCCACCGTGCGCAGGGCGGCGTCCTCCATCTCGACCGTCGCCTGCGGCTCCAGCTGGCGCAGCCAGGCGCGCTGGCCGTAGCGGTTGGCCCAGACGGTGACCGCGTCGCGCAGGTCGTGCAGCTGGACCCCGCGGTGGTGGTCGCCGGACCAGAGGTCGGGCAGCGACCTGCCGAGCTCGGCGTGCCACATCATCGGCGGCAGGTCCTCGACCACGATCGCCATGCCCACGTGGTTGACCGGGCTGTTGGTCATCGTCTGGATGGCGCGGTCGGGCACCGAGCGCCCGCGGAAGACCCACAGGTCGCCTGTCCTGGTCAGGTTGACGGCCTCGTCGAGAGTCAGCACACCGCTAGCCTAGGCACATGCGCTGGTGGAAGATACTCGGACTGGCCGGGATGGCGGGGGTCGCGGCCACGGGCGTGGCGATCGCGCGGGCCGAACGCCGCCGCCGGGCCTACACCCCCGAGGAGATCAGGCAACGGCTGCGCAGCCGCGTCGAGCAGCCTCAGGCCGAGGGCCGCAGGTCGTAGACGAAGACCACGTCCGGATAGGCCGGGTTGTCGTCGTAGCCCTGGATCCCGCCGAGGAAGGCCCGCTGATAGTTGACCACCCAGGGCAGGGCCACGGCGGCCTTCTGGTCCAGCACCCTGGTCGTGGCCCGGGCGAAGGCGCGCTGCGCGGCGCTCCGGTCGGTCACCGTGAGCTGGGGCAGGGGGTCCAGCAGCTTGTCCGTGGCCGGGTCGTTGAGGTAGGTCAGGTTGAAGACGGTCGGTGACTGACTGTGGAAGACGTTGCCGAACCACGAGTAGCCGTCGGCGTAGTCGGGCCACCAGTACATGAGGAAGATGTCCTGGCCGCGCTTCTTGCCCAGGTCCCACTGTTCGAGCCAGGGCATCGCCCGGGTCTCCAGCGTGACGTTCAGCTCCTTGAGCGTCTCCGTCAGGCTGGTGGCGAGCAGTTCCTGGTCGGTGTCGCCCTCGGCGTAGGTGAGGCTGAGCCGCAGCGGCTGACCGCCGGGTCCGTAGCCGGCCCGTTGCAGCAGCTGGGCCGCGCCCTCCAGATCCTGTCTCGGCACCCGGTCGGTGACGTGCCCGGGCAGGCCCTCCGGGATGACCCCGCTGATCGGCGCCACCGCGCCCTTGAGCGCCTTGACGATGCCCTGGTAGTCGACGGCCTTCTGCACCGCCCGCCGCACCCGGACGTCGGCCATCGGCCCGCTCTCGGTGTTGAACAGCAGCATCGCGGTCTGGAACGACGGCCGTCGTGAGGTCCGCACGCCCGGGTTGACCTCGGCCTTGGCGTACAGGCGCGGGCTGAGCCGGTCCAAGAAGCTGACCTCGCCGCGCAGCAGCAGCCGCCAGGCCCGATCCTCGTCGGGCACGACGCGGAACTTCACCGTGCCGTAGTGCGGGCCCTCCCAGCCTCCCCAGTAGTCCTCGTACGAGGTGAGCGTGAGCTCCTCCTCCTTGCCCTTGGCCCAGGAGGCGATGGTGTAGGGGCCGGTCCCCGCGTCCCTGCCCGCCTTGAACCAGCTGCCCAGGTCGGCGGCGGCCTGGGTGTCGTAGATGTAGGCCGCGTAGCCGGCGGAGGCGACCAGGTCCAGCGGCACCGGATACTTCAGGGTGAACGTCACGGTCAGCGGGTCGTCGGCCCTGATGCCGGACACGGCGTCCCAGATGTAGGCCGCGCCCTCGCCGAGTTTCATCGTGCGCTCGATCGACGCCTTCACCGCCGCCGCGTCGAGCGGCCTGCCGGTGTGGAAGGTCACCCCGGGGCGCAGGGTGAACGTCCAGACCTTGCCGTCGCCGGACGAGCGCCACGCCGTGGCCAGGCGAGGGCCGGCTTTCGTGGTCACCGGGTTCCAGACGGTCAGGGTCTCGTAGACGTTCTGGTGGGCGATGATCTCGTTGGAGTAGGAGGTGGCGGGGTCCCAGTCGGTCATGACGTCGAGGTTCTGCACGATGACGAACGACGACTCCGCCTTCGGCGCCTGCGTGACCTCCGCGGGGGCTGAGCATGCCGCGATGAAGAGCACCAGCGCGGCAACCGCTACGAGACGACCGCGCAACGCATCTCCCTCTGTGACCGGATGTAGGCGAAACCTACTGCAAGATCATGATGGAGTGCTCAAAAGTCCTGAAAAATTAGGACTTCCGGAGATCGAATTGCTATTCTCGTCCCGCTAGCCGAGATCGTCCCGTCCGGGGTTCACGTACAGGGGACCGACCGGAAGAGGTGCCATGGGTCGCAGCCGCACGATCCGTATGAAGATCATCGGTCTACTGCTGGTCCCGCTCGCCTCGATGGTGGTGCTGTGGGGGGTCCTCACCGCTGTCACGGCGGGCGAGAGCTTGGAACTGCGCCAGTACAAGACGCTCTGGACCAACCTTCGCCATCCCGCCTACCAGCTCACCGCCGAACTCCAGCGTGAACGCCTGGCCTCGGTCAAGCTGCTCCGCTCCGATGCCACGACCGGCGAGTCCGCCGTGGCCGCGCAGCGCTCCCGCACCAACGCAGCCGACGAACGGTTCCGGCAGCTCTCCAGCCACTCCATGAACACCTCCGAGGAGATCCGTACGCAGGTGGAGGCGGTGCTCACGCAGCTCAACAGGCTCGACGCGATCAGAGGCGAGATCGACGCCGGCCTGTCCGACCGCCTGCACGCGATCGAGGCGTACAACGGCATCACCAACGCGCTGTTCAGCCTGCACCGGCACGTCGCGTTCATCGACGACATCCCGATCTACGAGCAGTCGCGCGTCGTGATCGACGTCAGCTACGCCAGGGAACTGCTCACCAGGGAGCAGGCCCTCGCCGCCGGGCCCACCACGGACGTCGAACGCCGCCTGTTCACCCAGCTGGTCGGCAACCGCCGCTTCCTCGTCGACCAGGCGCTGACCGAGCTCGACCCCGGCCTGCGCAACACCCAGGTCTCGATCATCACCTCGCCCGCCTACCAGCGGATGCGGGTGATGGAGGACCAGATCAGCGCGGGCGGCACCCCGCGGGCCTGGCTCAGCACGACCGAGGAGCTCAGCAAGGCGTTCCAGGACGCCCAGATGCAGACCAGCGCGCTGCTGTCCGAGCGGGCCGAGCCGGTGGCCGACTCGGTGCTCACGCGCGCCTTCGTGCTGGCCGGGACCTGTTTCGTGCTGGTGATCGTGTCGATCGTGTTCTCGCTGCGGATGGGCTCCCGCCTGTCGAAGGAGCTGGGCGCGCTCCGGCTGGCCGCGCTCGAGGTGGCCCAGGAACGGCTGCCGCAGGTCGTGGAGAAGCTGCGCAAGGGCGAGACCGTCGAGGTGCCCGAGCTGTCGGTGACCAGCACCACCGCCGAGATCGCCGACGTGGGCCAGGCCTTCTCCACCGTCCAGCAGACCGCCGTCGAGGCCGCCGTCGGCCAGGCGCAGCTGCGCGACGGCGTCGGCCACGTCTTCCGCAACCTGGCCAGGCGCAGCCAGACGCTGCTGCACCGCCAGCGCATCCAGCTCGAGGGGATGCAGCACCGGGCCACCGACCCGCACGCCCTCGACGACCTGTTCCGCCTCGACCACCTGACCACCCGGATGCGCCGCCACGCCGAGGGCCTGATCATCCTGTCCGGCGCCACCCCCGGCCGCGGCTGGAGCAAGCCCGTCTCGCTGCTCGACGTGGCGCGCGGCGCGACCGCCGAGGTCGAGGACTACCAGCGGGTCGTCATCGAACCGATGCCCGGCCACGGTTTGGCCGGACCGGTCGTAGGTGACATGATCCATCTGATCGCCGAGCTCATCGAGAACGCCACCGTCTACTCGCCGCCGCACACCACGGTTCACGTGCGCGGCGAGGTGGCGGCCCGCGGCTTCGCCTTCGAGGTGGAGGACCGCGGGCTCGGGATGAGCTCTGAGGAGCTGGCCGACTTCAACGAGCGGCTGGCCAGCCCTCCGGAGTTCGACCTGGCCGACAGTGACCGGCTCGGCCTTTTCGTCGTCTCCCGCCTGGCCGCCAGGCATGACATCCGCGTAACGTTGCGCGGTTCACCATATGGAGGGACCACCGCCATCGTGCTGATCCCGGCAGAACACGTGAGCGCTCCGCCTGCCGAGCCGACGGAGCCCGCCAAGGATCCCGTCCGTCCCATGCGGGTGGTGCAGGGTGAGTGACGAGCGCTGGCTGGACGAGGCCGCCGGGCCGATCGTCCCCGCCTACCTGCTGACCAAGGGCCGCACCGTCCCCGCGAGCGAGTCGATCGACCTCATCGCGGTGATCATCACGTCCGGCGGGCTCACCCCGCCGGTCGGCCTCGGCCCCGAACACCTGATCATCCTTCAGAAGTGCACGAGACCGACCCGGCTGGTCGATGTGGCGGCCGAGCTCAACCTGCCCATCGGCGTGGTCCGCGTGCTGGTCGGCGATCTGCACGCGCAGCAGCTCGTCCAGGTCGAGCTGCCGCCTCCCGCGCCCGACGCCACCGTGCTGCTCGAGGTGATCAACGGGCTGAAGGCGCTCTGAGCGCCGCTCGGCCGCCCGGCACGTCTCCCGGTTCCCTGAACGCCGCTCGGCCGACCAGTACGGTCACCCGTTCCTGAACACCACTCAGCCGTCCAGTACGTCCTCCGCGCGGTGGCAGGCCACCTGACGGCCCGCCACCTCCCGGAGGGCGGGCGCCTGCTCGCAGGCCGTCACCGTCAGCGGGCAGCGCAGCCGGAACGCGCAGCCCGTCTCCGCCGGCCTGGCCTCCGTCCGGCCCGTGGCCACGGGCGGCTGCCCACCCAGTTTCGGCACGGCGTCGCGGAGCGCGAGCGTGTAGGGGTGGGCCGGCCGGCCGAGCAGCTCGGCCGTGGGCCCGGTCTCGACGACGCGGCCCGCGAACAGGACATGCGAGGTGCGGCAGAGCCGGCCGACCACGGCCAGGTTGTGCGTGATGAGCAGGCGTTCGGTGTCCAGAGCGGCGAGCAGGTCGAGGATCCGGGCCTGGACGGTCACGTCGAGCGCGCTGGTGGGCTCGTCCAGGATGAGCAGCCTCGGGCCCACCGCGAGCGCCCTGGCGATCACCACGCGCTGGCGCTGGCCCCCGGACAGCTGGTGGGGCCTGCGCTGGGCCAGTTCGGGGGCCAGGCCGACCTGGCGGAGCAGCTCGGGCACCCGGTGCCGCTCCGCTCTGGGCAGGGCCTCGGCGACCGAGCTACCGACGCGCATCCTGGGGTCGAGGGCCTCGGCCTGGAAGACGGGCTGGACGTCTTTGCGGAAGCGCCTCTGGTCAGCTTTTTTCAGCGTTTGGTCGCCGTACCAGATATTTCCGGATAGGGGGGTCAGGAGGCCGAGGAAGGCGCGCGCCAGCGTGGTCTTTCCCGAGCCGCTCTCACCGATCAGCCCGACGCCGCCCTCGGTGATGTCGAGGCTGACGTCGTGGACCACCGGCGTCCTGCCGTAGCCGAGCGTCACGCCCTCCGCCCTGAGCATCGTCACGGCAGCGCCTCCAGCAGCTCGCGGGTGTAGGGATGGGACGGCTCCGCGAGCACCACGGCCGCCGGACCGGCCTCCACGACCTCGCCGTCCTTCATGACCAGCACCCGGTCGGCGATCGTGGACACGAGCGCCAGGTCGTGGGAGACGAGCAGCAGGGCCAGCCCGCGCTCCTCCCGCAGCCGCCGCAGCACGCCCACCACCTCGGCCTGCACGGTCACGTCAAGGGCGCTGGTGGGCTCGTCCGCCAGGATCACCCCGGCGCCGAGCGCGATGGCCAGCGCGATGGCGAACCGCTGCGCCTGCCCGCCGGAGATCTCGTGCGGATAGCGGCGCAGGATCCGGGGATCCAACATGACCGCCTCCACGGCCTCCCGCATGACCCGGTCGATCCCGTCGCCGCCGACGCCGTGGAGCCTGAGCGCGCGGCGCATCAGCGTGCCAAGGCGGGTCGCCGGGCTGAGGGCGGCCTGGGGAGACTGCATGACCAGGGCGACCCGGGCGCCGCGGATCTCGCGCAGCCGACGCGGGGCGGCCTGGAGCACGTCGACGCCGCAGACCCGGACATGTCCCGAGACGTGGGCGCCCTCGGTGAGGCCCAGCAGCGACAGCAGCGTGGTCGACTTGCCCGAGCCGCTCTCCCCCACGATCGCCACGCACTCCCCCTCGCGCACGTCCAGCTCGGGGACCCGGGCGACCGTCCGCTCGCCGTACCTCACCTGGAGGTCCCGCACCTCGATCACGACCGTGCCCCCGCACTTCTGGGGTCCAGGGCGTTGCGCAGGCCCTCGCCCAGCACGTTGAACGCGAACGCCGTCACCAGGATGGCCAGGCCCGGGAAGGTGACGGCCCACCAGTTCGTGGTGAACAGCGTCTGACTCTGCTCCACCATCAGCCCCCACTCCGCCGTCGGCTCCTGCGCTCCCAGCCCCAGGTACGACAGTGCCGCCGCGGTGAGGATGACACCGCCGGCGTCCAGCGACATCTGGACCAGCACGGGGGTGAGGGAGTTGGGGAGCACGTGCCTGAGGATGATCAGGGGCGCGGGCACGCCCAGGCAGCGGGCCGCGTCCACGTAACCGCGCGTGGCGATCGAGGCGGCCATGGACGCGGCCAGCCGGGCGTACCAGGGCCACCAGGTGACCGCGATGGCCACGATGACGGTGGTGACGCTCGGCTGGAGCACCACGGCCAGCGCCAGGGAGAGCAGCAGCGCCGGGAACGCCAGGAACACGTCCGTGATCCTCATGATCACGTCCCGGATCCAGCCGCCGGCGTACCCGGCGACGACCCCCAGCGTGACGCCGACGCCCGCCGACAGCGCCAGCACCGCCACGGCGATGAACAGCGAGGTCCGGCCGCCGTGCATGACCCTGGTGAGCAGGTCGCGGCCCAGGCTGTCGGTCCCGAACCAATGCTCGGCGCTCGGCGGCGTCAGCCCGAGGACCGGATCCAGCCGGTCGGCGGGATAGGGGGCGAGCCACGGCGCGAGAACGGCGGCCAGCGTGATCAGCACGATGAGCACCGCGCCGAGCAGCGCCAGCCGGTCGGTGATCCTCGGCAGCGTACGGCGCAGCGGCACGTCCAGCGCCGGCGCGCCCGCCCCCCTCACCGGGTCCTCGCTCTCGGGTCCACCACGCCCTGCAGGATGTCGACCACCAGGTTGGCCAGCACGTACATCATGGCGACGACCAGGGTGACGCCCGCGATCGCCGGCGTGTCCAGGTGCCGGATCGACTCCACGGCGTACCTGCCGAGCCCCGGCCAGTTGAACACCGCCTCCACCAGGAACCCGTTGACGATCGCGTACGCGAAGACCAAGGCGATCAGCGACAGCACCGGGCTCAGGGCGGGCCGCAGGGCGAACCTGGTCAGGATCGACGTCTCGCCGAAGCCGAGGGCGCGCTCCAGCCGGGTGTGGTCCTGGCCGGCCTCCTCGATCAGCGCGGCCCTGGTCATCTGCGCGATCACGCCCGTGGGGTAGGCGGCGACGACCAGCGTGGGCAGCACCAGGTGTTCGAGGGTGCTGGTGAAGATGGGCCAGTTGCCGGTGATGAGCGCGTCCACGACGGTGATGTTGGTCCACAGGGTGAGCGGGCTCGTGGTGTCGAGGGCGCGGTCGTACTCCCCGGCGACGGGAAACCAGTCGAGGTGGCTGGCGAACACCGTCTGCAGGGCCAGGGCCAGCCAGAACACCGGGACGGAGACGGCCAGCATGCTGGTGATCCGTACCCCGAAGTCCGGAAATTTCGTCTTATAGCGGGCGGCGAGCACTCCGACCGGGATGCCCACCACGATCGCGAGGAGCAGGGCCGCGCCGACCAGCTCCAGAGAGGCCGGGAACGCCAGGAACAGGTCGTCCCGGACCGGCTGCCGGGTCCGCAGGCTGGTGCCCCAGTCGCCGGTCACGAGGTCACGGGCGTAGTTCCAGAGCTGCACCGGCAGCGAGGCGTCCAGCCCGAACCTCTCCCGCGCCGCGGCGAGCTGCTCGGGCGTGGCCTTCGGACCGGCGAAGGCCACCGCCGGATCGCCCGGCACCATCCGCATGATGACGAACGTGAGCACGACCACGCCGGCCACGACCAGGAGCGCCTGGCCGAGCCGGCGGGTCAGGTAGGGCAGCATCGGTCAGCTGGCGGACGCGAGGTCGTAGAAGAAGACCACGTTCGGATAGGCCGGGTTGTCGGTGTAGCCCTCCACGTTCGCCGACAGCGCGCGCTGGTAGGTCTGCACGTACGGCACCGCCACCGCGACCTCGTCGTCGATGATCTTCTTTTGCAGGTCGGTGTACGCCTGGGTGGCGGCCAGCGGGTCGGTGGCCGAGAGCTCCGGCAGCGCGTCGATGGCCTTGTCGATCCCCGCGTCCTTCAGGTAGGAGAGGTTGAACTGCGGCTTGTCCGCGCTCCTGAAGACGTTGAAGAACCACGAGTAGGCGTCGGCGTAGTCCGGATACCAGTACATGACGAACACGTCCTGGCCCTGCTTCTTACCGAGGTCCCACTGCGCGTTCCAGGCCATCGGCTTGGCCTGCAGGGTCACGTTGAGCTGCTTGAGCGTCGTGCTGAGCAGCGTCACCAGCAGCTTCTGGTCCTCGTCGCCCTGGGCGTAGGTGAGCGTCAGCTTGAGCTCCTTGAAGTCCGGCCCGTAGCCCGCCTCGGCGAGCAGCTCCTGCGCCTTGGGCAGGTCCTGCTTGGGCTCCAGGCCCGAGGAGTGGCCGAGCAGCCCCTGCGGCACCAGGCCGGAGCCCTTCTGCCCGGCGCCCTTGAGCGCCGCCGTCAGGCCGTCGTAGTCGATCGCGAGCTGGAGCGCCTGCCGCACCCTGACGTCCTTGGCCGGGCCGGTCGCGGTGTTGAAGAGCATGAGCAGGTTCTGGAAGGACGGCCGCTGCGAGGTCCGCACGCCCTCGGTCATGCCGGCCTGCTCGAACAGCTGCGGGTTGAGCCGCTGGACGAAGTTCACCTCGCCCTTCTGCAGCAGCTGCCAGGCCGTGGTGATCTCCGGAGTGACCCGGAAGGCGACCTTCTTGTACTGCTCGGGCTTCCAGCCGCCCCAGTAGTCCTCGTACGCCTTCAGCGTGAGCTCGGTCTCCTTGCCCTTCTGCCAGCTGTCGATGGTGTACGGGCCGGTGCCGGCGTCGATCTTGCCCTTCTCCAGCTCGTCCGCGACGGCGGTGTCGTAGATGTAGGCCGCGTAGCCGGAGGAGGCGACCAGGTCGAGCGGGACGGCGTACTTGAGGGTGAACTTCAGGGTCGAGGCGTCGAGCGCGTCGATCTTGTCGACCGCGCCCCAGATGTAGGCGGCGCCCGCGTTCATCTTCATCGTGCGCTCGATGGCCTTCTTGGCCGCTTCGGCGTCGAGCGTCGCGCCGGTGTGGAACTTCACCCCCTCGCGCAGCTTGAACGTCCACTCCTTGCCGCCGGCGGCCGACGACCACTCGGTGGCCAGGCGCGGCTCGGGCTTCTGCGACTCGGCGTTATACCTGGTCAGGCCCTCGTAGATGTTGGACATGGCGACGATCTCGTTGGAGTACGAGCTCGCCGGGTCCCAGTCGGTCACGACGTCGAGGTTCGGGGCGTAGACGAACGTGGCGTCGTTGGCCTGCGCGGCCGCGGACTGCTTGGTGCTGCCGCTCGGCTGGGGTGTGCCGCCGGCGCCGCGGACCTGGCCGCCCGCGCACGCGGACGCTGCCAGAACCATGGCCCCGGTCACTCCGGCTACGAGCAGACGCTTGTGCCAGCGCATGGTGGGGGGATCCTTTCGATTCGTCACCGGGCGAGAGGTCCGGCGGCTTTGACGTGTACCCGCACGGCGGGCTCCGAGAGGTAGCTCAGCGGCACCTCGAGCAGATCGACGATCTCGACCTGCGCGGGGTCCGCGCCCGCGGCCACGGCCCGGGCCGCCGCCTCCTCCTTGACCCTTTCGATCGCCTTCGACCGGCTTTCGCCCGCAGGCAAGATCGTATCGATTCTGCCGCTCGCCAGGGCGATCGCGGCCCCTACGGCGTTGGCCACCTCGGCGTGCTCGGGCCGGATGACGCGGCTCACACCGGAGATCTCCGCGGGCAGTAGGAAGGCCCCGCCTCCCACCGCCACCAGCGGCCGGTCGGCCCGGCGCAGGGCCATGCGGTCCACCGCGTCGACGACCATCCCGTCGGCGATCGCGATGCCTCTTTCCACAGTGTCTCTGAATATTTCCGATATGTCGGATATCTGGCTAGTCGAGGGATCTTCGCGGATGGCCGCCCGCAGGCGCTCGCGCCAGCCGGTCGTGCCGGGCGGGATACGGCCGGCGGCCACGGCCGCGTCCGTCATCGTGATCGTCGTCCCGCCGAAGACCAGCGCCTCCTCGGAGATCCGGTAGCCCACCGAGTCAGGACCGACGCCGTCGCTCCTCACCACGGTGCCGCCTCCCAGGGCGATGGCCAGGATGTCCGGCATGCGGAAGTTGGTCAGCACGCCGCCGATCTCCACCGCCGCCGCCGACTCCCTGGGGAACCCGCCGACCAGCACGCCCAGATCGGTGGACGTCCCGCCGACGTCGGCCACGATCGCGTCGCCCACACCGGACAGGAACGCCGCCCCGCGCAGCGAGTTGGCCGGACCGGAGCCGATCGTCGACACCGGCAGCCGCGCCGCGTGCTCCACCGTCATCAGCGTGCCGTCGTTCTGCGCCAGGTACGGGCGCGCCGCCAGCCCGCGTTCGGCCAGCGCGGCCACCAGGGCCTCGGTGACATGGGCGGCCACGCCGTACAGGGCCGCGTTGAGCACCGTCGCGTTCTCGCGCTCCAGCAGGCCGAGCGAGCCGATCTCGTGGCTCATCGACACGGGCAGCCCGTACTCCTGCCTGACCAGTTCCTCGACCGCGCGCTCGTGCTCCGCGCTCGCCGGGCTGAACACACCGGTGACCGCGACCGCGTCCGCCTCCACGGTGTCCAGGAACCGGCGGACCGCGCCCAGGTCGAGCGGGGCGATCTCGCGGCCGTCGACGTAGTGGCCGCCGGGGACGATCGCCTCCCCCGCCGACACCGCCTTGCGCAGGTCACCGGGCCAGTCGCAGAGCGGCGGCACCGCCGTGGTGGCGGGGGCGCCGAGCCTCAGCACGGCCACCCGGCCCAGGTTGCGCCGCTCCAGGATCGCGTTGGTCGCGTGCGTGGTGCCCAGCATGACCCGCGAAACGCGCCCCCACCCTCCCTGTGCGGACGCGAGCGCACCTGAGGTGTCCCGTGCGGACATGAGCGGATCCGAACCCGTCCGTCCAGACGCGAGCGGGTCCGACCCGAGCCGTCCAGACGCGAGCGAATCCGAACCCGTCCGTCCGGAAGCCGTCGGGCTCGATCCGGGCAGTTGCGCCAGCACGGCGTCGAGGGCGGCCCGCAGCCCTTCGGTCACATCCGGGGTCGTCGGCCGCTTGGCCTTGGCCACGACCCGGTCGGAGGCGTCGAGGACCACCGCGTCGGTGTTCGTGCCGCCGACGTCGATCCCGATGCGCAGCGCGCCCTCAGCCACCGGAGTCCTCCTTCGCCAGTTCCTCGATCGGCACGTAGTCCATGTCGTAGCCGAACGCCCTCGGCCCCGCCGTGTCGAGGCCCTTCGGCGTGCGCCAGAGCGGGTCGCAGGGCCAGGCGAGCACCGTGACGCGCTGGCCGTACCTGAGGCCCTCGGTCGGGATGGCGGCGGCCGTCTCGGTGTCGACCACCGTGATCAGGTCCGGCACCATGGCCTTGACCTGGCCGTCCTCGACGGCGACGAGGTTCTCGTTCTGGAGTTCCAGGGTGAGGGTGCGGTCGCGGTCGTCGCCGGTGCCGTCGATCGTGGCCGTGCCCCTGACGAACCCGCCGGCGGTGCGCCGTTCCACGTCGGTCAGCTTGCCGGTGATCAGCCTGACCGCGCCGAGTTCGCCACGCAGCGCGCGCAGCGGCTCCGCCGTGCCCTCCGTGGATCTGCCGATGGCGATCGCGCGGGTGACCGTGCCCTCGATGACCGCGCCGCGCGCCCGGGCGGCGGTGAGCACGTAGTCGGCCATGAGCGCGTGCGAGCCCGCCGCCACGCAGACGGCGCGTGCCAGTCGCTCCGACCAGAGGCCATCGATGGGGCGAATCGTCACGACATTCCCCACGATGTCCGACATGATGACGAGGTCGGCAGGCAGCCCCGCCACGTACATCGACACCATCTGCACCTCGGGGAAGGCCCGCCCCATGCCGTCGGCGTCCAGCAACGGCAGCCCGAGCTGCGCGGCCCAGGCGACGGGCGCGACGCCGTTCGAACCGCCGATCTCCGACGACATGACCGCGCTCGGCGGCCGGCCGAAGATCCGTTCGATCTCCTCGGCGATCCGCCTGGGCTCGTCCTCACCGTGGATCATCTCCTGACTGACGGTCGGCGCGCCGATGCCGGACAGCGGCACCACCAGCGCGTCGTCGGGTAGATCCGCCAGCGCGACGAGCGGCACCTCCCCGTATGCCTGGATCGCGCGCTTCGCCGCCAGCGCCCCGGTACGTACGTCTCCTCCGCCGCCGGTGCCCAGCACGGCACACCCTCGGGCGAGCGCCGGAATGTCATCCACCTCAATGCTGCTCATATGGCGACACAACCAAGCACAAACCAACTCATTGCGCCAGTCGGGCAATCGTGGGTGTAGCCGACTTATGCCCGTGAACTCCCGTTTCTCCGTCTGGCATGACCGCCGGCTGGGACCCTTGTCAGGCCATGTCCGAAGCCAGTGAGGCGTTCCGCCGGGTCGCGCTGCTCGCCGCCGAACATCACGCCGACCTCGACGCCGCGGCCCGCCTCATGACCGCGCACGCCTGGGTCGGAGGTGGCGCGCCACACTTCGCAGGCACCCTCGCCACCCACCGCGGCTCTCTCCAGTCGGCGCTCGTCCTCGCCCTGTCCTCGCTGTCCCAGGCCGTGGCACGGGAGGGCCTCCCGGCACCCGCGATCCCGCACCTCACCACCCAGGTGCACCAGGCGGCGGTCGCACCGGCCACACACGGCCCGTTCCGCGGCATCGACATCCGCGCCATGTCCGACCTGGTCGCCATCCTCGACGCCGCCGCCGACCGCCTCACCACGGCGGGCGAACGCCTCCGAGCCGAACTGGCGGCGCTCACCCTTCCCGCCTCCCCCGCCTGGACCGTCCTACGCGCCGCCGAATGGTCGGCCACCCAGTCCCCCGACCTGCGCCGCCGCCTGGCGAAGATCCAGCGCTCACACCCGTGGATCCCCTCCGGCGTCGCCGCCTACGACCTCTTCGGCACCCACTCCATGCCCTGCGACACGCTCCTGTCCAGGCTGGTCACGGGAGATCAGGAAGCCCTGTCCCGGCTCCTCGCCATCCGCGACGCCGCACTGCCCGCCCGGGTCAACGCCTGGTGGCACGCGCTCGCCCCCGACGCGCGGCTCCGGCTCACGACCCTGCCCGGCTTCGGCTCACTCAACGGCCTGCCCGCCGCCGTACGCGACCAGGCCAACCGCCACCTGCTCGCCACCGAGAAGGCCCGGCTCACCGCCCGGCTGAGCACCGTCTACGGCCCGGCCACATTCGCCTCGATCGCCACCGACCTGCGCGGCCTGACCGCACCCCGCGCGCTGCTGGCCCACGAGGAGGCGGTGCGGCTGCTGGCGAGCATCGCGATGATCGAACACGCCCTCTCGGTGGCCGGCACCTCCGGCCATCCCCCGGCCTACCTGCTCTCCTTCGACCTCACCGGTACCGGCCGGCTCGTGGTCTCGTGGGGCGACCCCGACGCGGCCGACATCACCGTCACGTACGTGCCCGGCCTCAACAGCAGGCTGAGCGGCTTCGCCGGCGACATCGACCGCGCCCGCCTCCTGTGGCAGCAGTCCCAGGCCACGGCCGGCACCCGCACGATCGCCTCGATCGCCTGGCTCGGCTACGACCCGCCCCAGCTCGCCGGCACCTTCACCCCCGGCGCCTCGGTCGCGGGCGACGCCCCGGCCTCTCGCGGCGCGGTCGAACTGGCCGCGTTCGCCGACGGCCTGACCGCGGCACGCACCTCCCCGGGACGGCACGTCGTCCTCGGCCACAGCTACGGCTCCCTCGTCACCGGCAAGACCGCCCAGCTCCGGCCCGGAAAGCTGGCCGACGAGCTCATCTTCGTCGGCAGCCCCGGCGTGGGCGTCGACCACGCCACCGAGCTGGGCCTCCCCGCCGGCCACGTATGGGTCGGCGAAGACCGCAACGACCCGGTCGCCATGCTCGGACGCTTCGGCCGAGACCCCGGCTCCTCATCCTTCGGCGCCCGCCACTTCCCCGTAGGCCGCAGCCTCCTCCAAAACGCCCACTCCTCCTACTGGGATCCCTATTCAGCATCTCTTCGAAATCTCGGCCTCATCACAACTCAGCACTATGACGCCCTACAAAGCCCTGGGCGGCCGATTCAACCACAACTCCTCATGCCAGAGCTGGCGCCAGACCTGAGTAAATCGTTGAAAGGATGAGGGGCATGCGTTTCATTGCAACATTTTTCGCCATGGGTCTCCTCATGGGATGTAGCGATACGGGAGATGCCAGCAGCACTCGTTCTATCACGGAGGCCGAGGCCACCTCTCGGGTGGAGGCTCTTATCCACGGCACAGTGGAAATCCTGAAGACGCATCCAACTCTCCAGTTGGTGCCCTATTCTGCTACGCCAACTCCTTGCGCCTTTTCCAATGAAGGCATTCCAGAGCGCTACACCATTGGGCGCGCTTACTGGCTTCACAAAATGCCGTCAGAAGGGCTGGTCGATACCGCCCAACAGGTCGTCTCCAGTTGGAGGCATGACGGCCACGCCATCACTTCCAGCGGCGGATTCGACGTCGGCAAACCTGGTGTCAGCGCGACAACAGCCGACGGCTACCATCTTTCACTTGCGTGGGCCGAGGGGGATGTGCTTTATCTTGCCGCCACATCCCCCTGCCTGTGGCCGGACGGCAAGGCACCGAACCCGGCCGGATAAAACCCGTTGCCCCACGCGACCCCAGCCCGGCAGGCTGAACGGCACCAACTCCGAAAGGACCACGTCATGACCCAGCGGCGAATGCGACGACGCACCGCCGCACCGGCATGCCTGGAAAGCGCTCGGAGTTGAGCTGAGCGCCCCAGGAGCCCGGCGCGTGTCAGGCGGGTGGGGGCGCTGGGGTGCCCGGCGGTTTCATAAGCCGCTCCAGGCGGGTTCGATTCCCGCACCCGCCACGAGGCCTTCGTGGCGCAGTGGATAGCGTGCCTGCTTGCGGAGCAGGAGGTCGCTGGTTCGATTCCCGCCGGAGGCACGAGAAAAGAGATGCGGCATGCGGATCGCGGTGGCGGCCGACAGCCTGGACGGTGTCGCGCGGCGGGTGGTCGAGAGGCTGCGCGACGGGGGCCACGAAGTGATCACCCATGGGGCGCTCAACGGTGACGAGCGTGACGACTGGGCGTGGGCCTCCGAGGCGGCGGCCCGTGACGTGAGCGAAGGGCGGGCCGATCAGGCGGTCGTGTGCTGCTGGACCGGCACGGGAGCGTCGATCGCGGCGAACAAGGTGCCCGGGGTGCGGGCCGCCCTCTGTGTCGACGCGTACTCGGCCGACGGAGCGCGCAAGTGGAACGACGCCAATGTGCTGGCGCTCAGCCTGCGGCTCACGTCGGAGGTGGTGCTCGACGAGATCCTCGACGCGTGGCTGGCGGGCCGGCCGAGCACGGACGATACCGATCGGGCGAACATCTCCCATCTGGACGAGATCTGACAGGTCCGGGTTTTCCCGTATATGCGGGTCTATGCTCGTCCGGTGGCTGACTTACGGTGTACGCACTGCGGCGAGAACGGCCTTGAAGCCGGCTTCATCATGGACTCGGGCGAGGGTGCCAGGGGCTTCTCGCGGTGGGTCGAGGGCCGACTGGAGCGGGGCATCTTCGGCGGCGCCAAGTTGCTGGGACGGCCGAAGTGGGAGATAACCGCGTACAGGTGCCCGAGCTGCTTCCATCTCGAGCTTTTCGCCGGGAGCCCTTCCTGAGCGGCGACGGACCACAGCCTGTCGTGCCCGCTCCGGCGAGCGGCCGGAAGGCAATCCAGACCCAGCCTCGTGGAGGGTCGGAAATCGTCGGTGGCGCCCTCTAGGGTTCTCGGCATGACCGATGTGCTGCTGCGGGGCGGCCGTCCCTGGGGGCGGGAGACGCCCGCCGACATCCTTGTTCGCGGTGGCCTGATCGACCGCGTCGGCTCCGGCGTCGACATGCCGCACGCGCGCGTCGTCGACATCACCGGCCAGTTGGTCCTGCCCGGTCTGGTCGAGGCGCACTGCCACCTCGACAAGACGCTCTACGGCGGGCCCTGGGTGCCGCATTCCGCCGACGACACCCTGACCGGTCGCATCGGCAACGATCTCGCCCGGCGGGCCGAGCTGGGCGTGCCCAGCGTCGAACGCGTCACCGCGCTGCTGCGGCAGATGAGCGCACACGGCACCACCCAGGTCCGCACCCACACCGACATCGACCCGCTGGTGGGCCTGCGCGGTGTGGAGGCCGTCCGGGAGGCGGCGGCGAGCGTCCCGATCGACGTGCGTCAGGTCGCGTTCCCCCAGCACGGTCTGCTCACCAATCCCGGCACCGCGGAGCTGCTCGAGGAGGCGCTGAAGGGCGGCGTCGAAGCAGTCGGCGGTCTCGATCCCGCGGGCATCGACCGCGACCCCGTCCGCCATCTCGATCTGATCTTCGGCCTGGCCGAGAGATACGGCGCGCACCTCGACATCCATCTGCACGACGGCGGCTCGCTCGGCGGGTGGGAGCTGGAGCTCATCACCGAGCGCACCAAGGTGCTCGGCCTGAGTGGCAGGGTGACGGTCAGCCACGCCTACGCGCTCGGCCAGCTCGACGACGCCTACCTCGACCGGCTGGCGCACGGCTTCGCCGACGCCGGGGTGTCGCTGGCGACAGCCGCCGTCTACAGCTTTCCCGTGCCCCCGCTCAAGAGATTGCGCGCGGCGGGAGTCACGGTCGCCTGCGGCCACGACGGCATCCGTGACCTGTGGGGCCCCTACGGCAGCGGCGACATGCTGGAGCGGGCCATGCATCTCGCCTATCGCAGCACGTTCCGCAGCGACGACGACATCGAGCTGGCGCTGGAGGCCGCCACCTACGGGGGCGCACGTGTCCTCGGGCTGGAGGGCTACGGTCTCGCCCCGGGCGATCGGGCCGATCTCGTCGTCGTGCCGGTGAGCGGACCGGCGGAGGCAGTGGTCGTTCACCCTGCGCGCACACTGGTCATGAAGGACGGCACTGTCCTGCACAATTGACCGGCGGGGACCATCGAAAGGCAGGCAAGTGCTCTCTATTCACCAGCGGATCGCGGAAGAGCTCGGCGTACGCGAGGGGCAGGTGCGCTCGGCGGTCGAGTTGCTCGACGGCGGGGCCACGGTTCCGTTCATCGCCCGCTACCGCAAGGAGGCCACCGACGCCCTCGACGACGCGCAGTTGCGCACGCTCGAGGAACGGCTGCGCTATCTACGCGAGCTGGACGAACGCAGGGCGGCGATCCTGGAGTCGATCGAGTCCCAGGGCAAGCTCGACGACGAGTTGCGCGCGCAGATCATGGCGGCCGAGACCAAGGCCCGCCTCGAGGACATCTACCTGCCCTACAAACCCAAGCGGCGCACCAAGGCGCAGATCGCCCGCGAGCTGGGGCTGGAGCCGCTGGCCGATCAGTTGCTCGCCGATCCTTCGCTCGACCCGGCGACGGTGGCCGAGGGGTTCGTCACCGAGGGCGTGGCCGACGCGGGGGCGGCGCTGGAAGGCGCGAGAGCGATCCTGATCGAGCGGTTCGCCGAAGACGCCGACCTCATCGGCGGCCTCCGCGAGCAGTTGTGGAACCATGGCAGGCTGGTCTCCAAGGTGCGCGAGGGCAAGGAGGAGGCGGGGGCGAAGTTCTCCGACTACTTCGAGTTCAGCGAGCCGTTCACCAAGCTGCCCTCGCACCGGATCCTGGCGATGTTCCGGGGTGAGAAGGAAGAGGTTCTCAGCGTCACGCTGGAGCCCGACGACAGCCCCGAGTACGAGATGCGCATCGCGTCCCGCTTCGGCGTCTTCGATCAGGGCCGCCCCGCCGACCGCTGGCTCAACGAGACCGTTCGCTGGGCCTGGCGCACGCGCATCCTGGTGCACCTCGGCATCGACCTGCGGATGCGGCTGTGGCAGGCGGCCGAGGACGAAGCCGTGCGGGTGTTCGCCACCAACCTGCGCGATCTGCTCCTCGCCGCCCCCGCGGGCACCCGGGCCACCATGGGGCTCGACCCGGGCCTGCGCACCGGCGTGAAGGTGGCCGTGGTCGACGCGACGGGCAAGGTCGTCGAGACGGCCACCATCTACCCGCACGAGCCCAGGCGGCAGTGGGACCAGTCGCTGGCCGTGCTCGGCGCACTGGCGCAGAAGCACGGTGTCGAGCTGATCGCGATCGGCAACGGCACGGCCTCCCGCGAGACCGACAAGCTCGCGGGCGAGCTGGTCAAGAACATGCCGTCGATCACCAAGGTCGTGGTCTCGGAGGCGGGCGCGTCGGTCTACTCCGCCTCGGCCTACGCCTCCCAGGAGCTGCCCGAGCTCGACGTCTCGCTGCGCGGCGCGGTCTCCATCGCGCGCCGCCTGCAGGATCCGCTGGCCGAGCTGGTCAAAATCGACCCCAAGTCGATCGGTGTCGGCCAATACCAGCACGACCTGGCCGAGACCAAGCTGTCTCGCTCGCTCGACGCGGTGGTCGAAGACTGCGTCAACGCCGTCGGTGTCGACGTCAACACCGCGAGCGCGCCGCTGCTCACGCGCGTGTCGGGCATCGGCTCGACGCTGGCGGAGAGCATCGTCCGCCACCGTGACGGCAACGGCCCGTTCCGATCGCGAAAGGCGTTGAAGGAAGTGCCGCGGCTCGGGCCCAAGGCGTTCGAGCAGTGCGCGGGGTTCCTGCGCATCCCTGACGGGGACGACCCGCTCGACGCGTCCAGCGTGCATCCCGAGGCCTACCCGGTGGTCCGCCGCATTCTCGGCTCGGTCAAGGCCGACCTCAAGTCGCTGATCGGCAACACGGCGACGCTGCGCTCCATCAAGCCGCAGGAGTTCACCGACGACACGTTCGGTCTCCCCACGGTCACCGACATCCTGCGCGAGTTGGAGAAGCCCGGCCGTGACCCGCGGCCGGCGTTCAAGACGGCCACCTTCAAGGAGGGCGTCGAGAAGATCTCGGATCTGGAGTCCGGGATGATCCTGGAGGGCGTGGTCACCAACGTGGCGGCGTTCGGCGCGTTCGTGGACATCGGCGTGCACCAGGACGGCCTGGTTCACGTTTCGGCCATGTCCCGAAACTTCGTGAAGGATCCCCGAGAGGTGGCCAAGCCGGGCGACATCGTCCGTGTCAAGGTTCTCAGCGTCGACATCCCCCGCAAGCGCATCTCCCTCACCCTGCGCCTCGACGACGATCTTGCCCAGTCGCCCGACGGCCGCCCTCAGCGAGGAGGCCAGCGCGCCCGCACCGAGAGCGGCAGCGGCCAGGCTGACCAGCGCGGCGCCCGGGGCGACGGCCAGCGCACCCGTGGCGCGGCTGCGCAACGCGTGGAAGGCGACGGGGGCCGGAGCGGACGAGGCGACGGCGCCCAGCCCGCACCGAGCGCGGGCGGTCCGCGCGGGCGCGGCGAAGGTGGCCAGGGCGGGCGAGGCGACAGCGGGCGGCGCGGTCGCGGCGACGGCGCTCAGGGCGGACGAGGTGACGGCGGCCAGCGTGGTCAGGGCGGTCAGAGTGGTCAGGGCGGCGGCCAGCGCCGCCAGGAGCGTCCGGCTCCCGGCGGCGCCATGGCCGAAGCCCTCCGCAAGGCAGGTCTCACCGGCGACGGCAAGTAGTCCCACAGCCTGCTTGGGCCGCTTCCTGATCCGAAGCGAAGCCGTGCCCAAGCAGGCGTACTCAAGCAGGCCGTGCATGCCCGGCGCCGGTCGGCGGACTCGGGCACGCCGGTTGGTCGCTCCGCTTCCAGCGGAACACCGAGGCGGGGGGCGCGTCGTCGGGAGCGATACGGTCGGAGGGTGAGCACAACAGCGTTTACCACGGCGATCACCCAGGCTCGCGACCTGCTCAGGTGGCGCTCGCCGTTGCGCACCGAGCTCTGGGCGGCCCGGCTGGCGGCCGGTCTGGAGCCGGACGAGGCGGCGTTGTTCGTGCGCGAGCTGGTCGACGACGGCACCTCCGAGGCACGGCTCACCCTCGCGGCGCTGGCGGTGGTCGACACGACGCCGCTCACGGAGCCCGACGACGTGGACACCGATGGCGCCTTCGCCGACCCGCACGTCCGGCCCGGCAGGTTCGATGCTCTCGGCCGTCCCGACGTGCTGTCCGAGGCTCCCGAAGACCTGACCGGGTCCGGCGCCTCGGAGACTCCCGGCGAGTCCGGAGACCTCGAGGATGCCGGTCAGGCGAGCACGGAGACCGGGCCGGGGGCTTACACCGTGGTGGGGCGGGCGGCGATGCGGACCCTGCCCTCGTGGGTGGCGCGCATGGGGCGGGTGACCTGTGACGGAGCCTGGTACGGCAGAGCCGACCGATACGGGCAGCAGACCCTCGCCGCCCTGCGGTTCCGCTACGCCGGCGGCAAGGAGCCACATCTCCTGGTGGTGGGCATCGACCAGGTCAACGGTGGCCTGGCGGTCGACGCGGTGGTCGAGGAGGTGAAGTTCCTCGACGATCTGGATCTCCACCCGGCGGATCCCGCCGTGGTGGCGGGGCGCGTCCTGGACGCGTTCGAGCTGACGGGACGGGTCATGGGCGCACTGGTCGCCGACACCCTTCCCGCTGTCCGCCCCCTGGCGCTGGCCCGTGCGCGCGCCGTCCCCCATCCTGTACGGCAGGCGCCCGACGACACGATCGCCGGTTTCCGGGACCTGCCCGAGATGGCGGGAGCACGAGAGGCGTTCGAGAAGCTGGTGGAGTTCGTAGGCGATCGTCCTTTGTGGTGGAGCCCGAGCAGGGCGTCCATGTTCCTCACCTCGTGGCTGCCCCGTGAGGCCATCCTCTCGGATGAGGCGGTCGCCGCCATGCCCGCTGTGGTGCGCGCCTGGACCCGGTTCAACGGCGACCATCCCGAAGTGCTCGCCCAGGTCGACGCCGACACCCCGCGCCTGCCCGCCCTGATGGCCGACGAGTCACTCGCCAGTCTGGCCAAGCGCATCGCCCAGGCCCGGCGACCCTCCGCGCCTGATCGTTAGGCCGCCGGGGGCGGGGTGGCGGGACGAGGTGTTGGATTGGGGCGGCTATGCTGCGCAGTGACGTGTACGCCGCCCCCGCTACGGGCGTGACGAGGGAGATCTGCGCAAATGTACAAGGAGTTCGCCGCCGAAGCCGTGGTCTGGCTGGTGCCGATCGTAGTTCTCATCGGGCTTGCCCTGCTGGTCACGGCCTGACACACCCAGGGGCCGGGCATCGCTCGACCCCTGGCGTCCGATCAGCGGTAATACTCGTAGTGCACGGACGTGTTGACCTTCCGGTCCCAGCGGATCTCGCCGTCGAGCCACCGGTTCCACATGCTCGCCAGCGTGCTGGAGCGGACTGTGCAGCGTGCCCAGCGGTGGCGCTTCGAGCGGATGGTGCCCACGTAGTCGTAACACGACCCGACGTTGCGTTTGTTGACCTTCAGGCGTGCGTTGAGGCTCACCGAATAGAGGGTTTTGCGGGAGATGTTCGTGATGCGGACCTTGATGTGGCACGTGTCCTTGCATCGGCCCCAGTAGATTTTGTAGCGGACCAGGTGCGGAGCGGCCGACTCGATTGCCGTGGTGCTCGATTCAACGGCCGCGATGTTCGTCCGGTAAGTAGTCGTGTCCGTTTCGTGAGTGGATGTCGCGTGGGCAGCGAGCGGAGCCGCGACCACACAGGCGGTCGCGACCGAGGTCAATAAGAGCGTGCCGGCAAGACGGTTGCGCATGTTGCCCCCCAGAGCAACGAGCCGTCGCTTCCCCCGTTGAAAGCGATCCCAGGCTTTCTGATCTACCATCAGAAAGGCCGATAGGTCAACAATTAATACAGCATCCCGACATATCCCGTCATGACGCCCAAGCGAGCATGGGACTCCCCCGTCTCAGCCGTTTTAACGCCTGCTTCTCCAGTTGTCTGATGCGTTCCCTGGTAAGTCCGAGACGTTCGGCGATTTCGCCGTAAGTCCTAGTTTCTAGGCCCGCCAAGCCGTACCGGTGCCTGATGACGAAAGCCTCGCGCGGCGGCAGTGAGGTGACCACCGCGTGCAGTTGCGCGCTCATCGCGCGGCGCTCGGCCAGTTCCTGCACCTGCAGCCCGTCCTCGTCGGCGATCATGTCGCCGATGTTGCCCTCGCCGTGCTCGCCGACCGGGAGGTCCAGGCTGACCGTGTCCAGGGCCAGCCGGCGTAGCCCTCTCACCTCGGCGGCCGTTCGTTCGGCGGCTGCGGCGAGCTCTCCGGTCCGTGGTTCGCGCCCCAGGTCCATCCACAGTTGCCGCTCGATCCTGGCCAGCCGCGCCAGCTCCTCCCCGATGTGCGTGGGCAGCCGAACGGTGCGGCTCTTGTCGTGGATGCCACGCTCGATGGACTGGCGGATCCACCACATCCCGTACGTCGAGAACTTGTAGCCGCGTTTGTAGTCGAACTTCTCCACCGCCCGGATGAGCCCCAGGTTGCCTTCCTGGATGAGGTCGAGCAGCGGCAACCCGCGGTGGGCGTAGCGTCTGGCGGCGGACACCACCAGGCGGAGGTTGGACCTGATCAGCAGGTCCAAGGCGCGCTGCCCCTCGCGGCGGACGTGCAGGAGCTCGGGCGTGGCCTCGCCACGGTCGATCAGGTGGCCTGAGTACAGGCCCGCCTCGATCCGCTTGGCGAGGTCCACTTCGTCCGCGGCGGAGAGCAAAGGGGTTTTGCCGATCTGCTCCAGGTACATGCCGAGCAGATCAGGCTCTTCGGCCGACATGCCACGGCGACTACCCGGTAAACGGCGGCGAATTCCCGGCGTCGTTGAGTTCTGCGATGGCGAGCTCGGCCGTGGTGCGGATGTCGAAGAACTTGTCCAGAGCGGTGATCGCGAACAGGTGCTTGCACCTGCCGTTGAGCCCGGACAGCAGCAGCCGGCCGCCGGACGCGGTCACCGCCTTGTGCAGGTAGACGAGCACGGACAGGCCGGACGAGTCACACACGCTGACGGCCTGCATGTCGATGACGAGGAGCGGAGGCTGGGTCAGGTCCAGCGCTTTGGTGACACGATCACGCACCTCGGCAGCGGATCCGAAGTCGAAGTCCCCCGTCAGCCTTGCGATGACACAGGGCCCCTGGAGCCCCAGACTGATCGACAAGGCCTGCTCCGCAGTCACCCAGCTCCACCTGCCCGCATCGCTGTAATCCCCCCACTTTACGCAAAGTGCTTTCTGGGGTTGAACACCAGCATCTGCTCAATGTGGTCTTCGGTCACACCCGCGTCACGCAGTGCGTCCAAGACATCGTCGTGGATGTGATCGTAGCGCCAGTTAGGCGCCAGCGTGCCGAGGGCCTCGTCCCATGTGCCCCCGAAGTAGTCCATGAAGCAGGCGGCGTCGTGGCTGAGCACCATCCGATCCGCGTATCCGCGCTGGCAGAGGGCCGCGATGGTGGCCACGCGCTGAGCGGTCGGATTGTAGACGTCCAGTCCGAACCGGTCCATGCCGAGCGTGGCGCCGGTGTCGGCCAGCCTCATCAGGTAGTCCAGGTCGTTGCTGTCACCCGCGTGCCCGACGACGACCTTGGCCAGGTCGACGCCCTCCTTCGCGAACAGGTCGAGCGCGATCGGCCCACTCCGCGTGAACGAGTTCGTGTGGACGGTGATCGGCGCCCCCGTGCGCAGGTGCGCCTGGGCGACCGCCCGGCAGATGCGTTCGACGCCGGGCGTCAGCCCCTTCTGCTCGACCACGCACTTGAGGAACGCCGCCTTGACCCCGGTGTCGGCGATGCCGACCGTCAGGTCACGGACGAAGTCGTCGATCATCGGATCGGGCACGTCCATCAACAGACCCGGACCGCGATGCTCGTACTGGTGCGGCAGCTCCTCGAAGCTGTAGATGCCGGTGGCGACGATGATGTGCAGGTCGGGCACTTCGGCGGCGATGCGCTGGACGCGCGGAATGTACCTGCCGAGCCCCCACACCGTCGGGTCCACGATCGTCCGGACCCCCTTGGCCGCCACCGCGTTGAGCTTCCTGATCGCGTCGGCCACCCGGAACTCCTCGTCCCACCAGGCGCCTTTGCCGTAGTTGTCCAGGTGCTCGGTGGCGACGACGAACACATGCTCGTGCATCAGGGTCTGACCGAGTTCATCGATGTCGACCGGGCCGCGGACGGTGTTGACGGTGGGCATGCTCGCCTCCATACCGGCTGGTCTGTTCGCGCTAACGTAGGCCGCGCCCAGACCCCCGTCAACCGCCCAGACGCGGGAAGATCGGCTCGGGCCGCGCCAGCCGGGTTCCGCTCACCCCAGCGGCCACGCGCGCCGCCGCCGTGGGCAGGAAGGGCTCCAGTTGCACGGCCAGCGTCCGGCACGCCCGTACGAGCGTGGCCAGCGATACCTCCCGCTCCTCGGGCGGCTGCCGCCACGGCCGGGAGTGCTCGACGTACCTGTTCGCCTGCTCCACGATCGCCCACACCGCGGCGGCGGCCCGGCGGAAGTCGAAGTCGCCCACCCGCGGCACCTCCCGCAGCAGCCACCACCGCACGGCGTCGACGCCGTAGGCGTGCACGAGCGCCACCGGGTCGACGGTGACCCCCGACGACTTGCTGATCTTGCGACCTCCGGCGGTGAGGTAGTCGTGCACGAAGATCTCGCTCGGCAGCGGCAGCCCGGCCGAGAGAGCAGCATGGCGAGCCGGTAGAGCCCCTCGTAGTGGCGCCGGTAGAGGTCGTGGGCCGTGGCCTTCCAGATCCGCTCGACTCCGGCGCGGTGGTTGGGATGGCGACTTGTCCGGATGAAGGAGTCGAAGGACAGGTCCAATGGCTCGCGGAGGGCTTCGAACGCCGCCGCGTTCCGGTCCACCGGCTCCCGTACGGGCACGCCCTCGGCCTCGGCGGCCAGCACGTTCTTCAGTGAGTTGTCGTCGGTGCCGGTCTGGAAACGGACAGGCTCGCCGCGGCGCCGATGATGGCGGGCCAACACGTCACCCTGCACGATCTCCAGGGCGAACCCCAGGTGCGGGCGGGCGTTGACGTAAGGGATCGTGGTTGTGATGAACATCGGGAACCTCCCAAAAGGGGCCCCGGATACGAAGAGAGCCCCGGACAGCGGGGCCTCAACCAGACGTCGTCGGCGCACCCCTTACGGGGCCGTCATCACCAGCGGCGGCGGCGTCGTCGTCGTCATACGCCAATCGTACGCGCGGGAGGCGGATCCGGCCGCTCCATTTCGCCCATGTACGTGTCTCCCGCGCGAGTCATCTGCGAGAGCGGCGCAGCGCCCAGACGGCGAGACCCACGGCGAACACGGCGATCCCGGCGAACACCGACGCCGGCGGCAGGGTCGCGGCGAGGACCAGGCAGAGGGCGAGGCCGAGCACCGGAACCGCTCTGGGCGGCGCGCCCTCGTCGCGGGAGAGCGTGAGCGCGGCGGCGTTGGCGATGGCGTAGTAGAGGAGCACCCCGAACGACGAGAAGCCGATCGCGCCCCGTAGGTCGGCCACCAGCAGCAGCACGATCACCGCCCCGCCCACGGCCAGCTCGGCCCGGCGCGGCACCTGCCTGACCGGGTCGACGGCGGCGAACACGGCGGGCAGATCACGCTCGCGCGCCATCGCGAGGGTCGTGCGGGAGACGCCGAGGAGCAGGGCCAGCAGCGCCCCCAGCGCCGCCACGGCCGCGCCCGCGCCGACGACCGGCCTGAGCCATCCGAAGCCGGACGCCGTGACCACGTCGGCGAGCGGAGCGCCGGACGCGGCGAGCCCCGTGGAGCCGAGCGCGTGCAGGCCGGCGACGGCGACTGCCGCGTAGACCACGAGCGTGATCCCGAGCGCGATGCCGATCGCGCGCGGGATCGTCCTGGCCGGATCGCGGACCTCCTCACCGAGCGTCGCGATCCTGGCATACCCGGCGAACGCGAAGAACAGCAGGCCCGCACCCTGAAGAACCCCCCACAGGTCGGCGCGCCCCTCCTGGGCACCCGAGACCATGGCGCCCGGGACGAGGGTGGTGTCCGAGACCAGGGCGCCCGAGACCTCAGGGCCCGAGACCTGAGGGCTTGGGACGAGGGCGCCCGAGACCTGGGTGTCCGAGACGAGGAGAGGTCTTGTGGCGTCGGCCGCGGAGATCTCCGCGAGGTCGGCGGTCGCCTGCCCGGCGGGGGCCGGAGTGGAGCTGGCCGCCAGGGGCTCCGGGCCGCCCAGGAGCCCCACCACCACGACCAGGGCCAGCACGGCCAGCACGAAGGCCACCGTGACCCGGGCCATCATGGCCGAGCGGTGCACGCCGTAGAGGTTGAGCACGGTCACCGCCACGACGGCGGAGATGGCGAGCGGCCGGGCCAGCGCGGGGGCCACGTAGGCGCCGAAGGTGAGGGCCATCGCGGCGCAGGAGGCCGTCTTGCCCACCGTGAAGCCCCAGCCCGCCAGGTAGCCCCAGAGCGGGCCGAGACGCCGCCTGCCGTACACGTAGGTGCCGCCGGACTCCGGGTAGAGCGCGGCGAGACGGGCGGAGGAGGTCGCGTTGCAGTAGGCCACGACGGCGGCCAGGGCGAGGGCGGCGAGCAGCCAGGGCCCCGCTGCCGCCGCCGCGGGAGCGAACGCGGCGAAGACCCCGGCGCCGATCATCGCGCTCAGTCCCACCACGACCGCGTCCGCCGTGCCCAGCCTCCTCGCCAGACCTTCGCCCACCACGCCCCTTCCGCCAGTAGCCACTTTGGACCACGCCACCGACATTCACGGCCACCCGGCACGGACGGCCATCCGGCGTTCACCCACCTGGCATCCAGACCATCCGGCGTTCACCCACCTGGCATTCAGGCCATCCGGGGTTCACGCCCGCCTGACACTCACGCCCACCCGGCGCCCACGACACTCTAGGCCGCACGCCCGCCAGACACTCAGACCACCCACTGCCCACGCCCACCCGACACGCACACCAACCCGAGGCCCACCACACCCTGGCCGCACGCCCGCCAGACACTCAGACCACCCACTGCCCACGCCCACCCGACACGCACACCAACCCGAGGCCCACCACACCCTGGCCGCACGCCCGCTCAGCGGTGATCACGCCGTAGGCCGCGGGCTGGCCTATGGGCCTCAGGAACCGGTCTGCGGGGCGGGGACGACGAGTACGGGACGGCCCGCGTGGTGGAGCACCCTGTCCGACGTGCTGCCGAGCAGCAGCGACCGGACGCCGCCGAGCCCGCGGGTGCCGGTCACGATCAGCGTGGCGTCGATCTGCCCGGCGACGTCCACGATCGTCGACCACACGGCGACGGAGTCGATCTCGACCCGAGGGGTGGCGTCCAGACCGGCCTGTCTGGCGAGGGTCGCTCCCTCTTCCGCCAGCTCGGTCATGGCCCGCGCGACCGCCTCGTCCTCGATCGCGGAGTTGTCGACGGTCATCAGCAGCCCCGCGGACGAGCGGGCCGCGGTCAGCGCCAGCCGCTCCCACACGGTGAGCACGACGGCGGGCTGCCCCTTCAGGATCGTGCCCGCGAAGGCGATCGCCGCCTTGGCGTCGTCGGAGCCGTCGTATGCGATCAGAACACTCATGCCTGCTACTCCCTGGTCAGCTATTTCCCCTTTCCTACCTGCGCTGATCGGTTTCACTCCTTTCGCGGGGGTATCCGACGGTCATGACCGCAACCCAGTTCAAGGATCTGCCCTTGGCCGACCACGAGTACGAGTGGGACGCCGCCGAGGCGGACAAGCGGGTGCGCGCGTGGGCCGGCGCGGAGGAGCAACCCAACGCGAAGTACCGCGAGGCCCACCTCTGGTACGACAGCGACGACCCCGGGCTCTTCGGCTCCTACAAGCTGCCGATCGCCGACGTCGTCGACGGTGAGCTGAAGGTGGTCCCGCGCGCCGTCTTCTCCGCGGCGGCGATCATGGACGGCGCGAGGGGCGGTGTCGACCTCCCGGAGAGCGACGTCGCCGGGGTCAAGGAACACCTGGCCCGCTACTACGCCAAGATGGGCGAGACGGCGCCCTGGGACCGCTGAACCGACGGCCTGAGCGACGACAGTCCGGCCAGTGCCAGCACACCCAGCTCGCTGATCACGACGAGCCGCTGGGTCAGCCCGGCGGGGATGTCGTCGTTGGTCAGCGGAATCCCGAGCATCCGCACCACGTACGGGACCACGACGAGCAGCAGTGCGCCGAGCGCGATCGCGCTCAGGATCCGCACGGCCCTGGCGTAACGGGTCCGGCCGCGGGCCAGCAGCATCCCCGCGGCGGGCATCACCAGGAAGGCGGCGAAGGCGGCGTAGCGATGGATGCCTCCTGACATCGACAGCGGCACGCCCGGCCGGTCCGTGGGAAAGGCGCCGATCAGGAACATGCTCACCGACCACGCCACCAGCAGCATGACCACCCAGTGGCCGGCGCCGGCCCTGCGCAGCGCTTCCGCGGTCAGCACCCCGCCGATCGCGAACAGCGTCAGCGAGGTGGGCAGCAGCCAGCCGGCGGAGTGGAAGGCGTACTCGCTGATCACGGTGCGCATCGGGTCGAGCCCGGTCCGCGCGTGCAGGATGAGCATGGCGCCGGTGCCGGCGCCGGTGGCGGTGAGTCCGGTTGCGAGCAGTGCCTTCATGCTTCAAAGCTCGTGGAACGCGGCCTTCCGGAGTATCGGAGATCGGCCCGAACGTGCCCTGAACGATCCCTTAATACCTTGGTCGTAACACCCCGGTGGCGGCCGGGCTGACCTGGGCGAACACGACCCTGGGTAGGGCTCGCCCCCTCAGGGTGGCTGCGGCCGGCGCCACCTGATTTGACGTGGAGCGCACTCCAGGGGCAACCCTGGAAGGACGACGACCCGGAGGGGAACTGGCATGCACAAGCGCACGCTCGGCAACGGCGGCCCGCAGGTTTCGGCACTCGGCCTCGGTTGCATGGGGATGTCCGAGTTCTACGGCCAGGGGGACGAGAAGGAGTCGATCGAGGTCATCCACCGCGCCCTCGACCTCGGCGTGAACTTCCTCGACACGGCCGACATGTACGGCGTCGGGCACAACGAGCGGCTGGTCGGGCGGGCCATCGAGGGCCGGCGCGACGAGGTCGTGCTGGCCACCAAGTTCGCCATCAGGCGTGAGGGCGGCACCCGCACGATCGACAACAGTCCCGAATACATCAGGGCCGCCTGCGACGCCTCACTCCAGCGCCTCGGCGTCGACCACATCGACCTCTACTACATGCACCGGCGCGACCCCAAGGTGCCGGTCGAGGAGTCGGTCGGCGCGATGGCGGAGCTCGTACGGCAGGGCAAGGTCCGGCACCTCGGGCTGTCGGAGGTGAGCGCGGAGACGCTGCGCGGGGCGTCGGCCGTCCACCCGATCGCCGCGCTGCAGAGCGAGTACTCCCTGTTCGCCAGGGAGTTGGAGGAGGGGATCCTGCCCGCGGCCCGCGAGCTCGGCATCGCGCTGGTGGCCTACTCGCCGATCGGCCGCGGCCTGCTGACGGGTACGGTCCCGCCCGCGGACCAGTTGCCCGACGACGACTTCCGCAGGTTCCAGCCGCGCAACATCGGCGAGAACGCCGAGCACAACGCGGCGCTGGCGGCCGAGGTGCGGAAGATCGCCGAATCGATGGGGATCACCGCCGCGCAACTGGCCCTGGCCTGGCTGCTCGCCCAGGGCGATGACATCGTGCCGATTCCCGGCACCAAGCGGCTGAGGTATCTGGAGGAGAACGTCGCCGCGGCCTCGGTCGAGCTGACCCCGGAGGTGGTGGCCGAGCTGGATCGGGTCGTGCCGGTCGGGGCGGTGCGCGGCGCTCGCTACCCGGACATGACGGGTATCGAGTCGTAGACCGGCAGGTCGAAGTAGGTGCGGATCGTGGTGCCGCCCGCGCGGGTGTGCACCCGGACCAGGTCGCTGAGCAGGTTGACGATCAGCAGCCCGCGCGAGCCGGCGATGCGCGCGTCGACGGGCTCGCGCCCGGCCAGCGGGTCGGTGATATGACCGGTGTCGCTGACCTCGCAGACCAGCCGGCCCCCCTCGACCCAGATCCTGATCAGGCCGCTGCCGCCGCCGTGGTCGAGGCTGTTGGCGCCGAGCTCCGCGATCACCAGGCGGATGTCGTCGAGCCTGTCGCCGGCGAATCCCAGCTCGGCGGCCCGCTCGGCGGCCAGCCCGCGCGCCCTGGTCAGGTTGGTGCGGCCGAAGCGGAGCGAGACGAACTCGCCGGGCTCGGCGAAGGGCTGGTTGTGGCGGTCGACGACCCGCTCGGGCGCGTAGTCGTCGCTGTGCCGCTCGGGGCCGCCGCCGTCGCGGAGCACCGGATGGGTCAGCGCCGCGTCGTGGAGGATCTCGGAGTCGAGCCGCTCGGCGTCGTAGGGGCAGAGGATCGTGACACGCCGCCCGGAGAACGCGTAGTTGATCAGCGCTTCGTGCTGGACGCAGGCGGGGTATTCGGTCGTCGTGCGGCCGGGCCAGATGGGCTCGCCGACGATCCGGACGTGGTCGCCGGGATGGCGGTCGGCGAAGTCACGCAGCACGGCGGGGATGATGCGGCCGGGATTGCGGCCGGCCTCGGACATGTCCAGCAGCTGGACGCTGGTGGCTTCGCCGCCCAGCTCGGCCTCGATCAGCTTGAGGTTGGACGCGGGCACCGCCACGGCCACCGGCTCACGTGACTCCAGCCCTTCGCGGATGAAGGCGGCGACGGCGGTCACGTATTGCCGAGCGCCCCTGTAGAAGAGGGCCGGGTGCGCGAAAGGATCTGCCGACATCAGTCTCCACCGTACCCTCCCATGAGGACTTCACGGCAATTCGTTGGGTATCTGTCCGCTGTGACCAGAGTCCAGATCGTCCGCCGCCCGCAGCCGGTCCGACGTCCGCTTCCGCTCGATTTGCGGACTCCTTCCGGACGGCGCCTCCCGTTCTGATCCCCGCGAACTATGCTCAGGACATGTCGGAATTGGAAATGCGCGTCTCCGACGAGGATCGGGAACGCACCGCGCAGCAGTTGCAACGCGCATTCACCGAGGGACGTCTCAACCAGCTGGAGCTGGAGGACAGGCTCGAGGTGGCACTCACCGCGAAGACCTACGGCGACCTGCTCGGGCTCATCGCCGACCTTCCCCCCGAACTACCCGCCGTGGACGACGTGGTCCTCCTGGAGTCGAAGAGCGGCCACATCAAGCGGTCCGGCGACTGGGCGGTGCCGCGGCGGCTGAGAGCCGTCTCCAAGTACGGCAGCGTCGAGATCGACTTCTCCCAGGCCACCATCCCGTATCCGGTCGTCGAGCTGGAGCTGGAGCTGAAGTACGGGTCCGCCACGATCGTGCTGCCCGAGGGAGGGGCCGTCAACGTGGACGGCTTCCAGAACACCTGGGGCAGCACGACCACCACGAACGTGCCGGGCAGACCACGCCCGGGAGGCGTCCACGTCGTGGTGAGCGGGGAGAGCAAGTACGGCCAGCTGGTGGTCCGCTATCCCCGCAGGCGCTGGTTCACCCATTGATGGAAGAGCGAGATGTGGTGCTCGCTCGGCACCAGCACGCCACCCCGGCGGTAGGCGCGTGAGGACATGCCGGGCTGCGTGCGCTCGCAGGCGTCGAAGTCCTGCAGGTTGACCCGGTGGAACAACTCCACCGACAGGGACAGGTCGGCGCCAGCGGCCACCACGTCGGGGTGGTAGAGCCAGTCGCACTCCACCACCGTACGGTCCACGGCCAGCGGGAACATCCGGTGCAGGATCACGTGGTCGGGCACCAGGTTGACGAACACCTGCGGCTTGACGGTGATCGCGTAGTAGCGCCGGTCCTGCTCGGGCGACACGTCGGGCAGCTTGCCGAACCCGGGGCTGCCGTCCACGGTGAAGCCCTCGGCCTTGGGGGCGAACTCCGCGCCGTGGCCCACGTAATACTGCGCGGCGAAGCCCCCGGCGAACTCCGGCAGCACGGCCGTCAGCTCCGGGTGGATGGTGGCGCAGTGGTAGCACTCCATGAAGTTCTCGACGATGAGCTTCCAGTTGGCTTTCACGTCGTAGACGACGCGGCGGCCGAGGGCGAGCCGGTCGGCGTGGTAGTGGTCGATCGCGGCCGGGTCTCCCAGGCGTTCGGTGGCCGCGTGGGTCACCGTCTCCTCGAACGACGGCGGCTCGTCGGCCAGGCAGACCCACGCGTATCCGAGCCATTCGCGTAGATGAACCGAGATCAGCCCGTACTCGACCCGGTCGATGTCGGGCATCTTCACCAGATTGGGCGCGGCGGCGAGTCTCCCGTCGAGGTCGTAGGACCAGGCGTGGTAGGCGCACCTGATGGTCCGCTTCACCTCACCGGACTCCTCCGTGCAGAGGCGGGCGCCGCGGTGCCTGCAGACGTTGAGGAAGGCCCGCAGCGCGTCGTCGCGCCCACGGACCACGATCACGTTCTCCCGGCCGACCTGGACGGTCTTGAAAGCGCCGGGTTTGCGGAGGTCGTCGGACCTGACCGCGCAGAACCACAGGGACTCGAAGATTTTCGCCTGTTCCTCCAGGAACACCGCGGGATCAGTGTAGGAGGATCCGGACAACGTGGGGATCAAGCTCGACGTGATGGCCAATCGACACCTCTTGTTGCGTAATACGCACCGAGTTGCCCTACATGCGCCATGGTCCGGTCGGGCTCCCGAGACTGTCAAGAGGCAGCCGCCCGCCCCGCGCACGACTTCACGTATCGACCCCACGCACGCCTTCACGCACGCCTTCGCGCACGGCTGATGAGGAACTTGTTAGTTTCGTGCAAGCGACCCTCAAGAGCACGTCCATAATGTCCCTTCATCTCCATCCCAACGAAGGGCATGACCATGACACCCCCTCGTCGTCGGATCGCCATGGCGATCGCGACGCTTACCCTCGCCGGCCTCACCACCGCGTGTGGAGCCATCGGCACCGCGGTCGACTGCAACGCGGTCGCCCAGGAGATCACCAAGATCTCCAACGAGTTCAGCGCCTCACTGGGCAACGCCGCCACGGACCCCGACGCGCTGAAGAACGCCGCCACGGTCGCCTCCGACAAGGCCAAGGCGCTCGCGGCCAAGTACGACGGAGAGCTCGGCGCCTCGCTCAACGAGTTCGCGGGCGTGTTCGACAGCTTCAAGAGCAACGACGTCAACGAGATGACGGCCGCCACGACCAAGCTCTCCAGCTTCCAGACGAAGATCACGAGCGCCTGCTCCTGATCGGATCTCAGGCCGTCGCGTCGTACGCGGGAGACATCGCGACGCGGCGGCCGTGCACGTGCCAGGGCAAATCGGTCTACTCTTGCTGCCCGTGACGGGCGACATGCTGGTGGCCGAGACGGGGGCCGCCACCGCTACCAGCGCGCGCTGGAAGATCGCGGTGGGCGGCCACCGGCTCCGTGTCGGACTGATCGCGCTGATCGCCGCCGCGGCCTACGCCGTGATCGGCCTGGTGAAGCTGGCCACCTTCCGAGCCTCCACCTTCGACCTGGTCATCGTCGACCAGGCGGTGCGCAACTACTCCCGGTTCCGCCCGCCGTACGTGCCGGTGGTCGGGGGCTTTCACGACCGGGGGCTCGACTACGTCCAGCTGGCCGACCACTTCTCACCGATCTACGCGCTGCTCGCGCCGTTCTACTGGATCCACGACGGCCCGGCGTCGCTGGTCGTCGCGCAGGCGCTGCTGTTCGCCGCGGCCATACCGTTCATCTGGCTGTTCACCCGGCGGGTGCTGGGGACGGTCCCGGCCTACCTGGTCTCCGTGGCCTACGCGCTGTCGTGGCCGGTCGCGCAGGCGATCGCGTTCGACGTGCACGAGGTGATGTTCGTGCCCGTGCTCACCGCGATCATGATCGAGCGCTACCACGCGGACCGCCCACTGCCCGCCTTCCTGGCGATGTTCGGGCTCCTCCTGGTCAAGGAGGACATGGGGCTGATGGTGATCGGCTTCGGGCTCTACCTCCTGCTCGTCGGCGACAGGTTCCGCGGGCTGTGCTGCGCCGCGATGGGCGTCGGCGGGGTGCTGATCACCCGGGGCGCGCTCATCCCCATGCTGGGCGGCGACACCGACGACTTCTGGGCCTACGGCCACCTGGGCCCCGACCTGCCCGGCGCGGTCCTGGCGCTGCTGGCCGACCCCCTTGGCTCGCTGTTGCTGCCGTTCGGCGACGAGGCCAAGGTCGACACGTTGTTCCTGCTGGTGTGGCCCACGTTGCTGCTCTGCCTGCTGTCGCCGCTGTCGGTGGTCGCGCTGCCGCACGTGCTGGAACGGATGCTCTCCGACCGCGCCCTGTGGTGGCAGGCGGACTTCCAGTACAACGCGTTCACGGTGGTGATCCTGCTCCTAGCGGGCGTGGACGGCCTGGCCAGGCTGCTGCGCCGGATCAGGCGGCCTGACGTCCGCTCGCCGGCACTGGTCTGGTCGGTGGCCGTCTGCGTGGTCGCGCTGACGCTCGTGCCGAGGTTCGCGCTGGACCAGCTCTACCACCCGGACTTCTACAAGGGCGACGAGGCCAAGAGCGCCGCCGCCCGCGAGGCCGTGGCCCAGGTGCCGTCCGGTGTCACCGTGGAGGCGGCCAACTCGGTCGGGCCGGCGCTGACCTCGCGGACCACGGTCCTGCTGTGGACCGGCGAGTCTCGCGGCGCCCCCTGGGTGGTGGCCGACACGGCGCGCTGGGAGTTCCCGTTCGGCTCGGCCGAGGACCAGGCGGCCCAGGTCGACCGGCTGGTGAGCGAGGGCTACGCGAAGGTCTTCGAACGCGACGGCTACGTGGTGCTGCGGCGCCGGTGACCGCGCCGTTCCGCTACGGCCGCCCGGCGGGGTCGGAGGAACGCGGCCCGAATCGGGCGGCGATCGCCTCCTGCCACGACGCCAGGAACTCGGGGTAGCCGGCCGCGAAGTCACGCAGCTCCCGCGCGCCCTGTGGGGAGAGCGCGGTGAGCTCGTAGGTGACCTGTACGGCGCTGCCGCCCGCGGCGTCGGAGGTCACGACGACGGTGACGGTCCCGGCCCGGGAGCCCGGGGTCACCCGCGCGTAGGAGATGCGCCGCCCCGGCCGGCGGTCGAGCACCACCCAGGTGGTGCGCTCGCCGTGGACGTCGACCTCGAAGACCGTGCCCGGCTCGGCGTCGTCGTCGGCGGGCATCGGGAAGCGCGGCCGCCAGCCCTTCACCCACTGCTCCTCGCCGCGCGGCGTGAACAGCCGGAACGCCGCCTCGGGGGGCAGCGCCACCGCGATCTGCCCGGTGAGCGAATATTGCGCCCCGCTCACCTGTCCACCAGCCGGTGCGCGTCGGCGATGGTCAGCGTCATCCCGTAGACGACCTTGAGCTGCTCGATCTTGCCGAGCGTCTCCGGCGAGAACGGCGCCCGCCCCTCGAAGGCGTGCAGCGTGATGCCCTCGACCAGATCGCCGAGCGACATGTCGAGGTATTCGGCCAGCCCCTTGAGCACCTTGAGCAGGTTTCTCTCCAGCCGCAGCCCGGTCTGCGTGCGCTCCGTTGTTACCATGGTAACAATATACATATGCAGACCATCGTATTGACGGGTGCCGCGGGACTGGTCGGCTCCGTGCTACGCGCCCCGCTGCGCCGCGCGGCGAAGCGGCTGATCCTGGTGGACCGGGCGCCGCTGACCGCCGAGGCGCCGAACGAGGACGTCCGGCAGGCCGACCTGACCAGCGCCGAGACGGTGGCGCCGATCATCGAGGGCGCCGACGCGGTCGTCCACCTGGCCGGCATCCCGGACGAGGCCCCGCTGCCGAGCCTCCTCGAGGCCAACGTCCTCGGCGCCCACCACGTGCTCGAGGCGGGCCGGCGCACCGGCGTGCCACGCGTCGTGCTGGCCAGCAGCAACCGCCTGACCGGCTGCTACCCCGTCACCACGACGGTCTCCCCCGAGATGCCGCCCCGCCCCGACGGCCTCTACGGGGTCAGCAAGGTGGCCGTCGAGGCGCTGGGCCGTCTGTACGCGGACAAGTTCGGCCTGCGCGTGGTCTGCCTGCGCATCGGCAGCCTGGAAGCCGAGCCCACCGAGCCACGCCACCTGGCGACCTGGCTCAGCCCGAGAGACTGCGCGGGATTCGTGCTGGCCGCCCTGACCCATCCCGACGTGCGATTCGCCGCGGCCTACGCCGTCTCGGCCAACACCCGCGCCTTCTGGGAGCTGACGGACGACCTCGGCTACCGGCCGCTGGACGACGCCGAGAGCCACGGCATCGCGGGCGGCGAGTCCTTCTTCGCCGAGGGCACGCCCCAGGGCGGGGGCTACGCCGACCCGGTCTACACGCTCCTGCGCGGCGGCTTGGCGGCCTCGGCGTAGGCCCGGTCGAAGCCGGCCAGCACCGTGGACCACGAGCCCGCGGCCGGCTCGACCGTCCGGTTGTGCGCGGTGATGCGCTCACGCAGCTCGCGATCGACGCACAGCCGGGCCAGCGAGTCGGCCAGCTCGCCGAGGTCGCGGCCGAGCAGCCCCTCGGTGCCGTGCCGGACGAAGTCGGCCACCCCGCTCTGCGCCCGCGCCACCACCGGCAGCCCGGCGGCGCGGGCCTCCAGCGCGGCGATGCCGAACGACTCGCGCGGCGCGGGCGCCACGAACACGTCGGCCGACTCCAGGATTTTGGCGATCTGCTCGCGGGTGTGGCGGCCGGGCAGCGACACCCAGCCGGACATGCCGTGCCTGGCCAGGTAGCGCTCCATCGACGCGCGCGCGGGCCCGTCGCCCACCACGGTGGCGCGCAGCGGGACGGACGCGGGGACCCGGGAGCGCACCAGGTCGAGCAGCCTCAGCAGGCGCACCGGCTGTTTGCGGGGCGCGAGCCGGCCGACCGCGACGATGTGCACCTCCTCACCGTGCGCCTCACCGTGCGCCTCACCGTGCGCCTCCTCACGGCGGCCCTCCTGCCGGCGCGCCTGCTCACGGCGCGCCTGCTCACCGTGCTTCTCCTCGCGCCGGTCCGGCGCGCCCGCGGCCGGGGCGGGACGCCAGCCCGACAGGTCGAGGCCGTTGGACACCACGTGCACGGGCACTCCGGGCCCGGCGACCGAGCGGATCGGCGCCGCCGCGGCGTTGCTCACCGTGGTGGCCACCAGGCCCCAGCGCTGCCAGCCGTACGCCAGGCGCAGCAGCCGGTAGACGCCGCGCGTGACCGGGTCCCACATGCTGTGCACGGTCACCACGCAGGGCAGCCCGGCGCGCGCGGCGGCGCGCACGCCCATCCAGGCGAACGGCGAGACCGCTCCCGTGTGCACGTGGACCACGTCGGGCCGCGACGCGGTCATCCGCCGGGTGAGATGCCCCACTCCTAACGGGTGCACCGGCAGGTCGAACGGCATCCGGGCGACGATCCGGTGCACGCCCGGCCGCGCCTCGCCACGCGTGGCGGTGGCCACCTCGACGTCGTGTCCGGCCTCTCGCTGGGTGCGCACGAGATCGGCCACCTGGACCTCGATCCCGCCGAGTCGTGGCAGGTAACAGTCACTCACGTGAAAGATCCGCACCCCTCCCAGACTAATCTGGGCCTGTGCCTCCACGTACCGCTGTGTTCTTCCACGCCCACCCCGACGACGAGGCCCTCCTGACGGCGGGCACGATGGCGATGCTCGCGGCCGAGGGACATCGCGTGGTGCTCGTGGTGGCGACCGCGGGCGAACGCGGCCTGGCCGACATGGAGCCGGGCGAGGAGCTCGGCCGCACCCGGCTCGAGGAGCTGTACGAGTCGGCCGCCCTGCTGGGGTGCGCCCGCGTGGAGTGCCTGGGCTACGGCGACTCGGGGCTGAGCCCCGTGGGCGGCGTCGCCGACGAGCGGCCCGACAACGCCTTCATCGACGCCGACACCGAGGAGGCGGCCGGGATGCTGGCCGCGATCCTGCGGGAGGAGCGGGCGGACCTGCTGTCGATCTACGATCCGGCGGGCGGCTACGGCCACCCCGACCACGTGCAGGTGCACCGGGTGGGCAGGCGGGCCGCGGAGCTCGCGGGCACGGAGATCGTCCTGGAGGCGACGGTCAACCGCGATCCGCTGGTCAAGCTGCTGAGGATGGCGGGCAAGGTCTACCGGTTCCCGCCGGAGTTCGACGTGCGGACGTTCGAGAGCGCCTACTCGTCGAGCGAGACCATCACCCATCGGGTGAACGTGCGGAAATACACGAGACAGAAGCGGGCCGCCATGTCGGCGCACGCCTCCCAGGCCAGCGGCGGCGACAGCGACCGCACGCTGGCGGTCATGCTGAAGGTCCCCGGCCCGCTCTACCGCCTGGTCTTCGGCACCGAGTGGTTCGTCCGCCGCGGTCTTCCACCCGGCACCCGGCTGCGTCATCCCCTGGACCCATCTCCGAAATGAAACCCCCGGACGATCCGCGGCGGCGCCGAGAGGGGCAGACTGGGCCCCGATGAAGAACAAGTGGCTCCAGATCACGCTGTCGGTCCTGTCGCTCGCGCTGGCGGTGCTGCTCGTCGTCTACCTGCCGGAGATCGTCCAGTCGCTCACCGGCAAACCGGTCTCCTGGCGGCAGATCGGCGAGGTGTTCGGCGGGCTGAGCCTCGGCATGATCGCGCTGATGGCGGCGGTGTGGCTGCTGAGCCTGCTGGCCTACACGTTCGTGCTCACCGGCTCGCTGCCGGGGCTGAGCCATGCGCAGGCCCTCACGCTCAACGCGGCGGGAAGCGCGGTGAGCAACCTGCTGCCGTTCGGCGGCGCGGCCGGGGTGGCGCTGACGTTCGCGATGACCAGGGGGTGGGGCTTCGCCAACCGCCCGATCGTGGCCATGACGCTGGTCAGCGGCATCTGGAACACCTTGTTCAGGTTCATCCTGCCGGCCATCGGCATCGTCGCGCTGCTGATGGCGGGCGAGGTGCCCGACGCGAAGGTGGCCCAGGCCGGATGGGTGGGCGCGGCGTCGATCCTGGCTCTGTGCGCGGTCGTGGCGGCGGCGCTCTACTGGGACCGCGCCGCCGCGCTCCTCGGCCGGGTCCTCGACTTCCTGGCCCGCCCGTTGCGCCTCAAGGTGCGCGCCTCCGAGGCGTTCGGCAAGCTGCGCGAGGACACCGCCGAGATCCTCCGGACCAGGTGGCTCGGGCTGTCGCTGGGCATGGTGTTCTTCCTGGGCTTCCAGTGGGCGATCATGGTGATCTGCATGCGCGCCACCGGGGCCTATCCCGGCCTGGCCCAGTCGATCGCGGTCTTCGCCCTGTCACGGGTGCTGACCAGCGCACTCGTCACGCCGAGCGGCGCGGGGATCATGGAGACCGGCGTGGCCGCGCTGCTGCTCGCGTTCGGGGTCGGCGCCCCGCAGGCGACGGCCACCGCACTGCTCTTCGGCTTCTGGACTTACACTATCGAGATCCCGTTCGGCGGCCTCGCGTTGGGTGCGTGGGCGCTTCTGCGCAGGCGCAACGGCAAGAGTGCCGCCGCGGAGCCCCCGTCAGCGATCTCGAAGGCCTCCCCGTGACGATCCAAAACAGAACATGTGTCAATCATCCACGGGCCTTGTGCGTGATTCGGAAGCCCGCATAGCGTGGCGGCTGACATGGTGGCGTTCCGGGTTCTGGGGCCAGTCGAGGCGTACGAAAACGACGAACTCGACCTCGGCGGGTTGCGGCAACGGGCCGTCCTCGCCCGACTTCTCGTGGCCAGAGGTCAGGTCGTGCCGGTCGACACGCTGCTCTACGACCTGTGGGTCGACGACACGGCCAAGGGCGCCCAGTCGGGCCTGCAGGTCTACATCTCGCGGTTGCGCAGGGTGCTGGAGCCGGGCCGGCCGCGTGGCGGGCCCAACCGGCTGCTGGTGACGGTCGCCTCGGGCTACGCGTTGCGAGTGGCGGCCGACCAGGTCGACGCGCTCAGGTTCGAGCAGCTCGTCCGGGCGGCGGGCGAGCATCTCGAAGAGGGCGATCCGCACTCGGCGCGCGGCCGGCTGGAGAAGGCGCTCGGCCTGTGGCGCGGCACCCCCTACTCCGACTTCGCCGACCAGCAGTGGGCCGAGGCCGAGGTCAACAGGCTGACAGAGCTGCGGCTGGTGTCCCGCGAGCGCCACGCCGACACCGGGCTGCGTCTCGGCCTGCCCGCCGAGACCGTGCCCGACCTCGAGGCGCTCACCACCGAGCACCCCTTGCGCGAGGAGGGCTGGCGGCTGCTCGCCCTCGGCCTCTACCGCTGCGGCCGGCAGGGCGACGCGCTCGCCGCGCTGCGCCGGGCCAGGGGCATCCTGGCCGACGAGCTGGGCATCGATCCCGGGCCCGCGCTGCGCAAGCTCGAGTCCGACATCCTGGCCCAGTCGCCCGAGCTGGAGCTGGCCGTGACGCCCCGCACGACCAGGCCGGCGCCGGTCGCCGACACCTGGCCGCCACGGCCCGCCACGCCCGTCGAGCCGCCGCCGCTGGAGCCCGAGCCGTTCGTCGGCCGCGACGCCGAGCTGGCCAGGCTGACCACGGCCGCCGGCCGCACCGGCAGGCTCCAGGTCGCGATCGTCACCGGCGTCGCGGGCGCGGGCAAGACCACGCTGCTGCGCCAGCTCGAGGGCAGGCTCTCCGGCGACGGCTGGATCACCGCGTCGGGCGCCTGCCCCGATTCGAGCGCCACCCCGCCCGGCTGGGCCTGGGTCGAGATCCTGCGCTCGCTCGTCGGCCGCACCGGCGCGGGCGAATACGCCCACCTGCTGGCCCCTCTGCTCGACGACGCCGACCCCGATCCCGACGACGACGAGGCGTCCGGCGGCTTCCGCCTGCACCGCGCGGTCGGCGGCTACCTGGCCGGGGTCTCGCGCCGCGCTCCCGTGCTGCTCACGCTCGAAGACCTGCACTGGGCCGACGACCAGACCCTCGCCCTGCTGCGGGCGCTGCCCAGCCTGCTCGCGACCAGCCGGGTGCTGCTCGTGGTGACCTGCAGGGAGAGCGAGCTCGACGACCGCCAGTCCGACGTGCTGGCCGCCCTGGCCCGTCTCGGCCCGCTCCGGGTGGGCCTGAGCGGGCTCGACCCGAAGGCCGTGGCCGAGCTGGTCAGGGCGACGTGTGTGCGCGAAATCGACGAGGACGCGGTCGAGTCGATCGTCGAGCGCACCGGCGGCAACCCGTTCTTCGTCCGCGAGACGGTGCGCCTGCTCGACTCCGAGGCCGCCGCCGACCGGGCCAGCGCGACCGAGGTGCTGTCGCGCGTGCCCTCGGGGGTCCGCGACGTGCTGCGGCGGCGCATCTCGCGCCTGCCGGCCGGGGCGCAGCAGATCCTGCTGCAGGCCGCCGTGATCGGCCGCGACGTCGACGTCGACGTGCTGGTCGACGTCGCCGGCGAGGAGGACACGGTGGTGGAGGCGGTCGAGGCCGCGCTGCTGGCCGGGCTGGTGACCGAGCCGGGCCCCGGGCTGCTCAGGTTCGACCACGACCTCGTGCGCGACACCATCTACTCCGACGCCTCGCGGCTGCGCCGCACCCGGCTGCACGCGGCGGTGGCCGCGGCCATCGAGCGGCGGGCGCCCTCCGACGTGGCGGCGCTGGCCCACCACTACTTCCTCGCCGACGCCGCCGAGAAGGCCGTCCACTACGCCGGGCTCGCCGCCGAGCAGGCCGAGCGGCGCTTCGCGCACCGCGAGGCGGCCACGCTGTGGGAGCAGGCCATCGCGGCGTTCGAGCGCCGGAGCGCGCGCCGGGAGAGCGACGACGGGCAGGACCGCGCGAGCGCCGACACCCGCGAACGCCTGCAGCTGATGCTGCGCCAGATCAGGGCGCTGGCGCTGTGCGGCGACATGTCGGCGGCCCGGCTGCTGCGGCGCGAGGCCATGGACGCCGCGCTGCCGCTGGGCGACCTGGAGATCACCGCGCGGGTGGCGGCGTCGCTGGCCGTGCCGCACAAGGGCATGGCGCGCGACTTCACCCGCACCGCGTGGGAGATCGTCGACGTCACCGAGCAGGCGCTGATGGCGTTGCCCGAGGGGGAGCAGACGCTGCGCGCGAGCCTGCTCACCACGCTGGCGCTGGAGCTCGAGGGCTCCTCCTCTCCCGAGCGGGGGCGGCAGGCGTCGCTGGAGGCGCTGGAGCTGGCCCGGCAGAGCGGCGACCCGGTGCTGCTCGCCGCCGCGCTCAGCGGGCGGCTACGGCAGTCCTACGACATCCCGGCGGTCGACACCCGCGAGAGCATCGGCCGCGAGCTGCTGGAGGTCGCCCAGCGCTCCGGGCAGATGGCCACCCAGGCGCTGGCCCACCTGGTGCTGCTGGAGTGCGCCGCCGCCCGCGGTGAGTTCGGGGTGGCCGACGAGCACGCGGCCGCCGCCAACCAGCTGGCCAGACAGTACGACCTGTCGGCGCCCGCGGCGGTGTGCGCCTGGTATTCCGGCCAGCGGCTGATGATCTCCGGCGACTACCAGGGCGCCGAGCGCGCCTACCGCGACGCCGCCCGGATGACGGCGCGGGCCGGCATGCTGGAGGGCCGCCAGGACCTCCCGCTGATCACCACGTTCTGCCTGCACCTGGTCGACGGCCGGGCGGCCGAGACGGTCGAGCTGCTGGCCGAGGCCCACCAGCGTGGCGCCAAGTGGACTCTCGACGCCTACGCGCTGGCGCTCGCCTCCGCGGGGCACCTGGCCGACGCCAAGGCCGTGGCCGCGATCAGGCCGCCCGTGCGGCCCGACTTCCTCTACGAGCTGGCCATGACGTGGCGGGCGCTGGCGGGGATGCTGCTCGACGACCGGGAGCGGATGGTCGACTGCTACGACAAGCTCAAGCCGTTCTCCGACCGCGTCGCGGGCGCGGGCACCGGTGTCGTGGCCCTGTGGCCAGTGGCGCTGACGCTCGGGGATCTCGCGATCCGGCTCGGCCAGCCCGACGCGGCGCGCGACCACTACGAGAAGGCTCTGGAGGTGGCCGAGCGGGTCGGCGTGCCCCGCTGGGTGGAGGCGGCGCGGCGGTCGGTCAGCAACTCACCTGGAAGCGCTGGCTCTTGACGGTCTTGGCGCCTTCCACGGTCAGCTCGACGCGATACCAGCCCGGGTTGCCGGTGATCCTGGGCTGCCAGGCGACGGCCTTCCGCGCCCCGGCGAAGCCGGAGTAGTCGACCAGGTAGGTGTCCCAGGTGTTGGTGCCGGGGCTCCAGCGGGCCAGCTTCCAGCTGTAGAGCACGGTCTGGCCGGACACCGGGTTGACCACCACGCTGCGGGCCGCGTACGTCTTGGCGCATCCCGCCTCGGTCGCCTGCGGGCCGACGCTGATCCGGCCGGCGCCGGCCGGGGCGATCTCGTAGGTGGCCGGGGTCGTGATGGGCATCGCGCGGGCCGACAGTGTGACGGTCTGCGTAGGCTGAGGAGCGGAGTTGGCGGTGTCGTAGGCGGAGAACCCGACGTAGGCACCGGTGAAGGCGAGGGCCGCCACGAAGAGCTTGGCTGTGCTCGCCGAGCCCGTGGCCAGAATCGCTGTGCTTCTCGTTGCCATGATCAACACTCCTCTTTGCTCACATACAGGTGTAAGCGAGGATGGTTGAGGTCTGGTTGTCGACTGCTTGCACCCTTTGTGGCCCTCTTGCAAGCCGGTGTGGCGGCCGGGTAACCGGTGAACTAAGGTAAGGCTGACCTTTGTACAAGGAGGGGACGATGTTCCTCATGCGCCACGTCGCGCTGGCCGTCCCCGCCCCCGCCGAGCCTTTCTGGCTCGGCCTGCCGTACTGGCTCGTGGGCGTCATCCTGATGATCACGCTCTTCGGAGTGTTCCAGGTCTACTACTGGGTCGGCCGCAAGCTCGGCGAACGACTCTACGACTCGCCCATGGGCGTCAAGCTCGGCCGCGAGCGGATCCAGAAGGTGGAGCGGATCGTCAGCCGGTGGGGCGCGCTGGCCGTCTACGGATGCTTCTGGGTGCCGATGCTCCGCCACGTGCTGCCGTGGGTCGCCGGAGCGCTGCGCGTCTCCTACCCCTGGTACGTCGTGGCCAGCGCGCTGGGCTGCATGACCTGGGCGCCGCTGTGGTGGTTCGGCCTGACCGCGCTGGTGTGGGGCTGGCTGCAACTGGCCGCGCGGTCGCCGATCGCGGCCGCGGTCGTGGCCGTCGCCGCCGTCGCCGGAGTCGTCGCGTTCTTCGTCTGGCGCAGGAGGCGACGCGCGGAGAAGGCCTTCCTCGCCTGAGGCCGTGGCCCGATCCAGACCTTGTTTTCCGCGCCTTTGGCGTGAAGTTCGGCAAACCGATCACCGATGAGCTGCCACCATGTCGGGCATGCGTATTGGGGGTTTCATCGGCTCTGCCATCCTTGCCTTGGTCGTGTGGATTCCGGCGCCCGCCGTCGCGGCGGACGCGCCCGCGGTGGGGGCGAAGTCGGCGTACGTGATCGATTCGGCGGGAACGATCCACTACGACAAGCGGCAGACGCGCCGGGTTCCGGTCGCCAGCCTGGTCAAGGTCATGACGGCGTACGTGGTGCTGCGCGAGGCCAGGCTGGGCGACACGATCACCATCACCGGGGCCGACGTGCGCCACGCGGTCGACAACGGGGCCACCACGGCGGCGCTCGGCAGAGGTGAGCGGCTGACGGTCAGGGACCTGTTGTACGGGCTCATGCTGCCCTCGGGCGCCGACGCGGCCAACGCGCTGGCCACGAGGTACGGCCCGGGCAAGGCGGCGTTCGTGGCGAAGATGAACGCCGCGGCCAGGCGGCTGGGCCTGCGCGACACCCGCTACACCAACGCCGACGGCCTGCCGGCTCCCGCGGGCGGCTACTCGACGGCCGTCGACCAGGCCCGGCTGGCCAAGGCGGCCCTCGCGGATCCGACGTTCCGCACGATCGTGTCACGCGAGCTGCACATGGTGCCCCGGACGTCGGTGCACCGCGCGCACACCTGGCGCAACACCAACAAGCTGCTGCAGCGGACCGACGGCGTGCTCGGCGTCAAGACCGGCTACACGCGGGAGGCGGGATTCTGCCTGCTGTTCGCGGGCGAGCGCGGCGGCCGGCAGGTGATCGGGGTGCTCCTCGGCGACCAGGACGCCCGCCGCTTCTCCACGGCCGAGAGGCTGCTCGACTACGCGGGCGGCCAGATCTCCGGCGGCTGACCCCCGGTCAAGAGCCGGCGGCGAGCGGATCGAGGCGGTCGGCCGTCCAGCGCAGCGTGTGCGCCAGCCGCACGCGGACCCGCGCCCGCTCGTGCGCCGGCCGCACCGGCGCGCCCGGAAGAGCCGCGTGGACGGTGTCACGGTGGCCCATCGCCGTCTGCTGGGCCTGCTGTTCAGCGAGACCCTGCCCTACGCCTTCGCCGATCCCTACGCCATCGGGTTCTTCCAGGGCATCGCCGCCGCCGCCGAGGACGCAGGCGTCGGGCTGCTCATCCTGCCGCTGCCGCACGGCGACCGCCGCAGCGACACCGTGCGCGACGCGGTGCCGGCAGCAGAGCGCGATCTTCGAGGCCATGCGCCGCCGGCGGAGCGGCTACCAGGCGGCCGGTCGCCTGCTGCTGTCACCCCCCGGCGACGCGCCCGAGCGGATGATCTTCCCGCACGAGCTGATCGTCCGCGCCTCCACCGCTTCCCCGCGCTAGCTCTCCGAGGTGAAGGCCGCGCCGCCGCCCGACCTGCCCTCGTGTCATTCCGCCCTTGGTACGCTTGTATCGGGTACATTTGTACCAAATGCGTGACCGGCACGTCCACAGGAGAGTTCGCATGGCCCGCGGCGAGAATCGGGATCAGCGCCGGCGCGACATCGCCGAGGCACTGCTGCGCGTCGCGGCCGAGCGCGGGCTGCACGCGGCGACGATGCGCGCGGTCGCCGCCGAGGCGGGCGTCTCGCTGCATCTCGTGCAGCACTACTTCGACACCAAGGAACAGCTCATGCTGTACGCCCTGGAGCACCTGGCCCGGCAGATGGCCGAGCGGCTCAGGCAGCGGTTCGCCGCGATGGGGTCCGAGCCCCGGCCGCGCGAGGTGCTCGAGGCGGTGCTGGCCGAGGCGATGCCGACCGACGCGCGCAGCCGCGCGTTCCACCACGTCTACACCTCGTACGTGGTGCTGGCGGTCACCGAGCCCGCCCTCGCAGTCCATCCCGCGCTGGCCGCGCCCAACGCCATGCGGGACTTCGTCGCCGGCCAGTTGTCCAAGGCCCGGCCCGACCTCGACGCCGCTCTGGAGGCTTCAGCTCTGCTGGCCATGTCGGCCGGGCTCGGGGCGAGCGTCATGGGCGGACAGCAGAGTCCCGAGCAGGCGATGACGGTGCTGCGCCACCAGCTCGACCGCCTCTGCCCGTGACGCCGTCACCCTCCGGCGCACGTCAGCCGATCCCGTCGCGTCACGCCTGTCGGTCGAGAGCGGCTTCGACCCACCGGGCGGCCCGCAGCGCTCCTTGCCGGATCCGCTGGTCGTACTCCGAACCGTCGACCACGGTGTAACGCACCTCGATGACGAGATTGTCCAGGCGGAACATCACCTCCGAGTAGTGCACGCCTCCCGTGTCGGGGCCCGCGTCGTGGGTGAAGGCCTCCTGGCCCACGCCGGGGACGCTCCGCTTCCCCGAGACCACGGACTTGAACACCCGATCGACTCCGATGTTCCACCTGCCCCAGACAATCTCATCGCCATCCGCCGTCACGCGCTTCCAGTCGCGCAACTCCTTCTTCGCCGCCTTCGTGCTGGGGAACCATCGAGGGGCATCCCAGTCGGGAGCCTGCGGTGTCACGTCAAGAGCCCTGCCGCGTGACGCCCAGTTGCATCCGCCGCTCTCGGTATCCGCCCGCTCATGAGCTCTCGGGACGAGTTCTCTTACCTGGCCGGCTTTGAGCAGGGCGCAGAAGTCGATAGGCGAGGAGAACCGGACTTTGGCCGGGGACTTGGCTGCCGGAGACTTGACCACAAAGGGCGGCGACTTCCCCACCCGCGGTTGCTCGGGCGAACCGGTCGTCGGCACGACGGTGTGCCGGTTCGCGGAGACCGGCGTCTCCAAGCTCGTCTCGACGTTGTGCACGTACACGATGCCCAGCAACACCACGGGGCTCACGAGGGTGACCCCGAAGATGAGGCGGTCGCGGATCCTGCGCAGGCCCGAGCCCATGGCCCTGCCCCGGGAGGGCGGCCCGGCAGCCGGCGGGCGCGGGGACGAGGACGTCACGTCCTGTTGCGCGGGAGACGGCAAAGACGCGGTGCGCTCGATCACGGTGGGTGTCCGGCTTGTGCCATCGATGAGCGTCCGCTGATCCGAATCGCCAGGAGCGAGTGGCCGGTCCACGTCACCGTGCTCCGGCTCTTCGGCTGGAGGAGTCGGCAGGTCGTTCCGGGAAGAGGGAGCCATGGAGGACGGAGGCTGCGGAACCTCGGATCCCCCGTCCGGGGATTCCGCGACGGTGGCCGGGGGCCGGGGTGCGCTGTCGCCCGGATCCGCCGGCGGCCGGGGGGCGGGTGTGGCGACGAGGGTGCGCACGACGTGGGCGACGGGTTCGGGCAGCCACCCGGACTCGGTGTAGAGCTCGACGAGCGTGCCGCCGTCCGTGGCGCTCTCCGCCAACTCGTCCAGCAGGACGGCGGCGGTCGGCCGCCGCTCGGGGCTCTTCTCGAGGCACCAGCTCACGATGGAGCGCAGCCGGGGCGGGAGTGCCGCCAGGTCCGGCTCCTCGCGCACGGTGCGATACCACAGCCCCTGCCACGAGCCGCTCCCGAACGGCCCGGTCGCGGAGGCGGTGAACGCGAGCACCGCTCCCAGGCAGAACACGTCACTGGGTGGCCCCACCAAGGCGCCCGTCAACTGCTCAGGGGAGATGAAACCCGGTGTTCCCACGGCCATGCCGGTCCGGGTCAGCCTGCTGCCTTCGACCGCCACGGAGATCCCGAAGTCGATGACCCGGGGCCCGTCCGCGGCCAGCAGCACGTTGGAGGGTTTCAGATCCCTGTGCACCACCCCCACCGCGTGAATGGAGTCCAGCGCCTCGGCCAGCCCGGCCCCCAGGGCGAGCACGGCCTTCTCCTGCCACGGGCCGTGCTCGGCGACTGCCTGGTCCAAGGAGAGACCGGGCACGTACGCCGTCGCCAGCCACGGCGGGTCCCCTTCCGGATCGGCGTCCACCACCCCGGCGGTGAAGAATCCGCTCACCGTACGGGCCAGCAGGAACACCAGATTATTCGGCTGCCCGGAGAATAACGATCATCATCGCGAAGCCCGGCGAAGCTCACATACGCCGCTGAAAGCCCGGCGGCGCCGGGATCAGCGCATCAGGCCGTGGCAGGCGATCGCGGCGGCGGCCACCACGTTGAGCGAGTCGACTCCCGCCTCCATCGCGGCCGGGCTCATCGGGATGCAGACCGGCTCGTCGGCCTCGTGCAGCCACCGGGACGACAGCCCGTCGCCCTCGGAGCCGAGCAGCAGAGCCACCCGGTCGGTCATCTTCACCGTGTCCAGGGAGGTGGCGGACTGGTCGGGCGTCAGGGCCAGCGTCTGGTAGCCGGCCTCCCGCAGCCGCGCCAGACCGTTGTACCAGTCGTCCATCCGGGCGTACGGGATGGAGAAGACCGCCCCCATCGACACCTTCACCGCCCGCCGGTAGAGCGGGTCGGCGCACCGCGGCGACAGCACGATCCCGTGGACGCCGAGCGCGGCGGCGCACCTGAAGATCGCGCCGACGTTGCCGTGGTCGACCAGGTCCTCGAGCACCAGGATCCGCCGGGGCCCCGGCGAGGGGCCGGACAGCACGGTGTCGAGCGGGGGCAGCGGGAGTCGTGCCATCGAGGCCAGCGCCCCCCGGTGCACCTGGAATCCGGCGATGCCCGTCATGACCTCGTCACCGGCGATGTACACCTGGGCGTCGCCGAGCACGTCGGCGAGCGGATCCAGCCAGCGGCGGGCCGTGAGGACCGAGCGGATGGGGTAGCCGGCGGCGACCGCGCGCCTGATCACCTTCTCGCCCTCGGCGATGAACAGCCCGCGCTCGGCTTCGAGGCTCTTGCGCAGCTCTACGTCGCGGAGCCGGGTGTAGTCGGTGAGTCGGGGGTCGGCCGCGTCGGTTACGTACTCATGCACCTTCAGATACTGCCACGAGCCGCCTGACCTGCCAGACGAGCGCGTAGCAGGTGAGCACCAGGGCGAGCCCGACCACGGTGCCCGCGCCCACCTTGGTGAGCACGCTGGGCAGGCCGAGCTCCGGGGCGGGCGGGTCGACCACCGGCCAGAGGAGCGCTCCGGCGAGGATGCCGACATAGCAGGCCGTGAGGACCGTCAGGCGGGTGCGGGGGGAGATCCGCAGGTGGTCGGGCACGCCGGAGGCGGCCATCCGCGAAAGGCGGCGCCAGGCCCACCACACCACGACGGCCAGCCCCACCACCGAGGAGCCGTACTGCAGCAGGCGGAACAGCCTGATCACGCCGAAGACCGAGTAGGACAGCCAGTCGCCCCACTCCGCCGGGCCGGTGGAGTGGGTGAAGGAGTCCCACAGGATGTGGCTCGCGGCACCGATCAGCGCGCCGGCCACGATCGGCAGCGGCCGCACGCGGCGCCACGAGGGCAGCAGGGTCGCGGCGCGGCCCGCGAGCGAGGGCGGCAGGAGGGAGATCAGCGGATCCCTGAGCACCAGGTGGAACAGGGCCAGCAGCGCCAGGACCGCCAGCAGGTCGATGGTGAACACGCCATGCCAGGCGTGCCAGTCGGAGTAGTCGGGCAGGAACGGCAGGAAGATCGGCAGGTCGGGCACCATCGCGCCGATCGCCAGCGCCCACGGGTCGACCAGTCTGCGGATCCGGGATGAGGAGGCGAGCGGGAGCACGGCGGCGATGTGAGCGGGCGTGAACGGCACGGACGGATCCCTCCCCCGAAACGATCATTACAGATTACCCTGCCAATCTTTGCCCCTCAACACTAAAGTCACGCTAAGTAGCGGGTATGGTACGTAACGCTGTCGGCGGCCGGAAGCCGCGGATTCGGAGGTTCAAGGTGCCTGACCAGCGGGTTCACGCGCATCCGGCCGCGTCAGCCGACTGGCTCCGGGCCGCGCGCACGGCTCGCGCGTTGTCGGTCGTCACGCTGGTGTGGCTCGGCCTGGAGAGCTCCCTCGGCCTGGCGGCGGGGGTGGCCGCGCACTCGGTGGCGCTGATCGGCTGGGGGCTGGCTGCCCTGGTGGAGGCGGCGGCGAGCCTGATCGTGGTGTGGCGGTTCACCGGTTCGCGCACACTGTCGGCGGGCGCGGAGCTCAAGGCGCGGCGGGCGGTCGCGGTGAGCTTCTGGGTGCTCGCCCCCTACCTGGTCGTGCATGTCGCGCACGATCTCGACGCCGGCCACCGGCCCGCGCCGAGCACGCTGGGCATCGTGGTGACCGCGGTCAGCATGGTCAGCATGCCGGCGCTGGGGCTGGCCAAGCGGCGGCTGGGGCTGCGGCTGGCGTCCCCGTCGACCTCGGGGGAGGGCACCCAGAACCTGATCTGCGCCACGATGGCGGCCGGTGTCCTGGCCGGGCTGTGGCTCAACACGTTCGGCTGGTGGTGGCTGGATCCGGCCATGGCGCTCGCGCTGGCGGCGGTGGCCGTGCGTGAGGGAACGCGAGCCTGGCGCGGTCACGAATGCTGCCACTGACAGTGACTCCCCGTGGTTTCTGCACCAAAAGGGCTGTTTTGCCACACTAACCGTACCGAGTATCGTTCCGACAGTATTGCGGAGCATCTCCGGCTAGGGTCTCCGGAAGGTCATCGACACATCTAAGAGGACATCGTGGGGCGACACCGCACAGACGAGTTCGATGGCGGCTACCAAGCCCAGCAACCAGCACCCCGCAGGCGGGCCGCGGGAGGCGGCCGGGGCCGGGTGCTCGTCCCGCTCGCCGGGGCGGTCGCCCTAGCCGTCCTGCTCGGTGTCGCCGCGTTCGTCATCTTCAACCGCGACCACGACTGCTCCGGAGGCAAGCTGCCGCTCCGCGTCGTCGCCACCCCGGACATCCAGCCGGCCCTGAACAAGATCGCCGGCAACTACAACAAGGCCCTGCACTCCATCGACAGCCGGTGCGTCGAGGTGACGGTGGCCAAGGAGTCGGCGGCCAGGACCGCGAACGAGCTGGCCGCGGGCAAGGCCGACGCCGACGTGTGGGTGGCCGACTCCAGCCTCGTGGTGGCCCGGCTGCGCGGCGAGCCCGCCGCCGCGGCCGCGCTGCCCGAGCCGTCCGGCTCCGTCGCCAACTCCCCCGTCGTCCTCGTGACCGCCAAGTCGGCGGCGTCGAAGCTGGCCGGCAGCCTCAAGCCGAGCTGGGCCGGCATGATCGCGGCGGCCAACGTCGCGAACCCGGACGGTCCCGGCAAGAAGGTCCGCGTGCTCGCCCTCGACCCACAGAAGAACTCCGCCGGGATGGCCGCGCTGCTGGCCGCCGCCGGCTCGGCCAAGCAGGCGGGCCAGAACAAGGCGCTGGTGGGCGCGCTGAAGGAGCTGTCGGGCCAGTTGGTCTCCGACCCGAACGCGATGCTGGCCAGCCTCACCGTGAAATCCGGCAGCAGGGTGCCCGTCGGCGTCACCACGGAGCAGACCGTCTACAGCCACAACACGAAGAAGCCGGACGCCCAGGTGGTGCCGCTCTACCCGGCCGAGGGCACGCTCAGCCTCGACTACCCGATCATGATCGTCGCCAAGGACCCGGGCGTGCGGAAGGCGGCGTCCGCGTTCCAGCAGGAGCTCGCCACCGAGTCGGCCCGCAAGGTGCTGCGCGGTCAGGGCTTCCGCACGCCCGACGGCAAGGCGGGCGACACGCTGTCCAAGGAGAAGGGTTTCAACCCCGCGACCCCCGAGGCGCTGCCCGCGCCCGACGCCAAGACCGTGGCCAGCATGGCGCAGACCTGGTCGAGGCTGAACCTCGGCACCCGCATGCTCTCCCTGATCGACGTGTCCGGCACGATGGCCCTGCCCGTGCCAGGCACGAACATGACCCGCATGCAGGCGATCAGCAAGATCGCGTCCGAGGGGCTGGGCCTGTTCCCGGCCGACTCGGAGATCGGCCAGTGGGCCTTCTCCACGCACCTGAACGGCCAGGGCAAGGACTGGATCGAGAACGTCTCGGTCGGCCCGCTGAGCGAGACCGTCGACGGAGTGCTGCGCAAGGAGACGATGGTCAGGAAACTCGCCACGCTGCAGCCCAAGGCCACCGGCGACACCGGGCTCAACGACACGATCAAGGCCGCCTACACCGAGATGACCAAGACGTACGCCGAGGACAAGATCAACACTATCGTGATCCTCACCGACGGCGCCGGCAACGACGACCCCGACGGCGGCGTGAGCGACGCGCAGATCCTGTCGTTCCTCAAGAAGACGTACAACCCGAAGCGGCCGGTCAGCATCCTGCTCATCGCGTTCGGCCCGGACGCCCCCAAGGGCAAGCAGCGGATGGACGCCCTCGCCCGTGCCACCGGCGGCGAGGCCTACATCGCCAAGGACATCCTCCAGGTCCGCGACTTCTTCCTGCAGGGCATGGAACGCCGCCTCTGCGCCCCCAAGTGCGACGGGTGACTCGGGTAACCCGCATCACTTCTGACACTGTTTTACCTGTTCATGCCTGTTGAGCATCTATGGCCAACCGGTCTTTTTCCGGCCGCGTCCTACGCGCGTGGGGGTACCGAACCCAGCCGGGGAGGGACTGCGTGCCTGGATGGCCGAGTGTGGACCGTGCCGACGACCAGCGGTTGGCGGACGCGCTGCGGCGCGGCGACGCCGACGCCCCCGCCACGTTGTACGACGCCTATGGCGAGCGGCTGTACGCCTACGCCTTCATGCTGCTGGGAGAGCGGGAGACGGCGGCCGACGCCGTCCACGACGCGCTGGTCACCGCGCAGGGGTGCGTGCGGCGGCTGAAGGAAGGGGCCCGGCTGCGGGCCTGGCTGTACGCGCTGACCCGGTTCCAGGCCGTGGCCCGGATGGCGCACCGGGGCGGCACTCCCCCGGAGGGCCTGCCCGCGCCCGTGCTGGAGGACTCCGGTGACGCCGAGCTGTCCGAGCTGGTGCGGGAGACGCTGGGCGAGCTGAGCAGGAACGAGCGCGAGCTGCTGGAGCTGTCGCCGCGCCACGGCCTGACCCCGGCCGAGGCCGGCGCCGTCCTGGGGCTGACCTCGCGCCAGTCCGCGAGCCGCCTCGGCAGGGCCCGCGACCATCTGGAGAACGCCGCCGCGGCCGTCATCCTGGCCCGCGTGGGGCGCGCGCACTGCCCCGACCTGTCGTCGATGGTCGACTCGTGGGAGGGGCCGCTCACGCCGTTGCTGCGCAGGCGGCTGTCCGGGCACATCGGCGGCTGCGAGGTGTGCACCGAGGGACGGCACCGGAAGGTCTCGGCGGGCCGGCTGCTCGACATGGTCCCGGTCGCCTACCCGCCGATCTCGCTGCGCCACCGGGTGATCGAGACGTGCGGGAGCCCTGACGGCGACGAGACCCGCATGCTGATCATGGATCGGGGCGACGGTCTCGACCGTTCGGGCTTTCCGGCGATGGCCGAGCCCCGTTCGCGGCGCCGCCGCCCGCGCGGGCTCGCGCCGGTGGTCCTCGCGGGCGCCTGCGTGCTCGCGGCGACCGGCGCGATGGTGATGATCAGCGGCGGCGAGACCGGCACCGGCACCGCGCTGCACGTCATCCCCTCGCCGCCCGCCTCCTCACCGGAGGAGGGCCTCACCGGCCCCGCCGAAGAGCCCGAGCCCGAAGCCGAGGACGAGCCCACGCCCGGCCCCACCCCGACGCCCTCGGTCGCGGACTCCGGCCGGGTGCCGCCGACGGTGCGGCCGGTCGCCACGATGGCCACCACCAGGCCGGCCACCGCCCCGCCGGCCACCCGCCGTGCCGTGCCCGGCGCCCGGCTGAGCGCCACCTGCCCGAACGGGATCGACGGCGCCGCCACCGTCCGGCTGACCGCCCGCAACGCCGCCCTGAGCTGGAGCGCGAGCGCCTCGCAGGGGCTCGGCGTGTTCCCGGCGAGCGGCTCGATCAAGGCCGGCGGGTCCGCGTCCATCTGGGTCACGGTCACCGATCCGAACACCCCCGGCAGCGGAACGGTCTCGTTCAGCTCGAACGGCGGCGGCGGCACCTGCTCCCTGTCCTGGCACGGCCAGCCGCGGCAGCACTCCGAGGCGCCCTCCGAGGACCCGACACCCACCCCGGACGTGACCGACCCGGTGAGCGATCCGTCACAGAGCGCCTCCGCCGACGGTGTGCACATCGAGACGGCGAACCCCTCATGAGGCAACAACTTTCCCACGAGTGAGCCAACTCACCTGAGATCTTCTTTTACCGACATACGGGGATGATTCCGGCCCCGACTCGAAGATCGGGCGTCAAATAGGGCATCCTGGTGTACTTGGCGATCGGGTCGGGCCGGGAGGACGATTGGCCATGTGTTGAAGGCCACATGGAAAATCTCCACTGATGGGTAAACCGAAGCGGGTCGCCAAGCGTCGGCATTGACGTGCCAGCGAGTGGATTGGTCCCATGAAATGCGATCAATCGCGCCTTTACCCAGCCAGGAGCCAGGAGAACACCATGATCAGGCACCGCCGAGCGCTCGCGTGGCTGCTCGGGCTCGCGTGCATCGCGGGAGCGGTGATCGCGCTCTTCGACATCGAGACCCCGCTTCGCCCGTTCCTGATCTCCCTGTTCCTTCTGGTCGTCCCTGGGGCGGCGGTCGTCGGGTTGCTCCGCGATCGCGACCCGCTGGCCGCGCTGTCGGTGGGCGCCGCGGCGAGCCTCGTGATCAACGTGCTCCTCGCCCAGGCCATGCTGCAGTTCAGCGCATGGTCGCCGCGGGCGGGGGTCGCGACGGTCGCCGTGCTCGGAGGGTTCATGTACGTGCTTCGCGTGTTGTACCGGGGGAAGAACATGCAGACCGAACAGGGGGCCAGGTCAAGGTGAAGATCACGGTGGTTCGCCCCGGGGATCTCGGAGACTCCGAACGCGCCCGCTGGCGGGAGCTGCAGAAGGCGGACCTGAGCCTGGACAACCCGTTCCTGTCGGTGGAGTTCGCCGTGGCGATGGACCGCCTGCGCGACTACGTGAGGGTGGCGGTGGTCCACGACGGATCCGGCATCGCCGGGTTCTTCCCCTACGAGCGCCACAGCTTCGGCATCGGCAAGCCGCTCGGCGGCTTCCTGACCACCTGCCACGGCCTGATCTCGGCCGCCGGGCTGGAGGTCGACGCCCGCGCTCTGCTGCGCACCTGCAAGCTGACCGTCTTCGACTTCGATCACCTGGTCGCGGGGCAGCCGACGTTCGCCCCTTACGAGGCCGACGTCCGCCCGGCGCCGGTCATGGATTTCACCGCCGGCTTCGACGCCTGGCTGGAGCAGGTGCGGTCCAACTCCCCCAAGAACCTGAAGACCGTGCGCTACAAGGAGCGCAAGCTCGGAAGGGAGCAGGGCGACCTGCGCTTCGAGTACGCCTCGGCGGATCCGGAAGTGCTGCGCGTCCTGCTCGGCTGGAAGTCCGACCAGTACCGGCGCACCGGGCGGGTCGACAGGTTCGCCCAGCCGTGGATCGTCGAGTTGATCGACCTGATGCACGCCGAGCACTCCGAGGACTTCGGCGGCGTGCTGACCATGCTCTACGCCGGCGACACGCCGGTCGCCGGCCACTTCGGCCTGCGCACGGCCACCACGCTCGTCGGATGGTTCCCCGCCTACGACATCGAATACGCCCGCTACTCCCCGGGCATCGTGCACCACCTGCAGATGGCCGAGGCCGCCGCGGCGGCCGGTCTGCACATGGTCGACATGGGCAAGGGCGGCAAGGAGTACAAGGACTGGCTCAAGAGCGGGGTCCTGTACGTAGCCGAGGGCCGCGTGTCCAGACCCTCCGCGGCGGCGGCCATGCACTGGATGGGCAGGACTCCTTTCAACAAGGCGCGAACAATTGTCCTGGACCGACCGTCTCTCTATAGAGCGGCCGACCGTGTCTTAAAGGGCTTCGGTCGAGTCCGCAGCTCGTTACGCCAAGAGTCAGCCAAACCCGCAGTGAAAGAACCAACGGGAGCCAACTGAGCTCCCGCCCCCTGGCACAGCAGCACAGCAGCACCTAAGCACAACCCTCACTCCACAGGACCGTCCCATGCGCCGTTCGCCGATGTCGTCATTCCCCCAGCACCCGGGTGTGGCCGTCCTCGGTACGCGTGGAGGAGGTCCCGGAAGGATTTGCCTCACCATGAGTCCCGAGATCACCAAGCACAATGGCAAGGTTCAGATCACACCCTTGCGATCGATGCCGCCGATTGAGCGTTTCACGCCGGTCACCCCTCACCTGGCCATATCCCCAACGGTGAGCGTGGTCGTGCCGGCGATGAACGAGGCGGAGAACCTGCCCCACGTCTTCGCCACGCTGCCGCAGTGGATCGACGAGATCGTCCTCGTCGACGGCAACTCCGTCGACGACACGGTCGCCGTCGCCAAGCGGCTGCGGCCGAATGTGAAGGTCGTCACGCAGACCGGCAGAGGCAAGGGCGACGCCCTGGCCGCCGGGTTCGCCGCCTGCACCAGCGACATCATCGTGATGATCGACGCCGACGGCTCCACCGACGGCCACGAGATCATCACGTTCGTCGGCGCGCTGGTGACGGGCGCCGACTTCGTCAAGGGCTCGCGCTACGCCGCGGGCGGCGGCAGCGATGACCTCACCTTCAACCGCAGGTTCGGCAACAAGCTGCTCACGAGCCTGGTCAACGTCATGTACGGCACCCAGTACACCGATCTCTGCTACGGCTACAACGCCTTCTGGGCCCGCCACCTGGACGTGCTCGACCTCGACTGCGACGGCTTCGAGGTCGAGACCCTGATGAACGTCCGGGCCGCCAAGGGCGGGCTGAAGGTGCACGAGGTGCCCAGCCACGAACGCTGCCGCATCCACGGCGAGAGCAACCTGCGCGCCGTGCGCGACGGCATCCGGGTGCTCAAGACCATCCTGCGCGAGTGGCGCCGCCAGCCCACTCCCGCGCAACCCAAGCCGGCCGCCGCCCCCGCCGCGGACCGGGGCGTCGCATAAAAAGAGGCCTTGCAGTGAACACGTCCGTCGTCATCTGTGTCTACACCGAGGAACGGTGGGAGGACATCAGGGAGGCCGTCGAGTCGGTCGAGCGCCAGCGGCGCCGGCCACACGAGCTGATCCTGGTGGTCGACCACAACCCCGACCTGCACCTGAAGCTCAAGCGGGCCTACCCACAGGTCATCGTGGTGGAGAACACGCACGAGCAGGGGCTGTCGGGCGGCAAGAACACCGGCGTGGCCACGGCCACCGGTGACATCGTCGCCTTCCTCGACGACGACGCCGTCGCCGATCCCGGCTGGCTGGAGGCTTTGGAGGAGGGCTTCCAGGATCCGGGCGTCGTCGGCGTGGGCGGGCGCACCGAGCCGTTGTGGGCCTCGCGGCGCAGGCCGCGGTGGTTCCCGTACGAGTTCGACTGGACGGTCGGCTGCACCTACCGCGGCATGCCCGCGGTCAGGGCGCCGATCCGCAATGTGATGGGCGGCAACGCGGCCTTCGTCCGGGAGGTCGTGTCCGAGGTGGGCGGGTTCCACAGCGGCATCGGGCGCAGCGTGCAGGGCCGCAAGAGCAGGCCGCTCGGCTGTGAGGAGACGGAGTTCTGCATCAGGCTGAGCCAGCGCAAGCCCGGCTCGGTCATGCTGTTCGAGCCGCGCGCGGTGATCGGCCACAAGGTGTCGGCCCAGCGGGAGAGGTTCGCCTACTTCCGGTCCAGGTGCTACGCCGAGGGCCTGTCCAAGGCCCTGGTCACCAACGAGGTCGGCACCCAGGACGGCCTGGCCAGCGAGCGCGCGCACGCGCTGAAGACCCTGCCGCTCGGCGCGCTGCGCGGCCTCGGTGAGGCGCTGCGCGGCGACCTGGGCGGGCTCGGCAGGGCCGCCGCGATCGTGATCGGCCTGGCCTGGACCACCTGGGGCTACGTCGTCGGCACCGCCCGGCTGAAGGCGGTGCGGTCATGACCCGCGTGCCGATCCTGATGTACCACTCGGTCACCGACGATCCGAACGAGGAGACCCGCCCCCACTCGGTGCGCCCCTCCGACCTGGCGGAGCAGCTCGCCTACCTGTCGGAGAGCGGCTTCACCCCGATGACGCTCGGCGATCTGGTGGCGGGGCTGAACAAGACCAGCGTCATGCCCGTCAAACCCATCGTGGTCACCTTCGATGACGGCTACGCCGACTTCCACACCAACGCCCTGCCGCTGCTCGAGCGCTATCGCTTCCCCGCCACGGTCTTCCTGACCAGCGGCTGGGTGGCCGACGCGGGCTCCGACGCCGCGGGCAGGGCGCTCGACGACATGCTCAGCTGGGGCCAGGCCCGCGAGATCGCGCAGACCGGCATCGAGATCGGCGGCCACAGCCACAGCCATCCGCAGCTCGACCAGCTGCCCACCCAAGAGCTCCGCCAGGAGCTGCGCAAGAACAAGGGGCTGCTGGAGGAGAAGATCGGGGCTCCGGTCGCCACCATGGCCTATCCCTACGGCTACTCCAGCGCCCGAGTTCGCCGCGAAGTGCGCAAGGCGGGATATTTCGCCGCCTGTGCCGTGAGCAACGCGATCGCCGCCGACCGGCACGACATGCTCGCCATCCCCCGGTTGACGGTCGCCGGCAACACGACCATCAGCATGTTCAGACGCGCCGTGGAGGGCAGCGCCGTACCCCTGATCTACCTGCGCGAACGCGTCCTCACCAAGGGCTACGCGGTCGTCAGGCGGACCAGGTACGGCCTGCGTCGGGTGCGCGGAGATGTCTAGCGTCTGGCGCAAGGTCCTCCACGACCTTCGCAGCCCACTGCTCCGCAACGGCTACGCGTTGATGGCCAACACCGGCATCACCGCCGTGCTGGGCATGGGCTACTGGCTGCTGGCCGCCCATTACTACACGCCCGAGGAGTTCGGCAGGGGCCAGGCCGTGATCACCGCGATGCGGCTGTTCGCGTCGCTGACCGCGCTGGGCTTCGTGGGGGCGCTCGCCCGCTTCCTCCCGGTGGCGGGCCGCCGCACCCCCGAACTGGTCCTGCGCGCGTACGGCCTCGCGGCGGCGACCGGCGTGGTGGCGGCGGCCGGCTTCCTGCTGACGCTGCCGCTGTGGGGCAAGACCTACTCGGTGCTCGGCGGGTTCGGTCCCGGCCTCTTCTTCCTGGCCGCGGTGCTGGTCTGGGCGGTGTTCACGCTCCAGGACGTGGTGCTGACGGGGCTGCGCAAGGCCACCTGGGTGCCGCTCAACAGCCTGGTCTTCGGCCTGGTCAAGATGGGCCTGCTGGTCGCGCTGGCCGGGGCGCTGCCCGAGGGGGGCATCTTCGTCTCCTGGATGGTGCCGACCGCGATCGCGCTGATCCCGATCAACTGGTTCATCTTCGCGATCGTCATCCCCCGGCACGTGAAGAGCGCCGAGGCCAACGCGCGGCCGCCCAGGCTGCGCGACGTGGGCCGGTTCCTGGCCGGCGACTTCCCCGGGACATTGTCGATCCTGGCCATCGTCTACCTCGTCCCGGTGATCATCGCGACCCAGGTGGGCGAGGCCACGTTCGGCCGCTTCTCGATGGCCCACACGCTGGGCTGCATGATCGAGCTGCTCGCGATGAACATGGCCGTGTCGCTGACCGTCGAGGGCTCCTTCAACCGGGCGCAACTGGCCGACAACTGCCGCAGGGCGCTGCGCCGGGCCTTCCTGATCATCACGCCGGTGATCGGGGTGACGATCCTCGCCGCGCCGCTGATCCTGACCATCTTCGGGTCGGAGTTCGCCACGGAGGGCACGACGCTGCTGCGGCTGATGGCGCTGGCCGTGCTGCCACGGGTGCTGATCGAGGTCTACCTGAGCGCGCTGCGGGCGCAGAGCCAGGCGCGCACGCTGGCGATCGTGCAGATCGGCCTGGCGTCCACGGTGCTGGTCTCGATCGTCGTGCTGTTCCCCTTCGCCGGAGTGAACGCGGTCGGCTACGGCATGCTCTTCAGCGAGCTCCTGGTAGCCTTTTTGATCTTCGGAAATCTCCGCAAAATTCTCAAATTCGGCGAAATCGGGCAGCCCAGCGTCGCTCAGGGGTCGCCCGGGGCCCCATGATGGTCAACGTGAGGCAACGGGACGGCGATGGCATGACAACCGGGTTCACGGGTTCCTCAGAGCTCAAGGGCGAGCAGGAGCCGGACGTGCCCTTCGATCCGGAGGCCACGGGCATCATTCCCCGGATCTCGCTCTCCGGGGAGTCCGGGGGGCCCGCTGACACCCCGTCCCCGGAGGCCGGCCCGGCCGCCGGGGACGACGACGTGGCGGACTCCGACACGACGACGGCGCTCCGCCTCCCCACCCTGCGCATCGGCGGCCCGCCCACGGTCCCCGACGTGACCGCCTCCCCCTCGTCACCTCCCACCGACGCAGACCCCGGTGGCGCGTCCCAGTCCGACGAGACGCCCGGCGCGGGCCCGTCGCCCCGTGCTGACGGCGCCCAGGGCGAGGGCACGGCACCCGCCAAGGACAGCCCATCGGGCGCCTCTCGAACAGACAGCGCCCGAGGCGAAGGCGCGGCACCCGCCAAGGACAGGTCGTCGGGCACGTCAACGGCGGATGGACCGGACACGGAGGCGCTTCCCGCCGCCGGCACGGCCCCGGCCGATGACCCGGCGACCGAGACGCTGCCCGTCACGAGTGTGGCCCGTGCCGACGACGGACGACCCTCCCGACCAGGTGAGAGCCGGCCACCTGGTGGCGCCTCCCAGAGCGGAGAGACGTCTTCCGGCAGGGCGACGCCGCCGGCCGGAGGCGCGGCCGGCGGCCGGGGCTCGTCGACCCGTACGGACACCTCCCGGGCCGAGGGCATGACGCCCGCCGAACGCGGACCGGACGACGCGACCGGGCAGTCGCCGGGCAAGGGCGGCGGGGCCGGAACGGCGCCCCGCACGGGCGGCACAGCCGGACGATCACCCGGCACGGGAGGCACGACGGCCCGCAAGGCCGGCGCGGCCGGAATGAGGCCCGGCACGGGCGGCACGACGACGCCCAGCAAGGACGGCACAGCCGGGACGGCGCCCGGCGAGGGCGGCCGGACCGGGACGGGGGGGACGGAGGCGTTGCAGGGGGCGCCCCAGGCGCCTCTGGGCGCGCCCGGAGCGCCTCAAGCGCCTCATGGCCCCCAGGCGCCTCAGATCGCGCCTCAGGCGTCACCAGGGGCGCGGGCGGCGCGGCCGGCCGGGAAGGGAGGGGCGTGGGGGCCGCGGCGGTTGCTGCACAGCGCGCCCACCTGGCTGCCGATACTGCTCACCGTCGAGGCGCTGGTCATGTACATCCTGGCGCTGCGCGTGGCTCCGGGACCGTACCGCGGGGTGGACCCGGACGACATCAACGGGCTGGGGCTGATCGCGGCGCTGCCCGCTACGGCGTTCGTGGCCATCCTGATCATGCTCGTCGCGTTCTTCGTCACGGTCGCGCAGTCCACCGACCGCAAGTTCCTGCTGTTGTTCCAGATCGCGGTCATCACGTTCGCGCTGCACGGCGCGGGCGCGCTGGTGGCCGACGAGCCGCGCTTCCCCACGGCGTACATCCACGCGGGGTTCGTCGACTTCATCGGCCGGACCGGCGAGACGGCGATCAACATCGACGCCCGGATGGGCTGGCCGGGCTACTTCGCGCTCTTCGCGTTCGTGACGAAGGCCGCGGGGATCAGCGACATGACCACGATCCTGCAGTGGACGCCGCTGCTGTCCAACCTGCTCTACCTGCTGCCTTTCGTGCTCATCCTGCGCCAGGTGGTGGCGACGACGCGGGCACGCTGGTTCGCGGCGTTGCTGTTCGTGCTCGTGCAGTGGATCGGGCAGGACTACTTCTCCCCGCAGGGCTTCACGTTCGCCCTGTATCTGGCTTTCGTGGCGATCCTGTTGCGCTGGTTCGGACGGGTGGAGCCGCGCACCGAACCGGTGCCGCCCAAGGGGCTGCGCAAGCTGCTCGGCCGCCTCGACGCGATGACGCCGGGCGAGATCGCCAACACCGGGACGTTCCGGGCCGACAAGCTGCTGATGCTGACGCTGCTGCTGGCGCTGTTCTTCGCGTCGACGGCCTCGCACCAGATCACGCCGTTCATGATGCTCGGCGTGGTGACCGCGTTCCTGATCTTCAAGCGGACGTCGCTGACCTGGGCGCTGCCGTTCTCCCTGGGCCTGGTGGTGCTGGCCTGGATCAGCTACGAGGCCGTGGGCTTCTGGGCCAGCCAGATCGACACGATCTTCGGCGGGCTGGGCAGGATCTTCGACAACATCCAGAGCAACACCGGCGACCGGATCGAGGGCAGCGACCCGGCGCACGCGCTGGTGCTCCAGGCGCGCCTCGGCATCCTGGTCGTGATCCTCTCGCTGGCGGCCACCGGCCTGCTGCGCAGGCTGCGCCGCGGGGTGTTCGACCGGGCGGCGCTGATCCTGCTCTGCGTGCCGGTGATGGCGCTGGGCCTGCAGAGCTACGGCGGCGAGATCGGGCTGCGCATCTACATGTTCGCGCTGCCCGGGGCCTGCCTGCTGGCCGCGTACGCGTTCTTCCCCAACCTGCCCGCCGACAGCGCGGACGTGCGGGAGGAGACGATCCCCATCCGCAGGCGGAACGTCCGCTTCAACCCCGAGGTGACGAGGAAGGTCACGGTCGTCCTCGCGGCGTCCGTCTCGGTCGTGCTGGCCATGGCGTTCCTCGTCGCCCGCTACGGCAACGAGAAGTTCGAGCGGGTGACCTCGGGCGAGGTCGCCGCGATGCACTACGTGTACGACCACGACAAGCCGAGCGCGCGGGTGCTCTACCTGGTGCCGAAGGAGGGTCCCGAGGTCACCCCGACGCTGCCCTGGGGCGAGAAGGACGTCGAGCTGGTCAACTTCACCGGCCAGGCGCTGGTCTACAAGGATCCGACGCAGATCGCCAAGGCCGTGGCGAAGCTCAAGGAGAGCCCGCGCAACACCTATCTCGTCGTCAGCCGGGGCCAGGTCGGCTACCTGCAGCTGAACGAGGGCTTCCCGAAGGACTGGGGCGAGAAGTTCAGGGCCGCGCTGGACGCCTCGCCGGACCTGAAGAAGGTCTACTCCAACGAGGATGCCGCCCTCTACACCTGGAAGACGTTCGTCAGGGGGACGGAGATCCCGGATCCGCAGCCGTACAAGGGCCGCGGCGATCCCACCTCGCCGTGGACTCCGGTGGGCATCGGGGCGCTGGCGGTGACGTGGATCACGTTCTTCGCCTACGAGGTGATCCGGCTGCACGGCCCGAACCGGGCCCGCCGGGCCCGCAAGAGGCTGTTGTTCCTGGCCATCCCCGCTTTCCTGGTGGCCGTCGGGGTGATCGTGGAGCGGTTCATATATATCGCCCAAAATAACTGAATTCACAGGAACCTCTCAGGTTTTACGGAATGATGTCCGCTGATGACGGCACAGCGAACACATCCCGTCGAGGTGGACGGGCCGGCGACGAGGATCACGGCGGTCGACTCTCTGCGCGGGTTCTCGCTGCTGGGAATCCTCGTGGTCAACATCGCCTTCCTGGCCTCCGGCTACCGGATGGCCGGGCTGGCGGAGCCGGCGTTCGGCTCGCCGCTCGACTGGGCGGTGCGGTGGACCGTCACGATGTTCCTGGAGAACAAGTTCTATCTGCTGTTCTCGTTCCTGTTCGGCTACAGCTTCACGCTCCAGGTCGACTCGGCGGCGCGGCGGGGCAAGGCGTTCGTGCCGATGTTCCTGCGGCGCCTGGCCGGGCTCTTCGTGCTCGGGCTCGCCCATGCCGTGCTGCTCTTCCCCGGCGACATCCTGACCACGTACGCGATGGCGGGCCTGGCGCTCCTGCTGCTGCGCCGGATCACGCCCAGGACCGCGGTCGCGCTGGCGATCGTGCTGACGTGCGTGCTGGCGGCGGGGTTCGTGCTGCTGGCCGTCCTGGCCGGGACGGGCCTGGACATGGCGGGCACGGTGTCACACGGCACCGCGGAGGCGATCAAGTCGGACACCTCGCTGGCGGGCTCGGCCCCGCAGATCGTCGCCGAGCACCTGCGCAAGCTGTCGCTCATCGTCGTGCTGCGCGTGCTCTTCCAGGGCCCTGCCGTGCTGGCCGCGTGCCTGATCGGGCTCGCGGTGGGCAAGCTGGGCCTGCTGCGCGACCTCCACGCGCACACCGCGACGCTCAGGAGACTGCAGTGGATCGGCTTCACCGCCGGGCTGGGCGGCGCGTTCGTCTACACGCTGTCGGCGTGGACCGGCGCCGTGCACAAGTTCGCCGGCGAGGCGGTCGACCTGCTGACCGCGCCGCTGCTGGCCGCCGCCTACGCGGCCACGTTCCTGCGGCTGCTGCCGCGCCTGCCCCGGCTCGGCCGCCTCCTGGCCGCGCCCGGGCGGATGGCCCTGTCCAACTACCTGGCGCAGTCGCTGATCTGCGCGCTCATCTTCACCGGCTACGGCCTGGCGCTGGTGGACCGGGTCAGCCCGCCGCTGGAGGTGCTGATCGCGGCGGGCGTCTTCGCCGGGCAGGTGGTCTGGAGCCGCCGGTGGCTACGGACGCACAGGTACGGGCCCGTGGAGTGGCTGCTGAGATATCTCACCTACGGGAGCCGGCCGGAGACGGCCGCTAGCCCTGGCCCCGCCCGTCCCACTTGATCTCGTACGGCTTGAACGTCACCTGCTTGCCGTCCACGGTGGCCGTGACGTCGGCGTCTGCCGTGTTGACCATCACGACCTGACGTTCCTGCGCCAGGACCTTGATCCGCTCGTCGGACGAGCCGACCTGCTGGAGCCGGACCCCGGCGGGGAACCACCGGGTGAACCCGCTCAGCAGCCCCGCCATGGGCGTGTCCTCGCCGCCGCCGGGTGTCCACAGGCAGCCCGCGCAGGTGCCCTGGCCCTTCACCTGCGGATTCCAGTAGAGGGCCGACGTCACGCCGCTCCTGGCGAACTCCATCAGCGCCGTGGCCTGCACCGCGGTGCGCTTGTCCTCGCTCCAGCCGGAGTTTTCCGGCTCGACGTACCACTCGGCCCACCACACCGGCATGTCGTTGCTCTTCTCACGCAACCAGGTGGTGATCGCGCCGAACTTGGCCTGGGCGGCGAACTCGTCGGGGACGTTGCCCTTGTCGTTCGTCATCGAGGCGCCGTCGACCACGATGAAGTCGGCGCCCTTCTTGTTCTGGATCCAGTACTCGATCGCGTCGAGCGCGCGCTGGTCGATGGTGCCCCACGGGCCGCTGAGCTCGGACGCGCTCGTGCGGGCGTTGCTCTCGATCGGCACGTACGGCCCGCCGACCTGGATGTCGTCGTCGACCTGCTTCAGGGCCGCGTAGACCTTGTTGTACATCTGGGTGTAGCCCTCGGCGTCCCACCGGTTGGTCGTCGGGTCCCAGAAGCCCTTGAACTCGTTCCAGACCATGAAGTGCTTGACGGTCGGGTACTGCTTGGCCACCTTGGCGGCGAGCTTGGCGTAGTCGTCGAAGTGCTCGCGCTTGGGGGCGACCGTGTGGTTCTTGCTCCAGTCGGTGCGGCCGGGCTGGCCGCCCTTCATCCAGTCGGGCGCGCAGCACAGCGTGATGACCGGGATGCCCCGCGACGAGGAGATGAACTTCATCCGCCGGTCGAGGTCGTTCAGGTTGTACTGTCCGGGGCGCGGCTCGGGGTTGCCCACGCCCCAGCCCATGATGTGCTGGTTCTGCAGCATCGGGACCCTGCCGAGCACTCCCTCGGCCTGGTCGGCGATCTCCCTGGGCGCGGTGTCGGCGCTGTACTGGGTGTGGGTGACGCCCCACCGGGGCCAGGCCTCGAGGGCGGGCGGCTGCTCCAGGGTGGGCGCCGGCTGGGTGGGCCCGATCTCGGCCACCTCCCCGCCCTTGAACTCGTCTCTGGAGCCGGTCCGGACCGCGGCGTAGATCATGATGCCGGTGACGAGCACGATCGCGAGGATGCCGGCGCCCAGCGCGAGCGGCCACGGTGGCCGCCTCCGGGCATGCCGGCCATCGGTGGGAATCACGGGAACCTCCACCCCTCGCGTGAACATACAGGGGTCGGGCGCTAGCGCACCCGACCCTTATAACCGTATATACGCGACTTGCAAGCTACTTGCGGTTCAGATTAGGCGGCCGGCGGCCGCTCGCCCCCCGCCGGACCGGGAACACCCGCATAACGGTACGGCACGGGCTGCCTGCCCGGTTGCACGACCAGCAACGTACCGGGCGATTCGGCGTAGAAGGCGGATTCGACCGCGGCGGCCACGTCCTCGGCGGTCAGCAGCGGGAACCCGGCGCTGACGAACATCTCCCGTGCGCCGGCGACCAGCGGCGTGTCGGTGAAGCCGGGGCAGACCGCGCCGATCCTGACACCGTCCCTGGCGAGCGGTGTAGCCAGGGCCCTGACCAGGCCGACCACGGCGTGCTTGGTCATCGTGTAGATCGGGTCGCCGTCGTAGCCGACCAGCCCGGCCAGCGAGGCGGTGACCACGATCGCGCCGCCGCCGGAGCGCCTGAGCAGGGGCAGCGCGGCCGCGACGCCGAAGACCACGCCGTCCACGTTGACGCCGACCGCCTTGTGGTATTGCGCCACGTCGAACGCGTCGAAGTCGACCCCGCTGGAGATGCCGGCGTTGAGGTGGACCAGGTCGAGCCGGCCGTACGTCTCCTCGGCGAGCGCGACGGCCTCCCGCGACGCCTCCTCGGCGCTCACGTCGGCGGCCAGGGACACGCCGCCCAGCTCCTTGGCGAGCCGCTCGGCGCCCTCGCCGTCGCGGTCGACGAGCACGCATCTGGCGCCGCCGGCGGACAGCCGCCGCGCCACCGCGGCGCCGATGCCGCTCGCCGCTCCGGTGATCAGTGCAACAGTGCTCATCAACGCTCCTGTGGGGGTGTTCACGACTGGTCGAGGATCCTGTGCGCGCGAGCTATCAGAGTGGGCACGGCCGAACCGATGTGCTCGAATCCATCCCCCACGGTCTTACCCTGCCGGAACCGGGCATGGATACCCTCCACGATGACCGCGAGCTTGAAGTTGCCGAACGCCACGTAGAACCCGAGATCGGCGATGTCCCGGCCGGACGCCTTGGCGTAGTGGGCGGCGAACTCGGCGGCGTTCAGGAACCCGGGCGCCACCGTCACGTCGCCCGCCACCGGGATCCCGGCCCGCTCCTCGTCACCGGCCTCCTGCCAGTAGGTCAGCGTGAGCCCCAGGTCGGCCAGCGGGTCGCCGAGGGTCGACATCTCCCAGTCGACCACGGCCAGGATCTCGGGCGCGGGCGTCAGCCGGATCAGCGTGTTGTCGAGCCGGTAGTCGCCGTGCACGAGCGTGCTGGCCGAGCCCGGCGGCATCCGGTCGCGCAACCGGCCGACGAGCCGGTCGTACTCGGGCAGGTCCTCGGTCTTCGACCGCTCCCACTGCTGGCCCCACCGCTGGAGCTGCCGGGCCAGGTAGCCCTCGGGGCGGCCGAAGTCGCCCAGGCCCACCTCGCGGTAGTCGACGGCGTGGATGGCGGCCAGCACCTCGGCGAGCCGTTCGGACAGCCGTCTCGTCTCCTCGGGCGCCGGGTCGCCGAGCTCCGCCCTGGTCCGCACGGCGGCGCCCTCGACGTGTCCCATCAGGTAGAACGGCGCCCCGATGACGTCCTCGTCGCCGCAGAAGGCGACGGGGTCGGGCACCGGGACCGGGGTCGGCGCGAGGGCCGAGATGACCCGCCACTCGCGCCGCATGTCGTGGGCGGTGGGCAGGACGTGCCCGAGCGGCGGGCGGCGCAGCACCACGCGGCGCTCGCGGGCCTCGATGAGGTAGGTGAGGTTGGACTTGCCACCGGAGATCAGCGAGGCGGAGAGGGGCTCGCCCGCGTCGGGGACGTTCTCGGCCATCCACGCGAACAGGCGGGGCTGGTCGATCCCAGGAACGGTCATGCACACACATTAGAACGCTACTCGGTCCTGAACGCTAGCTGAGAATTCCGTAACGTTCCGGAGCAACCTGAAACGACATACGGAAATACCCCTTACCCTGGGATTACACGTCTGCCCGCATGCTGACAGGCACACGGCATGCCGACGGTAGGAGCCCATGCGCGTCACACTTGCTCGCCCCAGCGAACTGGGCGTACCCGAGCTGAACCGGTGGCGAGCCCTTCAGGAATCTCAGCCCGGATTCGACAATCCGTTCCTGTCGCCCGAGTTCACGGTCACTGTCGGCCAGCTGCGGGACATGGTCAGAGTCGCGGTGCTCTACGACGGGTCGGAGATCGTGGGGTTCTTCCCCTTCGAGCGCCATCCGCTGGGCATCGGCAAGCCGGTGGCGGCCGGGCTGACCGACGCGCAGGGCCTGGTCCACGCGAAGGACGTGGAGATCGACCCGCATCGGCTGATCAGGCAGTGCGGGCTCTCGGTCTACGAGTTCGACCATCTCGTCGCCTGCCAGCCGCTGCTGGACGACCGGCACGAGCGGCACCCGTCGCCGATCATCGACCTGCGCGACGGCCACGAGGCCTACACCGCCTTCCTGCGTGAGCACTCCGGCAAGACGTACAAAAGCACGCTGGCCAAGTCGCGCAAGCTGGGGCGCGAGGTCGGCGAGGTCCGCCACGAGTACGCCACCACCGGCACCGAGCCGCTCCACACGCTGCTCGGCTGGAAGACCGACCAATACCGGCGCACCGGCCGCACCGACAGGTTCGCCCACCAGTGGATCGTCGAGCTGGTCGAGCGGCTGCTGGCCATCCGGACCGAGACCTTCGCCGGTGTCCTCGACATGGTCTACGCCGACGAACAGCCGGTGGCCGGGCATTTCGGGCTGCGCACCCGCACCACGCTGGCCGGCTGGTTCCCGGCCTACGACACCCGGTTCGCCAAGTACTCTCCCGGTCTCATCCACCACCTGGCCATGGCCGAGCGGGCCGCCGAGGCGGACATCGAGACCATCGACATGGGCCGCGGCCACAAGGAGTACAAAGAGAAGCTGAAGAACGGCGAGCTCCAGGTCGCGGAGGGCCGGATCGCCACGACCGGCCCGGCGGCGGGCGTCCACTGGCTGATGCGCGTGCCCGCCCGCAGGACACGGGCCGTCGTGCTGGCCAACCCGGTGCTGCACCGCATGGCCGATCGCACCCTCAAGACTCTCGGCCGGCTCCGCACCGCGCGTTCGTGAAGCCCATCGCCGAGCGGACCGGCCGTCACTGCCTGCGCCTCCCGTCCAACCGTCTCGGTCTCTATCTGGCGCTGCGCCACTGGTGCACGCCCGGACAGCGGTTGCTCATGTCGCCGATCTCCGCCGACGAGATCCTCTTCCTGGTGCTCGCCGCCGGCCTGCGGCCGGTGATCGCGCCGCTCTCGCCCCACGACGGCAACATCGACGTCGGCCGGGCCGACCTGTCCCAGGTGGACGCGGTCCTGACGACCAACCTGTACGGCCTGCCGGACCAGATGTCCGCCTTCGCGGGAAAAATCGTGATCGAGGATGTGGCCCACGCCCTCGAGAGCACGTTCGAGGGCCGCCCCCTCGGCACGTTCGGCCAGGCCGGCGTCTTCAGCCTGTCCAAGCACCCGGCGGCCGGCTCCGGCGGCGTGCTCGCCGTCGAACACCGCTCCGACCTGGCGGCTCTCCAGCAGGCCCGCGACGAGCTCCTGGTGCCCGGCGCGCCGCTCAGGCAGTTGTTCGACGTGGCGACCAGCATGGGCCGCCAGACGGCGCTCAAGCTCGACCTGGTCCGGCCGGCGCTCTTCCTGGCCCGGCGGCTCGGCCTGCAGGAGCCACGCGAGGGCTACCGCATCGCGCTACGGCCCGACTCCCTCGACGAGGCCCTGAAGCAGGTGCCCTGCCTGCCGGCGTTCGACCAGTGGGTCTGTGCCGACCTGCACGACTTCCGCGCCCGCAGGGGCCGCGTCGCACGCTGGTACCAGTCGCGCCGCCTCGCCAAGGTGCCCGCCGAGCGCGACCGCAGGCTCGACGGGGTGCGACTGCTCGCCGAGCTGCCCACGGTCGCCGCGGCCGTGCGCGACCACCTCGACCAGCCGTTGTTCCGGGTGCCCCTGCTGGTGCGCGACCGCGACGCGGCCGTCGCGGAGCTGGAACGCCACGGCGTGGCGGTCGGCTACCTGTACGACCCGCCCTACGACGACTACGCGCCCGGCTACACCGACCCGTCGCCCGATCCGGGCCCGGCCCGCTGGTGGGCCCGCCACGTGCTCCCGGTGAACCCGATCTACGCCTCACGGGCCCTTCCGATCCTCATGAACCTTCTCCCGGCTCCCCCGCTCTGACCCCGCCCGCTCCGACCTCGGCGCTCCGGCCTAGCCCGCCCTGACCCCGGCGACCCGGGCGGCTCCGGCCCCGGCGATCAGGTCGGCGACGATCCGGCAGCCGCGCCGCACCTCGGGCAGCGAAGCGGAGCCGTACCCGATGACCAGGCCGTGCAGGCGCTCCCAGCCGTGGTGGTGGCGCTCGGTCGAGTCGAGCAGGACGCCGAGCTCCCGGGCCCGCTCGACGATGCCGCCGGACGTGTCCGGGGACAGCTCCGCCAGCACGTGCAGACCGGCCGTGTCGCCGCGCAGGCGGCAGACCGGGCCGAGGGTCTCGACGATCACCGCCCGGCGGCGGGCGTACTCCAGGCGCATCCTGCGCAGGTGGCGGTCGAGGTCGCCGCGTTCCAGGAGCGTCGCGACGGCCTGCTGGACCGGGCCGCTGGTGCGGTCGGACAGCTCCTCACGCAGGGCGGCGATCCTGGCCACCAGCTCCGGCGAGCCGACCAGCCAGCCGACGCCGACGTCGGGGGCCAGCGACTTCGACAGCGTGCCCAGCAGCACCACCCGCGAGGGGTCGAGCCCGTAGAGGGCGGGCAGCGGGGCGACGTCGTAGCGGAACTCGGCGTCGTAGTCGTCCTCCACGACCATCGCGCCCGTGCTCCGGGCCCAGGCCAGCAGGCGTTCGCGGCGCGGGATCGGCAGCCGGCCGCCGAGTGGGTACTGGTGCGCGGGCGTGGTGTAGAGCAGGCCGAGGTCGTTCGGCAGGTCGTCGACGATCACGCCGTCCTCGTCCACCGGGCACGGCACCACCTCCGCTCCCCTGGCGGCCAAGACCGTGCGCGCCACGTGATAGCCCGGCTCCTCGACGCCCGCCCGGCCGCCGCCGAGCAGGGCCAGCGCGCACAGGTCGAGCCCGTTGCCGGTGCCCCGGGTGACCAGGATGTTCTCCGGTCCCACGGCCACGGACCTGACCCGCCGCAGGTGGCCGGCCAGCAGCTCCCGCAGGCGCGGGAGGCCGTGGGGGTCGGGGTGGCCGCCGGGCGGGAGGTCGCCGGCCTTGCGCCAGGCCCGCTTCCAGGCGGCCCGGTCGTAGTCGCGGACCCAGGGATGGCCCGGCCGCAGGTCGATCGCCTCGGCCACCCGGCCGTTGTCGGATGCGGGAGCGGGGCTCGGCGTGGAAGACAGGGGGCCGGACCTGGGCGTCTCCAGGCAGGCGACGAACGTGCCCGAGCCGTGCCGTCCCTCCAGCCAGCCCTCGGCGTACAGCTGCTGGAAGGCCTCGGTGATCACCGTGCGGCTCACCCCGAGCTGCGCCGCGAGGCCGCGCGAGGACGGGAGCCGCTCGCCCGGCGCGAGGGTGCCCGCCAGCATGGCCTCGCGCAGCCAGCCGGCCAGCTGCGTCGAGAGGGGCACGGCCGACCGCCGCGACAGGGATACGGGCAGGTCGACGAGGCTGCGCACGAAAGTGGTCTCCGGGAAGCGATCGATAGTGGCCCTATAACTTAGGTCCACTCGCTGGCTACCGTCGAATCATGCTCTCCACCACACCCCGCACCACGCTCGGCCGCGAGAAGCAGCGGGGCAGCACCGACCGCGCCGACCTGTACGAGGTGCTCGACACCGGGCTGTTCTGCCATCTGGGCGTGGTGGTGGACGGCCACCCCATGGTGGTTCCCACCGGCTACGGACGCGTCGGTGAGACGCTCTACCTGCACGGATCCACCGGCGCCCGCTCGCTGCGAGCCGGCGCCGGCGCCGAGGTGTGCGTCACCGTGACCCAGGTGGACGGCATCGTGCTGGCCCGGTCGGTCTTCAACCACTCGGTCAACTACCGCTCGGCGATCGTCTACGGCCGGGCCCGGCTGGTGACCGACGAGGACGAGCGGATGCTGGGGCTGCGCGCGCTGACCGAGCAGCTCGCGCCGGGCCAGTGGGACTACGCCAGGCCGCCGTCGGCCAAGGAGCTGGCGGCGACGGCCGTGCTCGCGCTGTCGCTGGAGGAGGCGTCGGTCAAGATCAGGCGGGGCGAGCCGAATGACGAGGAAACGGACTACGCGCTGCCCGTCTGGGCCGGTGTGCTGCCCCTGGAGACGACCTGGGGCGCTCCGGTGCCGGACCCGTTGCTCCCAGAAGGTATCGACGTACCTGTTCACATCAGCGGCCGGGAGTAGTTCCATAATTCCGGAACCACCTGGCAAACCGGACTCCAAGATCGCGCGTCTCATCAGGTGGGCCGATTCCTGATGGGAGAGGCAATATGGAGTGGAGCGCCTCCGGCTACACCGAGATCAAGCAGCTCGGAGCGGGTGTCAGCGGCAGGGTCGTGCTGGCGGTGCACGACGAGACCGGGGTGAAGGTCGCCGTCAAATACCTCGCCGAGGAGTTTCGGCGCGACCCGGCGAAGCTCGCCCGCTTCCAGGAGGAGGCGCGCCTGCTGGTGACCCTGCGCGATCCGCACATCGCCACGCTGTGGGAGTACATCCAGGACCGCCACGGCGCGGCCATCGTGATGGAGCTGGTCAACGGGGTGTCGCTGCGCGCGCTGCTGCGCGAGAACGGCACGACCGGGCCCGAGGCCGCGCTGGTCGTGCTGAAGGGCTCGCTGCTGGGCCTCGCCCGGGCGCACCGCATGCGGCTCGTGCACAAGGACTACAAGCCCGAGAACGTGATCGTCCGTGACGACGGGGTCAGCAAGCTGGTCGACTTCGGCATCGCCGTACGACAGGGGACCGTCTCCCATCCCGAGGGCACGCCCCCGTACATGGCGCCGGAGCTGTGGGCGGGCCATCCCGCCTCGCCCGCGACCGACGTGTACGCGGCGACGGCGGTGTTCTTCGAGTGCCTGACCGGGCACCGGCCCTACCGCTCGACCGAGCCGAGCGTGCTCGGCTACCAGCACGTCTACGCGCCGGTCCCGGTGCACGACGCGCCCGAGGAGGTGCGCGAGCTGCTCTCCCGCGGCCTGGCCAAGGACCCGGCCGACCGGCCGCCGAGCGCGCAGGCGTTCGTGGCCGAGCTGGAGGCGACGGCCCGGGCCGCCTACGGCGAGGAGTGGGAGGAGCGCGGCAGACGGCGGCTGGCCGGGCTGGTCGTGCTGCTCGCCCTGCTCCTGCCCGTGCCTCAGACGCCGCCCGCCCAGGTGACCACCTCGCTGGCGCGGACCGTGTTCCGCGGCGCGCGGCACAACGCGGCCCGGGTGGCCATGGGCGCCGGCCTGGCCGCCGTGGTGGGCGTCGCCGCGGTGTTCGTGCTGGCCAACCGCGACAGCAAGCCGACGTCGATCGACATCGCCGCGGCGCCGGAGTCGCCAGGAGCAGCGCCGGCCTCGGCGCCCCCGACCGCGCCGAGCGGGGAGCTCCCGGCGGGCGGGTCGCCCTCGCCGGAGGACAGCCCGGCGGGCGACCCATCGGCCGCCGTCCTGCCGGTCGGCAGCGACGAGCCGGAGGCCACGGGCACTCCGGCGAGCTCGCCGAGTCCCTCGCCCCGGCCCACCCGCACGAGGACCACGCAGCCGGCCTCACCCAAGCCCTCCTCCACGGACACCGAGCCCGCGTCGGTGAGCTCGCCCAGCCCTCCGACCACCGCCCCGGCGACGCCCTCCGTGACCCCGACCCCGACCCCGACCCCGACCCCGACCCCGACACCCACCCCCACCCCGACACCAACGCCCACGCCCACGCCGACACCAACCCCGACGCCCACGCCGACGCCGCCGACCTCGGTGGCGGGGATCGGCATCGGCCGCCTCACGCTGAACGCCGACGCGGTGGGCGGGGCCACGGTCACGATCCGGGCGACCGGCACGCGCCCGATCACCGCCACCGCCGTCTGGGCGGTCGCGGGCGACCCGGTCCAACGCGGGCAGGTACGGCTCAGCGGCGACACCACCTACACCCGTACGTTCAGCCACACGTTCGGCGAGCGCCCCTGCGGAAAGACGATCAGCCTGACCGTCACCACCTCGCCCGCCGCGCCGGGCGGCGCCAGGACCGCCTCGCTGGACGTCCCGCCCTGCCCCACGACGGTGAGCGGGCTGCGGGTGGCGCTGGCCATGGCCCCGTCGCCGGGCACCGGCGCGACCGCCCGGATCCGGGTGACCACGTCCGGCACCGCCGCGGTCCCGGTCGAGGCCAGGTTCGCGCTCAACGGCGACGGGATCGGCGCCAGGAAGGCCACGCTGTCCGGCCGGACGTCCTACACGCGGGCGTTCACCCTGCCGTTCGAGAGCAGGCCGTGCGGCGCCACGATCTCCGTGGGGGTGACCGCGGGAGACCGGGAGGCGACCGCCCACGCCCGCGTGACCTGTCCCCCGGGCGTGAAGCAGGTGTCGATCGTGCGGTCGGCGCTCAACGCCCGCGGGCTCGCCACCGCCGCCGTCGCCGTCGCCACGGTCAACGACCGGCCGGTACGGCTGAACGTCGGCTTCTACCTGGCCGGGCGGCTGAGGAACACCCAGCAGGTGACCCTGTCGGGCGAGACCTCGTACACCAGGATCCTGAACCACTCCTTCGGCGAGCTGCCGTGCGGCGTGACCTGGCAGGTGCGGGCGGCCACCCGGCCCACGGCGGCGGGCGGCGGCGCCACGGCGGGCGGCCGGACCCCCGCGTGCCCGCCCGAGAAGGAGGAGCCCGACACGGACCGGCCCGGCACCGACCAGCCGAAGACCGACGAACCCGCGACCGAGGAGCCGCAGACACCGGGCACGATCAACTGATCTGGCGTTCCAGACCTATCCAGATATCCATGCCTGGAACTCGGACATGTCCGGTTAAGCTACGCTCCGTCTGTTGAGGGTGGGGGCCCAGACGACTCCAGAGGAGACCGTTATGCACGGTGATGCGCAGTGGGGGGTCCCCGGATACAGCTCGATTCGCGAGCTGGGCAGCGGATCCGCCGGCCGAGTGGTCCTGGCCAGGCGTGACCACGACGGCGCGGAGGTCGCCGTCAAGTACCTCTCCGACGAGCTGCGGGCCGACGTCGGCTTCGTCGCCCGCTTCCGCCACGAGGCCCGACTGCTCGGCACGTTGCGCAGCCCGCACAACGCCCGCCTGATCGACTACGTCGAGACCGGCGCGGGCGCCGCCATCATCATGGAGCTGGTCAACGGGGTGTCGCTGCGCGAGGTCCTGCGCTCCGAGGGGCCCACCGGCCCCGAGGCCGCCCTGGTCGTGCTGAAGGGCTCGCTGCAGGGCCTGGCCGCCGCGCACGCGATCGGCGTCGTGCACCGCGACTTCAAGCCCGAGAACGTGATCGTCCAGGGCGACGGCACCAGCAAGCTGGTCGACTACGGCATCGCGGTGCGGGCCGGCGAGGACGCGAGCGCCGCCGGGACCCCGCCCTACATGGCCCCGGAGCAGTGGTCGGGGGCCCCGGCCGCGCCCTCCACCGACGTCTACGCCGCCACGATCGTGTTCTTCGAGTGCCTCACCGGCACCCGCCCCTACCGCGCGCCCAACCTCGCGGCGCTCGCCCGGCAGCACCAGAGCGCGCCGCCGCCCGTCGAGGAGGTGCCGGGGCCGCTGCAGGGGCTGGTCGAGCGGGGCCTGGCCAAGGATCCCATCGGGCGGCCCCCGTCCGCCGAGGCGTTCCTGACCGAGCTCGAGGCCATCGCGACCGAGGCGTACGGAGCCGACTGGGAGCAGCGTGGGCGCCGCCGCCTGGCCAGGCTCGCCGGTCTGCTGCTCGTGTTGTTCCCGAGCGCGCCGGACGCGCCGCCCGAGGTGCAGACCTCGCTCGCCGAGACCCATTTCCGCACGCCGTCCAAGCTGCTGAGCAAGCTCTCGTCCAAGGTCCTGATCGGCACCGCCTGCGCCGGCGTGGTGATCACGGCGGCGGTGGTCACGGTCGGCGCCTTCGACGACGACACCACCCTGCGGGCGCAGACCTCGCAGGTCACGCCGTCCACGGTCGCGCCCTTCACGGGGGATCCGGTGACCGAGGAGCCGCTGGAGGAGCCGGTCGAGGAGCCCACGCCGTCCGCCGAGGAGACGACGCCGGAGCCGACACCGGAGCCGCCGACACCGGAGCCGACGACCTCGACGAGCGCCGCGCCGCCGCCCATGACGTCCTCCTCTCCCACTCCCCGGCCGAGCAGGACCCGCACCCCCAAGCCGACGCCCACCGCGACCGAGACCACCGGGAAGCCGGCCACCACCTCACCCGTGATCACCGGCACGCTCGACGAGCCGCCCACCACGGCCACGCAGCCGACCGCGACGCCCACCACGGCCGCTCCGCCGACCTTCCGGCCGCCCACGCGGAGCCCCGGAACCCCGGCGCCGGAGCCCACACCGACCCGCACCGGAGACGACGGCGGCGAGATCACGCCGACCCCGGTGCCCGAGGACGAGGGGCCCGGCCGGGCCGCCGCGACACTGCTCGCGGTCGGACTGGTGACGTCGGGCGCCGTGCCGGTCACACTTGCGGTGAAGCGCCGCATGGCGGGACGGCACCGGAGGAAGAGCTGACAGCGTCGGGGGGCGACGGCGATGGACAACGCACGGAACGGCATCGCCGGCTTCCGGCTCACCGAGCACACCTGGATCACCGAGGTCGGCAACTGGATCGACGCGATCTCGCCCGACGGGCGCAGGGCGGGGGCGCTCCTGTTCGACCCGAGGGTCATCGGATCGCCGGGGGTGCGCGACCGGGTGGTGGCGGCGGTCATGACCGACCAGCGGCTGGTGCTGGGCGGGCTGGGCGGGCTGATCCCGGTGGCGGACGTGGTGGCCGCCGGCGACCAGGTGTGGCTGCTCACCGCCCAGGCGGTCAGCCCCACCCTGTTCGACCTGTTGGGCTCGGGCTCGATCGACCCGGGCGGCGCGGCGGCCGTGCTGCTGGAGACGGCCCAGACCCTGCTCGCGCTGCACGCCGCCGGGCTCACGCACGGCTCGGTGCACCCGCGCACCGTGGTCATCGCGTCGGACGGCGCCGCGCTGCTGTCCGAGCGCGGGTTGTCGGACGCCATCCGCGGCCAGATCTCGCCGCCCGAGCGTGACGCGGCGGCCTGGGCCTCGCTGGCACGCGGGCTGGCGGCCTCGGCCCATGGGGCGCCCCGGGTTCAGGAGCTGTTCGAGCGGGCGGCGGTGACGGCGACCACCCGGGGCCTGGCCGCCGCCAGGGACGTCCTCGTCGCCGGTCGCGACGTGCTCCCGGGCGGGGCGATCAGCCGCGACCGGCTGGCCCAGGTGGCCCGCGGCCAGTCGGTCTTCGCGCAGCCGCCGCCGCAGGCGCTGCCGCGCGACGAGGGCGACATCGTCACGCTCCTGCACGTGCCGGGCGCCTCGTCCCCGCACATGCAGTTCGGCCCGGGTGTCGGTTCCGGTGCGGGTCCAGGTGCGGGTCCAGGCGCGGGTCCAGGCGCGGGTCCAGGCGTGGGTCCAGGCGCCGGTCTGGGTACGGGTCCGGGCGCCGGCACGCGGCAGCTGGGCACCACGGCCGAGCGGATCTGGCGGGCCGGGAAGGACGAACAGGCGACGATCCAGCGGCGCGGCCGGAGGTCCCGGACCTCGCGTGCCCGCCGCCGGCGGACCATCCTGGCCGCGGCGGTGTTCGCGGTCATCCTGGCCGGGGCGATCCTGGCCTGGCTCCGGCTGAGCGACGGGCCCGAGCTGGCGGTCGTGTCGGTCAACGCCGTCGCGCCGAAGAAGACCCAGGGCTGCGACAGCGCCGTCGTCATCACGGGGACGATCGTCACCAACGGCGCCCCAGGCGAGATCAGCTACGAATGGCGCAAGAACCTGGACAAGGAGGTGGTCAAGGCGACCCTGCGCACCACCTCCGACCGCACCTCCTACGAAGTGCCGTTAAGGTGGTCGCTCAGCGGCAAGAGCACGGTCAAGGCCACGGCGACGCTCCGCGTGCTCTCTCCCGGCCCGGTGCTGTCGGACAAGGCGAGCTTCACCTACAAGTGCTGACGCCCGGCAACAATGCATATCAAAGCGCTTCTCACTACGCTGACGAGCATGACCACGCAGACCCCCGCGGGCTGGTACCCCGACCCCTACGGAACGCCTCAACTCCGTTGGTGGGACGGCGACGAGTGGACCGACGCGACCCACCCGCTGGAGCAGGGAACGCAGCCACAGCAGCAGCGGCCTGTCTCGGGGCCGCAGCCCGGTCCCGACTGGTCGGCCACTCCGGCCAACCCGACGCTCCAGTTCGGGCAGCCGGCCCAGTCTCAGACCCCGTACGGCCCGCACAGGCAGCTCGGGCGACCGGAGCAGCACGGGCAGCCGCAGTGGAGTGACGGCCGGCCGCCCGGTCCGGGGTTCGGCCCGCCGCCGAAGCAGGGCAATCCGCTGGCCTGGGTGTTCGGCGGCCTGGCCGCGCTGGTCGTGGTCGCCCTGATCGTGGTGGCCGGGATCTTCTACCTGAACCGCGCCGCCCCGACCGACGCGTCGGGGCCGACGCCCACGCGGACCGAAGACTCCCCCGGTCCGGGCCAGACCTCGGAGCCGCCGCAGACGGGCGAGCTGCCGCAGCCGCGGGACGGCCGTGTCGCCGATCCGCGGGCCGGCCTCTCCTACGCGGTGCCCGCCGACTGGGAGGTGCCCGACTTCGGCGACATCAACGGCACCAACCCCGCCCTGCAGCGCTGGTCGAGCGGTGTGAGCGCGACGTCCCAGGAGAACTACGACGGCAAGGGGAACAACTGGATCGGCAACGTCTACACGGGCCTGCTGCACGAGCTCTACCCCTACGAGGGCTCGCAGAGCCTGGGCACCACGGCCAAGATCGTGTTCGCCGACTTCGCCAAGTACTACCAGGTCCCCCACACGACCAAGATCGCACAGGACGAGGCGCTCAAGATCGGTGACCGCGACGCGTGGGTGTTGCGGTTCGAACTCGACTTCACCGACGAGTCCAAAGCCAAGGGCTACAAGTGGAACAAGGAGAACGGCGCGATCGTGGTCATGGATCGCGGTGAGGGTGAGCGCCCGGCTCTGCTGTACATGTCCGTGCCGGACAATCTGGGCACCGATGTGGTCGATCAGGTTCTGAGCTCGCTCAAGCCCGCCTGACCGGTGGCACTAGGCTGGTGGGGTAAAGCAAGCGGGCGGACGGCTCCGAGCCGCTTGGGCGAGGAGAACGAATGAGTGACTTGCTTGTCTGGATCGACTGCGAGATGACCGGACTCGACCTCGGTCGGGACGCGCTCGTCGAGGTGGCGTGTGTCATCACCGACAGCGAGCTCAACCAGGTGGACGAAGGCGTCGATGTGGTCATCAAACCGCCGCCCGAGTCGCTGGAGCAGATGTCGCAGGTGGTCCGCGAGATGCACACGGCCTCGGGGCTGCTGCCCGAGCTGGCGGGCGGGGTGACGCTGGCGGAGGCCGAGTCGCTGGTGCTCGAGTACATCCGCCGTCACGTGCCCGAGCCGAAGAAGGCGCCGCTCTGCGGCAACTCCATCGGCACCGACCGTACGTTCATCTCGCGTGACATGCCCGCGGTCGACGCCTACCTGCACTACCGGATGATCGACGTGTCGTCGATCAAAGAGCTGGTGCGCCGCTGGTATCCCCGGGTCTACTTCGCCGCGCCCGAGAAGCAGGGCGGTCACCGGGCGCTGGCCGACATCACCGAGAGCATCAGGGAGCTGCGCTACTACCGCGCGGCCGTGTTCGTCGCCCAGCCCGGGCCCGACTCGGCGACGGCGCGAGCGCTCGCCGAGCGAGTCACCGGTTAATGAGTGGCGTAAAGACTCCCGAACACCGCTACACTTTTCCTGTGCCGCCACACGGCGGTCCATGGTGGGTGTAGCTCAGTTGGCAGAGCGCCAGGTTGTGGTCCTGGATGTCGAGGGTTCAAGTCCCTTCACTCACCCCGCGAACGGCCGGTCCCCAGGGACCGGCCGTTGTCGTTTTCTCCTCATTGTCCCCAAAACATGACTTTGAGAGTTATGCTCGCTGTCTACCGCTAACGCCGGAAGCTCGGGGGCCTCGGCGACCTGCCCGTCTGTGTGCCCCCGGAGGCCGGATGAGAGTCGACGACGCAGCGTTCGACAGCGTATTCACGTCATTGAGCAAGCGAGAAGCCGAGGTCATGGACCTGATCGCGACCGGTCAGTCCAACGGTCAGATCGCGCGACGCCTCTTCCTCAGCGAGAAGACGGTCAAGAACCACGTCAACCGCATCTACGCCAAGCTGGGCGTGGACTCCAGGGTCACGGCCATCGGGTTGTGGCTGTCCCGCGACGGCTGACGACTCCCACTGACGACTCCCACTGACGGCTCCGGCTGACGGCTCCGGCACCTGTCGCGATCTTCGCGCTCGCTGGGCGTGTTGCCCGCCGGCCCTCCGGCCAACGCGCTAGCCTCTCAGATCAACATCGCCACGAGAGCGGGCGATCACGCACCGTGACCAAGCCGACCGCCACCGCCGACAGGCCACCGGGCCGGAGGTAGCGCTGATCGTCAATTTCCGGAGAACCATCAGTGATCATTCGGTAAGAGCCGTGCGCCCCCCGAAGCACCACGCGTCCGGACACATAGAACGGGTTCGGGTGAACAGTCGCCGTCATTCCGGGCGAATGTTCTATGTCCCGAACACCGTCACGGGGGAGTCTGAAATGGCTGGAAAAATCACGGTACCTATTCTCGTCGCGATGACCGTCGCGGGCGGGGTCACGTTCGGGTCCTCCGGAGCGGCGATGGCCACGGCCGGCCGGACCGAACCCACGCTGGATCCGACCCCCTACCCGCCGAAGGCCAACGTCCTCACGGACAGCAACGTCCACACGAACAACAAGGGGCACATCCAGTCCGACACCGAGGTCGAGGTCTTCGTCAAGATGAAGGACCTCGAGCACGAGCGGCACTGGAGAGGCGGAGGCTGCGCCGGCGGCTGCGCGGAGGAAAGCGGGGCCGAGCTACCGATGACGGGAGCGCCCGTGCAGACCCTCGCGGCGATCGGTGCGGGCCTGCTGTTCCTGGGCGCCTCCGGCACCCTGATCGCCGTACGACGCCGCCGATCGTCCAGTGCGAGCTGACAGGCGCCGCCGGTTCGTCACCATCGGCCTGCTGGCCCCGGCCGCCGGTCTCGTGGTGGCCGGCGGCTGGTCGGCGTTCCTCGGCCGCAACGTACAGGTCGAGTTGCAGGCCACCAGGGACATCCTGGTCAGGATGCGGGAGACTGAGCCGGGACAGCTGGGACAGCTGGAAGGCGCGCTCGCGCAGGCGCGACGGCACGCGCAGGAGGCGCTCCGGCTCACCAGCGGCTACGACTGGTCGCTGATCACCCGCTCGCCCTTCGTGGGAGAAGGCGCGACGACCGTCCGCGGGCTGGCCGAGGCGGCTGCCGAGCTGACCGACGTGCTGACCGACGTGCACGGCGCCGGCGCGAAGCTGCTGAAGGCCGACGGGCTCGCCATGGGCAGCGTGCGCCAGCTGCTGCCCCACCTCGAAGCCGCGGCGCCGGCACTGGACGTCGCCGCCGGGCGGATGGCCGCGGCGAGGTCACGCCTGGCGGCCACCCCGGCGGACACCGGGCTGGCGGTGCTGGACGAGGCGCGCGCCACCGCCCTGCGCGAGGTCGGCCGGCTGAGCGGCTGGCTCGACATCGCGGCCGACGCCGGCGCGCTGCTGCCGCCGATGCTGGGCCACGACGGTCCGCGCCGCTACTTCCTCGGTTTCCAGACCAACGCCGAGGCACGCGGAACCGGCGGCCTCGTCGGCGCGTTCGGCATCCTCAAGGCCGACCGCGGCAAGCTTGGCATCGAGCGGCTCGCCGCCAACACCGGTCTCGAGTCGAGCCCGCGCCCGGTCATCGACCACGGGAGCGCGTTCCGCTCGCGCTACGGGCCGAGCGCCCTTTCGCTGTTGTCGAACTCCAACCTCTCCCCGCACTTCCCGTACGCCGCGCGGACCTGGACCGCGTTGTGGGAACGGCAGACCCGCCAGCGCCTGGACGGCGCGATAGCGACCGATCCGGTCGGCCTGTCCTACCTCCTGCGGCTGATCGGCCCGGTCACGCTGCCCGGCGGTGAGAAGGTGACGGCGGACAACGTCATCGACCTCACCGAGCGCACCGCCTACGCCCGCTACCCCGACCCGGGGGAGCGCAAGAAGTTCCTCATCACGATCGCCACCTCTGTCAGCAAGGCGATGACCGGGGCCCGCAGCGATCCCACCGCCCTGTTGTCCACCCTGTCGCGGATGGTGGAGGAGCGGCGGATCCAGATCTGGAGCCGCAGGGACACCGAGCAGCGGCGTCTGGCGGACACCCCGCTCAGCGGTGAGCTGCCGCGACAGCCGGGAGCCTTCGCCGGGCTGGTGGTCAACAACTCCGCCGGCAACAAGCTCGACTACTACCTGAAGCGCTCGCTCGACTACGAGCTGGGCCCCTGCCGCGCCGACGGGACCCGCGTCACCCGGGTGCGGGTCCGTCTGTTCAACGACGTCCCGCACGGGAAGCTGCCCGCCTACGCCTCCAGCCGGCTCGACTCTCCGGACCGCGACCACGCCATGGGGTCCAACATGCTCTGGGTGTCGCTCTTCGCCGCGGTCGGCGCGAAGAACGGCGGCATGAAGATCGACGGCAAGCCCGCGAGCCTCTTCAGGGAGGTCGAGCGATCCCATCCGGTCTACTCGACCATGCTGGAGCTCGGTCCCAGGCAGACGAGGACACTGGAGCTCCTGCTGCTGGAGCCCGCCACGGCCGCGCCGCCGCGGGTTCCCGTGCAGCCCCTGGTCCGGCCGCAGCACAACCGGATCATCGAGAATCCGGACGGCTGCGGCCCCGGCACCGGTCAAGAGGACCGATAAAGCGGCAAAGACCGGCGTGCCGCGGGCGTCCGCCGGATCGGGCGTCCTACCGTCGCCCTCATGGAAGGTACGGGGGACGCCCTGCCGTCATCGCGGGCCGGGTTCCACATCTTGTTCGTGTGCACGGGCAACATCTGCCGCTCCCCGCTCGCGGAACGGCTGGCCAGGTCGATCCTCGGCCCGCCGTTCCTGGTGACGAGCGCGGGAGTCCGCGCCGAGCCCGGCAGGCAGATGGCCGAGCCCGTCCGGCGCCTGCTGCTGCGCCTGGGCGCCGATCCCGCCGGTTTCGTCTCACGGCCCCTGACCCCGGAGCTGGTGGCCACCGCCGACCTCGTGCTGACGGCCACCACCGCGCACCGCGCCGAGTCGGTGGGCATGCACCTCCCGGCGGCCACGCGCACCTTCACCATCGCCGAGTTCGGCACGCTGAGCCGGGCGCTCGCCGACGCGGCCGTCGTGCGCCGGCGCGACGCCGTGCGACGTGCGCACATGCTCGTCGAGGAGGCGCGAGCGCTGCGCGGGCTGGTCCGGGTGGACCAGCCCGACATCGCGGACCCGTTCGGCGGCTCGTGGTGGGCCTACCGGAAGGCGGGGCGGAGGATCGTCACATCGCTCGAAGCCCCGCTCAAGCTGTTCACACAGTAGCCGGGACGTTCTTGTCGGCCTTGGGCTTGGACTCGGACCCGTAGCCGTAGCCGTAGCCGTAGCCGCTGGACTTGGCGGGCACGAAGTTCAGCACCGTCCCCACGATGCGCGCGTTGATCGACGACAGTTGTTCCGCGGCGCGGAGGATGTGCTCCTGGCGGGTCTTGCCGTAGCGCGCGACGAGCATCACGCCGTCGCAGATCGCGGCGAGCGTCGCGGCGTCGGTGACGGGCAGCAACGGCGGCGCGTCGAAGATCACGATGTCGTAGTCGCGCACGAGCTGGTCGAGCACCTGGCGCATGCCCTGCGAGCCGAGCAGCTCGCTCGGGTTCGGCGGTGTCTGGCCGCTCGGCAGCACGTACAGGCGCGGCTCGCCCCAGGTCTGGATCACGTCGTCCAGCCGGGCCTTGCCGATCAGCACGTCCGTCAGGCCGGTCCCGCCCTCGATGCCCAGGTAGTCGGGGATGCGCGGGCGGCGCAGGTCGCCGTCGACCAGGAGGACCCGCCAGCCGGCCTGGGCCAGGGTGATCGCGAGGTTGGACGACGTCGAGGACTTCCCCTCGTTCGGCAGGCAGCTGGTGATCACGAGCGACTTGGGCTGCCGGTCGACGCCGATGAACTGCAGGTTCGTGCGCAGCGAGCGGAACGCCTCCGCCCTGGACGACCGGCCACTGCGCCGGACGATCAGAGGGTGACGCCGCGCGTCCCGCTCGTAGCCGATGATGCCCAGGGTGGAGCTCCGCGAGGTCCGCTGCAGCACGTCGAACGACTTGATCGTGGTGTCCAGGCGTTCGCGCAGAATGAGCGAGCCCAGCGCGGCGACCATCGCGACCATCAGGGCGACCAGGATGTTGAGCATGGGCACGGGGCTGACCGGTTCCTTGGGGATCTCCGCCTTGTCCACCACGGTGACCTTGACCGTCGGCCTGCTGGTGGGGGTCGGCCGCTCGATCTGCTCGATCAGCCCGGCGAACTTGGTTCCCAGGGCGTTGGCCAGCGAGGCGGCGCGGGCGGGGTCCGTGTCGTTGACCATCGCGCGGAGCAGCAGCGTGCCGGGGACGACCTCGGCCGTGATGTTCGCCTGGAGACGCGGGATGTCCTCGCCCGTGGTGACCTGGCTGATGAGCCGGCGGCTGGTCAGCAGGGAGGCGTAGGACTGCACGCCCTGCGACAGCGTGCCCACTTGGTACGCGGGCGAGAACGCGCCTTGCTTGTCATGGCTGGAGAACAGCATGCTGATCGTCGCGACGTACTTGGGTGGCATGTTCGCGGTCACGACCAGCGCCGCGCTCAACGAGATGATCAGCGACAGGAAGATGAGCATCCAGTTCTTGCGTGCCAGCCGTACCAAGGAGAGCAGATCCACCTGATCATCGCCGCCTTTCGCGGATTCGTGGAGGGTTCTCGACAGGACGGTGCGGCGTGTCGACGTTCACGCTCAGCAGCAGGCTGATGAGGCCGACCGCCAGTCCCCCCGCGACGATCGCCGCGCTCAGCGGTGGAACCCAGCCGACGACCGTCACCGAGAGGAGCGCGCCGGCGAACACGGCGATCAGAGCCAGCAGCATGGCGACCGAGCGGGCGTCGAAGCCGAGCCACCGGAGCCGGTGCGACACGTGGTCGGTGCCGCCCATCAGCGGCGAGCGTCCCGCCCGCAGCCGGGAGAGGAACACCACGCCGGTGTCGACGGTCGCGACGAGGGTGGGCAGGAGCAGCCCGGCGATCGTCGTGCCGGGTCCCTGCCCGGTGACCAGCGCCACCGCCGAGCAGGTGAGGACGAAGCCGATGAACAGCGATCCGGCGTCCCCCATGAACATCTTCGCGGGCGACCAGTTGTGCGGGAGGAACCCCAGCACGGCACCGGCCAGCACGACCAGAAGCAGTCCCAGATCCGGCTGCCCCCGCAGGAACGCTGCGCCCGCGAGGAAGACGGCGGTGACGGCGGCGACGGTCCCGAGCGAGCCGTCCATGTTGTCCAGCAGGTTGAAGGAGTTGGTCAGCACGACGATCCAGATCACCGTGATCAGACCGTCCGGCCACCCGCCCGTCACGGTGAGCTCGACCCCGGCGAGCACGACGCCGATGGCCGACACCGTCTCCACGGTCAGTCTGGTGAGCGCGGGCAGCGACGCGATGTCGTCGATGAGGCCGAGCAGGGCCACCGCCGAGGCGGCCAGCAGGATGGCGGTGAGCCGCTCGTCGGCGAGACCGAGCGCGGCCATGGCGGGCAGCACCGTGGCCAGCGCGATCGCGATGCCGCCCAGGTACGGAGTCGGGCGGAGGTGCTTCTTGTGCCCCCCGGGGCGGTCGGTGAAGCTCCACCGCACCGCCAGGCGCTTCAGCGGGACGGCGGCGGTGGCGCTGAACAGGCAGGCCACCGCGCCTGCGGCCAGCGCGGGTGCGCCGCTCACCGCATCGCCGCCGCGAGCTCCTCGCGAGCCTCCTTGACGATCTCGGTGAGGATCTCGTCGAGGGTCCGTCGCGGAGCCCAGCCGGTGAGTTCGCGAATCCTGCCGGTGTCGGGGACTCTGCGCGTCATGTCCTCGAAACCGTGCCGGTACGCCTCGTGGTAGGGAACGAGCTCGACTCCGGACGTCGACCCGGTGTGCTCGACGATCAGCTTGGCCAGTTCGAGGATGCTGACCTCGCCGGCCGAGCCGATGTTGAAGGTCTGCCCGATGGCCGCGTCGTTGTCGAGCAGTTTCAGCAGGGCGTCGACGACGTCCAGGACGTGGGCGAAGCAGCGGGTCTGGGTGCCGTCGCCGTGGACCGTGAGCGGGTCGCCGGCGAGCGCCTGCCGCACCAGGCGTGGGATGACCATCCCGTAGGCGGGGCTCTGCCGTGGCCCCACGGTGTTGAAGAGCCTGACGACGATCGTCGGCAGGCCGCGTTCGGTGTGGTAGGCGTTGGCGAGGATCTCGTCGACGGACTTCGCGGTGCTGTAGGCCCATCGGACGACACCGGTGCTGCCGAGGATGCGGTCGGCGTCCTCGTGCAGCGCTCCCGACGAGTTCTTGCCGTAGATCTCGCTCGTGCTGGCTATCAGGATCTTCTTGCGGTATCTGTGCGCGGCCTCGATGACGATCTCCGAGCCGCGGATGTTGGTCGTGAGGCAGCGCAGTGGCTGCTCGACGATCAGCTTGACGCCGACCGCGGCGGCGAGGTGGGCCACGACGTCGCACTGGTTGACGAGCTCGTCGACGATGAGCTCGTCCAGGATCGAGCCGTGGACGAAGCGCATGTTGGGGTGCGGTCGCAGGTTGCTCAGACGTCCGGTCGACAGGTTGTCGAGGATCACGACGGAGTCACCACGGGCGATCAACGCGTCGGTGAGATGCGAGCCGATGAATCCGCTGCCGCCCGTTATGAGGTAAGTGCATGCTTTTCTCACGAGTTTCCCTATTGGTGCGTGAAACGTGTTCTTTGGCGGTGAACAGGGGGCGAACAGGGGCAGGTCAGGCCTGCATGCCGGTGCTCATGATCACCGCCTTCTCGAACCAGGCCACCGTCATGCGAAGCCCGTCCTCGAGCGATGCCGGGCGTACGCCGGGGAACAACCGGCGCAGGAGAGCGGGCGAAGCCTGGGACTCGCGGATGTCGCCCAGGCGCGGCGGCAGGAAGCCGGCCTCGACCGGCCTGCCCAGGACCGAGCCGAGCACCTCCTTCAGCTCCAGCAGCGAGACGCGCGTGCCGAACGCGAGGTTGACCGGTTTCGCGCTCGTCACCCGGCGCACCACCGCGTCGCCGAGGACCTCCGTCACCGATCCCACGTAGGTGAAGTCCCGCGCCTGGTGCCCGTCGCCGTAGATCGGCACCAGGGCGCCCTCGATGGCCTTCGACACGAACGCCGGGATGACCGCCGCGTAGGCGTGATCGGCGGCCTGCATCGGGCCGTAGACGTTGAAGAAGCGGAACGGCAGCACGTCCAGGCCGAAGCTCGACGCGTAGGCCAGCGCGTAGGCCTCGGTCGCCAGCTTGCTCACGCCGTACGGGCTGAGCGGCCTGGTCGGCAGGTCCTCGTGCTTGTACGTCTCGGCGCAGTCGCCGTACACGGAGGACGACGACGCGAGGACCACGTGCGGTCTGGTGGCCCGGCAGGCCTCCAGGACGCGGAGCGTGCCCGTCGCGTTGACGTCGTGCGAGGCCAGTGGGTCCATCAGGGACCGGGGCACCGACGGGCGCGCCGCGAGATGGACGACGGTGGTGGCGTCGGCGACGAGATCGGTCACCAGCTCCGAGTCCAGGATGCTGCCGCGGACGAACCGCACGCCGACACCGTCGAGGTTGGCCAGGTCTCCGCTGCTCAGGTCGTCCAGCACCGTGACGCTCTGGATCTCGGGCCGCGCCGCGAACGCCCGGCACAGGTTCGCGCCGATGAAGCCGGCCCCACCGGTCACCAGGATTCTCACCTGTTCATCCCTCCTGTAGTGACATGCCGGGCACCGCGAGGCCGGCCGAGAGATCGGTACAGGGCCTCGGTGTCCGCGACCAGGCGGTCCACGTCGAACGAGGTGGTCGCCCAGCGGCGCGCGGTGTCGCCCATCTGGCGCGCGAGCAGGGGGGTCGAGAGGAGGTGCGCGGTCTGGTCCGCCAGGTCGGCCGTGTCGGCCGCGGCGAGCAACCCGGTACGCCCGTCCTGGACGACCTCGGCGACGCTGCCCACCCGGGTGGCGACGACGGGTGTCGCGGCCATCTGCGCCTCGATCAGCGTGAGCGGAGTGCCCTCGTTGTCGGAGGTCAGCAGGACGACGTCGGCCGCGGCGTAGACGGTCTCCACGTCCTTCCGCCAGCCCACCAGGTGGAAGGACTGCCGGAGGGGCCCGATGTCCCGTTCCACCTGCTCCTGGAGGTCGCCGCCGCCGCAGATGACGAAGTGGCAGCCGGGCACCTTCCGGAGGACCTCGCGCGCCACGGCGACGAACCGGTCGGGCCGCTTCACCTGGGTGAGCCGGCCCACGTACGCCACCACGGGCGCGTCCAGCGGCAGGCCGAGACTCCGGCGGGCGGCCGCACGGTCGGGCACCGGTCCCAGCCGGACACCGGGAGGGATCACAACATACTGCCCAGGACGGCCGATGCCTGCTCGGAGAAGGTCGTCACGGACCTGGGCGCCCACCGTCACCAGGAGATCCGACATGGACGCGAGCAACCGTTCCGAGCGCACGTAGAGGGCGCGTTTCGGCCCCGAGAAATAGCCGTCGAGCAGATGCCCATGGAATCCGTGGACCCGGGCCGCGCCGACTCCCGCCAGTTTCACCGCCACGCGCCCCAGGGCGCCTGCCTTGGCGGTCTGCGTGTGAACGACATGAGGCCGGAAGGCGCGCATCGCGGAGATCAGCCCGAACAGGGCTCGGACGTCGTCGGAGGGTTTGATGGAGCGGCCGAGACCCGGAATCCGATGCACCCGCATGCTCGAACACTTCAGCGCGAGGTGATCGCCCTCGCCGCCGTCGACATAGCCCGTGTAGAGACGGTGCGTGAACTCTTCGGGGTTCAGCCGTTCAGAGATCCCCAGCGCCAGGGTAGCGGGGCCGCCAACGTTCATCCGGGCGATGATTTCCATGACGCGAATCCGGCTGTCCGGCTTCATGCGACTCCTCGATGACTGGCGTGGCTCACGTCCGCGAAGCTAGCCAGGGAATCGGGCAGTTCCACTCATGCCGTCGCGGTGAGTGGTGAAATGTTTTCTCTCTCCCTACCTGAGCGTGATCGTTGGGGAGTCGCCGCTTACCCTGAACCCCGTTTCGGCGGGCCTCACGGGAAGGAGTGGCAGCACGAGAACGGCTTCGGCGAGTTGACCCCGCTCCGGCACTCGCACGACATCGCCCTGCTCACAGGCATGCCGGACCACTCGGGACAACAAGCACAACAGGAAAGCCGCCTTATCGGAAAGAGTCCGCAAAGCGGGGTTATCAGCAGCCCATGGGCAACCTCGGAAAGTGCTGTCGTGCGGCCCCCGGCGCTAGCGTCGTCGTTCGCCGACGTGCTTGCCGGCGGTTCGGATCGCTGCTGGGCATTGGAGCGTGATGCTCAGGTGAACTGAAGGTCGCTTTCCATGGAATATCTCATCGTCGCCGCTGCGGCTGTGGCGCTCATTTGGCTGGTCAATACGACCCTGGACCCGGCGGCGGCCCGGCGGGTGCTGCCCATCCTGCTCGCCGCGTTCGCGACACGCCTCGTCATCCATGTGCTGGTGCTACGGGCGGGCGTCATCGACTACGGGGGCGACAACCTGGGCTACGAGGCCCGGGCGATGGAGATCGTCAGCTACTGGAAACTCAACGGTTTCCAGTTCGTCACGGCCGACGAGTTGAGCTTCCTCAGCTCCGTCGCCGTGCCGTGCAACATCTTCGCCCTCGTCATCTATCTGTGCGGCGGGCCGGCGCCGTTGGCCTGCACGGCCGTGGTGGCGCTCGTGGCATGCGCGATGTGCGTCGTGGTCTACAAGTTCGCCAGGCTGATCGGCGCCGATGCCCGTGCGGCGTTCTGGGTGCTGGTCGTGTCGGCGTTCATGCCGGCCTTCGTGCTGCACACGTCGGACACCTACAAGGACGGATTCAACGCGTTCCTCGTGGTGGCCTGCGTCGGCATCGGCGCGTCCATCGCGCGACGTTTCAGGATGAGCAGGCTGCTCCAGGCCGGGCCGTTGTTGTGGTGCCTCTGGCACGTCCGCCCGTACATGGTCTTCATCGCCGCGATACCGCTCATCTTCGGCGTGGTCGCCTCGAAGTCGAAATTCTCCCTGCGCAAGCTGCTCGCCGTCAGCGGATTGCTGACGGCCGCCGTGTTGTTCGTCGGCGGCATCTATGACGACACGCCCCTCGAGCAACTACAGCGGCAACTGGACAGGGGCCAGTCGGAAACCGTCCTTCGCTCCAACGCCAATGGCGGCTCGGGGGTGATCTTCGAAGACGGCGGCGACCCCTGGAGCAATCTCGGAGTGAAGCTGATCTACACGGTGCTGTCACCGTTCCCGTGGACCGAGGGCAGCATCACGTTGCAACTGGCCAAGATCGATGTGCTCATCTGGTACGTCCTGCTCTACGCCGCGGCGCGCGGCGCGGGCCGGCTGTGGCGCCAGGACCGCAGGGCGCTCCTCATCCTGCTGCTGTTCATCGTGCCCGGCACCATCGCCTACGCGACGACCATGGCGAACATCGGGCTGATCTTCCGGCAGCGCATCCCCATCGTCGTGGTCACGAGCCTGCTCGCCGCGGTGGCCTGGAGCCGGCTTCCGGGAGACAGGTCCTCGGCGTCCTCCCGGGAAGAGCTCGACCCGCCCCGCGCCCCGGAGCCCGCCTCCGGACGTGAGCCACGCGATCCGGCGAGCACCTGATCGGGCTGATCGGGCTGATCGGAGGTCCTCGCCGGTGGGACGGATCTCACCGGCGAGGCCACGACAGCCGCTCCTAGAGGGTCACCCTGTCCGGTAGACGGCGAAGTCTCCGGCGCGGAACATCGGCCGCGCGTGGTCTCCGATCGTGGAGCTCACACCCGCGCCCTGCTCATCGACGAAGAGCCACCTGACTCCGTACCGTTCCCGCAGCCGCTGGATCGTGTCCGTGGACGGCGACAGGAAGGCCGCCTCGTTCGCCGCGAACCGTTCCCGGTCCCAGAAGGGCAGGAGCTCCTCCAACTGGCCCGGCTGCCAGCGATCCGCGTTCTTCGCCGTGAACGCCCACCCTTCGAGCAGCATGTGCCGCTCGGTCAGGGCGGACACCCAGAACTGGCGACTGTCGCACGGGTTCTCGAAACCCCAGCGGCAGTGGACGTTCGTGGCGACCACGTCGTCCGGGGCCGAGTGGGCGCGCAGCCATCGTGCCGCGGACAGCGCGCCTTGCGGGACTGCCGGCGCCGCCGCCACGGCCGGCTGCCCGCCGCCGCCGGACACGAAGGAGACCACGCGTGCGTGGTGGGCGGCGGGCAGCCCGATGGCGGCCATCGCCGTGATCACGAGAGCCCAGGCGCGCAGCCCCGGCCTCGTGGCGACCAGGACGGCGGCCCCGAGCGCGGTGACGACCACCAACGTGATGTACGGCAGGTAGAGGGCGGTGTCGGTCTGGCCAGGAGCCAGGGGTGCTCTGACGCCGCAGAGGATGGGAATCGCGTAGGCGCCGGCCACTCCCGCCCCGAGCGCACACAGCGTTGTTCCGAGCGGCGCCCGCGCTCGCCGCAGGATGACGAGGGCCCCGAAGACCGCGATGATCGCCGGGTAGGGGTAGGACCCCCACAGGAAGTAGACCTGGCTCCGGCCGGGATGATCGAACAGGAGCATCGAGCCGAGTCCCGCGGCGCCTATGCCGAGCAGGAGGACCACGTCGGATCGGATGAGCAGCTTCGGCCGGCTCAGCAGTCCGAGCACCGGGCTCCACGTGACGGCCCAGGCCAGCAGATACACCAGGGCGACGCCGAGCAGTGACATCAACGCGGGATCGACGCCGGCCGGCATGCCCGTCAGGTCCTGCCAGACGGTGCGCATGGCCGAGAGGGGCGCGATGACCAGCCCCTGTCGCTGCCCGCCGAAGAGGACGAACTGCGCGAAGACCAGGCAGGTCCCGGCCATCAGCAGTGTGACGAGCGCGGGCCACGGCACCCGGCGCCGCCTCACCCCCTCGATCGCCGCGACCGCCACCAGCCCCACGATGAGCATCGGCAGGTACGTGGCCTTGGCACCCATGACCGCCACGAGAAAGACGCCCAGGAGGAGCCACGGCCCGGGGTCGCACCAGCGATGCCGGAGAAGATCGATCATGAGGAGGACGACGGGGACGAACAGCAGCGACCCGAAGGCGAACGTGGGGCTCCCCCATGCGGCGTCATGAATCCCGCCCCAGGTGAACGTCCCGACCGAGCCGAGGAACAAGCGGGGAGCGCCCACGAAGAGCGTGGCCGCGACGGCGAGGACGGCCCCCTTCCACGAGTCCGTCACCCGCCGCGCGAGCATCGCGACCAGGACGACGAACGCGGCCAGCACAGGGAGCAGGCCCAGCCGGAGCAGGAGCACCAGTGGCTCCACTCCGGTGACCCAGCTGGCGGCCGCCCAATGCGCGTAGACGAACCAGTGGTAGAAGAGCGGCTCGCCGGCGACGATGGGGCTCGTCGGCGGCATGTGGTGCTTCAGCTCGCCGATCAGACCGAGGTGAAAAGGCGTGTCGTCGGAATACTTCGCCAGTTCCGGCCAGGTGAGCGCCCCGGTGCTGAAGTGGCTGTAGGCGCCCTTGACGACGAGATAGCAGACGATCAGCGCGAGCGCCCAGGACCACCAGGCGGGTGCGGCCGGCCGGACGCCGCCCTTCCAGTGCCTGCGCAGCCGGGGCACGGCGAGGAACGCGAGGTAGGTGCTGATCGGCCACACCAGGACGAGCAGCGGGAAACCCACCGCCCGGGCCACGATGTAGGCCCCCACTTCCACGGCGAGGCCGAGCGCCACACCGAGCGCCAGCTCCTCTGCCAGAGTGCGGCTGTCACTGTAGAGGGCGCGGACCAGCAGCAGGCCCGGAAGCGCGAGACACAGCACGACGTACCCGCCGAAGAAGGCGGTGTCCGAGAGAGAAACGCCGTAGCGATTCAGTACGGCCACGACGAAGCCGATCGTGAGCGCGGCGGGCGCCCAGGTGAGCACGTGCCGGGCCCTTTCATGGCGAGCGGAATATCGCCTCTGATCGGGGGGCCCGCTCGCTCGGATGTCTCTCGGTGATCTGAGCGCGTGATCTTGCCGGGATGTGGCCATGAATGGAGTCTGGCCGCGCCCATGACCACGACGAGATCACGCACTCTGCGCTGGGCAGAGTTCTTGCCATTCCCTTATGGGGTCATGAGCGATCAGGGCCCGCGTCAAACCGGGTCATCGTGCCGCCGGTTGCCTATCCGGTCGCCGAAGCCTTCTCATCTCACGCAGGAACACCAGGTACTGGCCAGGTGTCGGAGAATACCATTGCCTGCTTTCGAGATCGGAACGCCGATATGGCCGCGTCCGGCCGTCCAGCACATCTCGCACGGCCTCCGTCATGGCATCGAGGGCGCCTAGATACTGTTTCACGGGAAGCGTGCGATAAGTGTCGGTGAACGGATCGACGGCGACGGCCGGTTGCGCGATGATCTCACCGGTGTCCACGCCCGGATCGACCAGATGGATCGTCGTCCCCACCATTTCGGAGCGGCCCTCGTAAACCGCCCAGAAACCCCCGTGCACTCCTCGGTATCGCGGGGTGATCCCGACATGGATATTGATGAAGGCGGGGGCGCACTCGAGGATCCGCTTGGCGATGATGCCCGTACCCGAGACCACGACTGCTCCGGGACGGCTGTCCTTCAGCAGGTCGGCGACCTCCGCGCCGTTCACCGAATCCACGTCCAGCACGTTGAGGCGCCCATCGGGAGGGCGGACGTCGCGTCCCTCCAGCAGGGCCGCGATGCGGGCGCGTGACCGCGGTCTGATCACCAGGCGGTCGTAACCGAGAAAGGCTATCTGACCGGCCACCTCGGCCATTCCGAGTTTGCGCAGGCGGTGCCGCAGCATTTTCGCCTGATGCGCCTCCTCGAAGACCACCAGGGAAATGTCGAAGTGTTCGGCCAGGTGGTTGATCAGCAAATACGACGGCTGGCTGCGCGTGGCCATGATCATGATCTCGCTCATCGGCGTCCTCCCTCTTCCGGGACGAAGACGTCCGTGCTCTCCAGGATGAGCTCGGCGGCCTGTGCCATCGTCATGACCGCCAGCTCCCCCCTGTCGCGACGCGCGGAAATGTCGCACAGGATGTGTTCCAGCGCGCGGAAGGTCTGATCCCCTGCCAGGTTGAAGGGGTGGAACCAGAGATGGTAAAGCTCCCCGCGACGGGCCGCGCGTTCGAGGCCGAGGCGCGCCTGCCTGACTCTGGACGAGATCGGGATCAGTTTCCGCAGCCCGTTGCTTCCGACGAGAAACTGTGAGGCCGGAAGGTTCACCAGCCGGTCGCCCTCCCTCAGGGTGCTCACGTCATAGGTCGCGGCAGTCGTGCCAAGGGCCCGATCCAGGAAGTGGGCGGCGCCCAGGCGGTTGCCGTACCAATTCCGCTCGACGCCCCTGTAGGCGATGATTCCAAAATCGGGCAGGGTGTCGACATAACCTATTTGATTGCGCGGATGGACGATGGAACGCATGGAGAGGCCGAGTTGTTCGCTCACCCGGGCGGCGGCTTCGAGCTCTCGAATCCACACGTCCCGCGTGGTGGACGCGTCGTGCGCGTAGACGTGGGTGAAGGTATGCGTCCCGATCTCGTGGCGAACGCGCGCGCCGCCGATCCAGTCGAGCAGATAAGGCGCGTAATACCACCTTTCCGGCACGCGTACGTTCCTGTCCTCGCGCCCCGGTCGAACGAGAAGCTGCCCCACCACGGCCCAGGTCGCCGGGATCTGATAATCATCGAGGACGTCGATCAGCCGCCTCGTGATCCGCGGCTCTTCATCGAAGGCTTTCGAAAGTCGCGGCAGATCGGCGGTGTCCGTGCCCCAGGCGAGCTCTGTATCGATGGAGAGGACGCATATTCCCGGCATACGGCAAGATTATCAAGCGGCCTTTGACGGGCGAATGACCGAGGTTCTGGTTGCATCTAGATTTTGGTTAAGACAATGCCGTGGAAACGCGCTGTTCCCTCACGTGTCATCGATATCGGCGCAGTGATCTCCTCTTCGCCGCCAATGCCTGCACGATGGAACGGACGTCGGCCAGGCGCGGGATCAGCGCCCCCATCGGCATTCCCGTCGACCGGGCGAACCGTGACATCTCAAGAAGCGCCATGGCGATGTACGTCGCGGTGGATGCCAGAGCGGCGCCCACCGCACCCCATCGGGGGATCAGCACCAGGTTGAGCAGGATGTTCGCGCAGAGGGAGCCGACAGCGATGACGGTCATGGTCATCGGGCGTTCGAGTCGTACGAGATGCTGCTCAAGCGGCCGGATCAGCATCAGCGCGATCGTTCCCGGAGCCAGCGCGAGCAACGGGGCCACGCTTCCGGCGAAGGACTGGCCGTAGACCAGGGGGATCAGCCAGGGCGAGGCGGCCGCGAGCAACGCCACGGAGCCGGAAGAGACGAGCAGGATGAGCCTGAGCGCGCGGACCGTGATGTGTTTGGCCTCGTCCACGTCGCAGGACGCCTGCCGGGGCAGGATGATCTGCGTGATCGTTTCGCAGGGGATGCGGGTGAGGGCCATCACCGTCACGGCGACGGTGTAGATGCCGACCGCGGCCGGAGAGTCCATGGCGCCGAGCAGCAGGACGTCGATGGTGACGAGCAGGTACAGAGCCACCCATCCCACGTGATACTTGCCCGAGAGGCCGAGCTGACGCCGTGCGAGAGCGCCGTCCACCCGAAGAGAGATCGGCCGGAGTCCGCCCACCGCGAGTGCGAACGGCAAGGCGATCGCGATCGCCCAGCAGATGATCACACTGGCGATGGTCAGGTTGCCGGTGGCCGCGAGGACCAGGACGGGCAGGCACTGCGCCAGCGCACCGGCGAGGGATTTGCGGTTCACGACGTCCATCCGTGACTGCAGCGTCAGGATGCCGTTGAGGTTGATGGACGCGGCGCCGAGCGGAACCACCGACAGAGCCAGCGCCCACAGGACGAACCCCCCGGGAGAGCCGCTCATCGCGACGAACACGAGGGCGCCCAGCGCCGACAGCGAGCCCAGGACCAGACCGAGCACCAGGCCGTTCGTGGCCAGCGACTGATGCCGCGAGCGGTCGGACCAGAGGGTGATCTGCGACTTCTCCAGCGACAGGTGACCCACGACGATGGCGGCGAACGCCGCGGTGGCGATCACCGCGTAGACGCCCCTGCCTTCCGGCTGGAGGGTGCGCGCGATGAGCACCCCCGTCGTCGTCTCCAGGGTCAGCCGCACCCCACGGGTGGCCAACGTGCGAAAGGCGACGGCCACCGAGGAGGAGGAGGTCGTGCCTGACGAGGCCCTATCCGGCATGTCGCTCCGCCAGGAGGCGGCGATACAGATCGAGGTGCTCGTCGAACATGACCCGCGTGTCGAAGTTCTCCCGTGCCCAGAGCCGCGCCGCGGCCGCCAGCGCCCCGGCCAGCTCGGGGTCGTCCAGCAGCCGGCCGATCCCGTCGGCCAGCGCCGCCGAGTCCGACTCGCGGACGAGGATCCCGCGATCCTGGAGAAGCTCGGGGTTGCCGCCGACCGAGGTGGCGACGATCGGCCGCCCCGCCGCCATGGCCTCCATGACCGAGTTGCTCAAGCCCTCCGTGAGCGAGGCGAGAAGCACCACGTCGGCACGAGCGAGCAGGCCCGCGCTGTCCATCCGGTCCCCGAGGAACCGGACGTCGACTCCGAGGTCGGCCGCCTGCTTCTCCAGGCGGCCACGTTCGGGCCCGTCGCCGGCGAGCACGAGCGTGCATGGCCGCCCGCGGCGGGCGAGCAACGCCAAGGCGTCGAGAAGGAAGCGATGCCCCTTCTCCTCGCTGAGCCGCGCCACGCACACCAGCACCGGGAAATCGGTGCCGACGTGCTCCGGCTCGGCGGGATCGAACGCCGCGGCGGGCAGGCCGTTGTAGATCACCGTCAGCTTGGCCGCGGGCACGCCGATCGACACTGCGTCCCGGGCGAGCGCCTCCGCGTTGACGACCACGTGGTCGGTGATCCGAGCCGTCACCCTTTCCAGGGCGAGACTCCACGACTGCCGGGGGTCGAGCCTGCTCTCGTTGCGCCGTCCCGCCACCACGACCGGAACGCCGGCCAGCCGGGCCGCGGGCGCACCGAGGAGATAGCTGTGACGCAGGAACGCGTGCAGCACGTCGGGCCTGAGACGTCGCAGCAGGCCGACCATGCGCGCGAAAGCCCGGATGTTGCCCGCCCCGGCTCCCCGGACGAACCCGAGCTGATGTACGTGGACGCCGGCGTCGCGAAGCGCCTGCTCGTGCGGTCCGCCTCTCGACAGGAGCAGCACGTGCACCTCGACACCCGCATGACGCAGCTCCCGCGCGAGCAGGGACAGCTGTTTCTGGGTGCCGCCCACCTCCAGGTGCCCGATGAGCAACGCGACGCGTCGGAGACGGGCTCGGCCTGCTGTCGTCATGGCACCCGCACCTCGTCGTAGAGCCGCTCGAACCACTCCGCCGTCCGGCTGATGTCCACCAGGTCGGCGCTGTCGCGCGCGCCTTCGCGGAGCCGCGCGTGGTTCTCGGGACGCATCGCCCGCAAGATCGCCTCGGTGAGCTCGCCGGGATCTCCGGGTTTGGTCAGGTAGCCGTTCCTGCCGTGCTCGATCAACTCCGGGACCCCTCCGACGGCGGTGGACACCACCGGCACCCCCGCGGCCAGCGCCTCCATAACCACGACGGGCAGGCCTTCGTACGCGGAGCTGAGCACCAGGAGGTCGGCGGCGGCGATCAGGCGGGAGGCCTGTGGCACGCACCCGAGGAACCGCACGGCGTCCGACTCCATCTCGGCGACGCGGCGGGCTATCTGGTCACCCAGGGGACCTGAGCCGGCCAGCAGGAACATGGCGTGCGGGGCCCGGTCCACCACCCTGGCCGCCACCTTGAGCAGCAGGTCGTGCTGTTTCTGCGGGCGGAAGTTGGCCACGTGCACGATCAGGAAGGCTGACTCCGGAACATCCCGTTCCCGCCGCGTCCGCTCGGCTTCCCCGGCCCGGCGGCGCTGCTCCGCGACGTTGACACCGTGGATCCTGGTGGCCAGGTTGCGGGCGCCCCGGCTGACCACAGCGCGGGCGACCTCCGAAGAGACGGCCACCGTATGGGCGTCCAGCCATCCCGTCGCGCGATCGAGCAGCATCGTCGGCAGGCGGTACCGGACGTTGTGCACGGTCGAGATCAAGATGGGACGAGGTCTGGAGAACCGGGACGTCAACCGGAGCAGCGACGCGGGCAGCGGCGAGTGAAGGTGGATGACGTCAGGTCGCAGCCGCCTGACCACCGCGGCCAGCCGCATGAGGCGAAGCGGGGGCGGGCACGAGGCCAGATGGACGACCTCGATGCCTGCGGAGCCAAGCCTCCGGATGCACTCGTCCGACGCCCACAGGCACGCCACCGTATAGCGCATCTCCGCCCGGGGCGCCGCGAGCAGCCGCTCGACCAGCAGCGTCTCCGCGCCGCCGACGTCCAGTATTTTGATCACTTCGCAGACATGCGTCATGGTCTTCACCAGCGTCATCATCGCCACTGGACGGTCCGCGGCAGGGGCGGCACTCCGACAACAGCGGAGATTGCACACTTGTGCCTCTCGCATTACCGCGCGATCAGGTCCGGGATCGACAGGGGCGGCGCGCCTTCCCCGGCCGTTCGCCCCGGGGCGACCCCGGGGCGACCCCGGGGCGACACGGTGCGACCCCAACCTCCAACAAGTACGCCGAGGTTGGCCATACCGTCGGTGTGAACTGACCACTGACCTGACCCATGCTGGGACACTCGAATCCGGCCATACCGAGCCGGCACGCTTTCCGGGGTGTCGCCACGCGAGGAGGCTGAAGTGCCCGACTTTCTCATCGGCACCGGACGCTGCGGTTCCACCTTGGTCTACGGAGTGCTCGCCGGCCATCCGGGGGTGAGTTTCGTGTCCGCGCTGGACGACCAGTGGCCCCTGCTTCCGGCACCGGTGCGGCGGCACAGCGGGACGATCTACCGCCGGCTGCCGCGGGGTCTGGCGTCGAGGAGCGGCCTGCGGTTCGGGCCCTCCGAGGGCTACTCCGCGCTGAGCCGTGAGGTCTCGCCCATGATCACCGATCCGTTCCGGGACCTCACGGCCGAGGATGTCACCCCGTGGCTGGCGGCGCGTCTGCGGAGGTTCTTCGAGCGCCGGACGGTCGCGGGGCGGGGCTATCTCGCGCACAAGTTCACCGGCTGGCCGCGCGCCGCGTTCCTGCACGAGGTGTTCCCGGAGGCCCGCTTCGTGCACATCGTGCGCGACGGGCGCGCCGTCGCCAACTCACTCGCCCAGATGCCCTGGTGGCGGGGGCATCTCGGCTCGCCGGGCTGGCGCTTCGGCGCGCTGCCCGACGGCTACGCGGAGGAGTGGGACAGCGGCGGGCAGTGCCTCGTGCATCTGGCCGGGATCGGCTGGAAGGTGATGATGGACGCCTTCGAGGTGGCCCGTGCGGCCGTGCCGCCGCACCTCTGGCTGGAGATTCGCTACGAGGACGTGCTCACCGACCCACGCAAGCACATGGACGTCATCCTGGAGTTCCTCGGGCTTCCCTGGACGCCCGACTTCGAGCGGCGCCTCGAACTCCAGAGTTTCTCCGGAGGCCGCGCCGAGGCCTTCCGGAGGGATCTCACGCCTCGTCAGATCGCGCTGCTGGATCGTTCCCTCTCCGGTCACCTGCACAGGTACGGCTATCCCGGCTGACGGCTCGCGACCCGGCTCCCGGACAGTTCGTAGACGCTGTGGTCGCCGGCGCTGAACCGGAGCCGGGCGAGGGTCCAGAGCTGGGCGTCCGGCTTCATCCGGCTCTCGTCCACGAAGAGCCATCGCACCCCGTAGCGCTCGTGCAGGTGCCGGACGGCGTCCGGGGAGGGCTCCTGGAAGACCGCGTCGTTGGCCCGCAACCGCTCGAGGTCCCAGAACGGGCGGTGCGGCGCCACCTCGCCCGGGCGCCATCTGTCCATGTTCGTCGCCGTGTAGGCCCACCCCTCGACCAGGGCCCGCCGTTCGCTCAGCGCGCTCGTCCAGAACGTACGGCTGTCACAGGGGTTCTCGAACCCCCGGCGGCAGTGCACGTTCGTCGCGACGAGGTCGTCCGGGTGCGAATGGGCCCGCAGCCACCGCCCGGCGGCGAGAGCGCCCCGGGGAGCGTCCGCGGCCGGCCTGCGGTGCGGGGCGGCGGCCACCGGGCTCGTAGAGGCGCCGGGCAGCAGATGGGCGAGCCAGGCGGCCGGGGTCCCGGCGGCCGTGACCATGCAGAGCACCAGGGCGCAGGTACGGCGCCCGCTCTGGCGCAGGGCGCGCAGCACCACGACCGCCACCAGGACCACCCCCAGCAGGGTGAGGTACGGCAGGTAGAGGACGATGCCGTCCTGTCCGGGGCCCAGGGGAACGGTGATGCCGAACAGCACCCGGACGGCGAGGGCGACGGCCACGCCGGCGACGGCGGCGCACGCCGTAGTCCTGAGCGTGACTCCTGCCCTCCGGATCACGGTGGCGAGCCCGTACACCGCGACCATGGCGAGGTAGGGGTAGGACGCCTGCAGGAAGTAGCCCTGTGACAGGTGCGCATGGCCGAGCAGGAGCGCCGCACCGAGCCCGGCCGCGCTCATGCCGAGCACCAGCACCACGGGGGGCCGCACGAGGAGGCGGGGCCGGCTCAGCAGCCCGAGCACCCCGCACCAGGCGATCATCGCGCAGAGCAGGCACAGCAGGGCGGCCCCGAGGACCGACTGCCACGGGACCTCCGCCGTCCCGCCGATGCCGTTCAGGTTTCTCCAGGTCACCCTGACGATCGACAGCGGATCGACCACGATGCCCTGCCGCGCGCCGCCGAAGAGCACGAACTGCGCGAAGAGGAGGCACACGGTCGTCAGTCCGAGCACGGCCAGGGCCTGCCGGGGCAGCCGGAACCACGTGACCGTCTCGACCGCCACGACCGCCAGGAGTCCCGCCGCGAGGAGGGGCAGATAGGTGGCCTTCGCCCCCATGACCGCCACGATCATGATCGTCAGGAGCACCCACCAGCCCCAGGTCGGCCGCCGGTTCCCGAGGAGGTCGAGGAGCAGGAGCATGACGGGGGCGAACAGCAGGGCCGCGAAGGTCTGGGTCGGGCTCGCCCACGAGTACACGGGCGTCCAGGTGAGCAGCCCGGAGACCGAGCCCGCGTACAGGCTGGGCGCCGCCACGAAGACCGTGCTCGCGACGGCGGCCAGCGCTCCCCGCCGCGAGCCGGTCAGGCGCCGGCCGACCATCGCCAGGAGGACGACGAACGCGGCCAGCATGGGCAGCACGGCGAGCCGGAAGAGGAGGATGACCGGCTCGATGCCGGTGATCCACCCGGACGCCGCGAGATGCGCGTAGACGAACCAGTGGTATACGAGGGGCTCGCCGGCCACGAAGGGCACCGTGGGCGGCACGTGGTGCTTCAGCTCACCGACCAAGGCCAGATGGAAGGGCATGTCGACCGACGACGACAGCATCGCCGGCCAGGTGAGGGGCTGGATCCGGTAGAAGCCGGCGGCGACCAGCGCGATCAGGCAGATCACGGTCAGCGCGATGCCCCACGACCACCACACGGGCACCCGGCCGGCGCGGCCCGTGCCCTTCCAGAACACGCGCAACCGGGGGACGGCGATGAACAGCGCGTACGTGCCGAGCGGCCAGGCGACGACGAGCAGAGGCATGCCGAGCGCGCGGACCGGTAGGTAGGTCAGCACCTCCAGCGCGTAGCCGAGCGTCATGCCGAGCGCGAGCTGTTCGGGTAGCGCGTGCGCGCGCCGGTACAGGACCCGGATCCACAGCAGGCCGGGGAGCGCGAGGCCCAGCGCCACGTAGAGGCCGAACACGGTCAGGTCTCGGACCGAGACGCCATGGAACCTCAGCACGACCCCGGCGCAGGCGAGCACGGCCAGCGCCGGCAGCCAGCGGGAGGCGCGCGCCGCGAGCCGGGGCGGAGCGCCCGCCTGCCGGGGCGGCGCCTCCCCTGCGCCGGGCTCCGGCGCGGGCGCCAACGGGATCGGGGAACGCGGAAAGGGTGGGGCATCGGCCATGCGCGCAAGCTTGGCGACGCTTCCCCGGCCCGCGTGGCACGAATGCCCTAGCGGTGCGATGTCCTTACGACTGCTTTGCCGCGCTTTCAGCCTGCCCAGCGGGCTTTCCCGCAAAGGCGGGCACACTTGCGCAATTTCAATATTTCCCTCGACACGCCCATCCCATATCTAGCGATGCCATTGGCCGCGCTGCACGATCACCACCCGAATTCGTCCGTACTCTGCGTCCAAGGTGTAAACACATCGCCTTTGCTCCGTTATTACCCAGCAAACGTGCTCATGGGGGTTCCGCATGCCCGACGGCAAGGAGAAGATCGGCCCGAGACGGCGCTCGGTTCGCATGGCGCTGACCCTCGTCGGGGGAGTCGCCCTCCTGGCTGCCGTGCTCTGGACCGCTTGGGCCCTGACGCCCCTGCCCGGCGGCTCGCAGGCGATCGACCCCCTGATGTCTCCCGTCTCCGTGGAGTCGAGCACGACGGTGCGCAGCGCCGGCTCCGCCATTCAGCTCAATCAGGTGCCGGACCATGTCGTCAAGGCGGTCCTCGCCGCCGAGGGCGGTGCGCGCGCCTCGGAGCCTGGCGTGACCGTGGAAGGGCTGGCCCGGGGGCTGTGGTTCGCGCTCACCGGGCAGGCCAGCCGCGACTCCGCGATCACCCAGCGGATGGTGCGAAACCACCACCCGCAGGAGAGCTCCTTCTTCCACCGGCTCGGCGACCTCATGGTCGGCGTCAAGGTGGAGCTGTCGCGATCGCGTGAGTGGGTGCTGGAGAGATATCTCAACGTGCTCGACCTGGGCCGGGGGCCCGAGGGGATCCAGGCGGGGGCGCGGGCGTTCTTCGGCAAGGACGTCCAGGAGCTCACCGTGTCCGAGGGCGCCTACCTGGCCGCGGCGATCCGGCACCCGGACGAAGACGGTGGTCCCGCGCCCGAACGGGTCGCGGACCTGCCCGACCGCTGGCGTGAGGTGATCGACAGCCTGCACCGGGCGGGCACCCTCACGACGGCCCAGGCCGCGGTGCAGCGTTTCCCGGAGATCAGCGGCGAGCGGGCGCCCTCCGGCGACGGCGCGTCACGCCTGCCCTCTCGCCTCATGACCTCACCCGCGCGCTCCGGTCGCGAGACCCCGTCGGACGGCACCGGTCCCAGGGTCATCGCCGCCACCGGCGGCAGGACCGCGCGCGAGGCGGTCGCCTCGGCGCTGCCGGCGACGGCCCCGGGCCACGCGGGCGCCCGCCGGGCGCGGCAGGCGTGCCCGGCCGATTCGATCATCTGCCTGGAGAACGAGCTACCGGGGAGCCCGCCCAGCGAGTGGGACGTGGGCGGGTCCGGCAGCAGCACCATCCAGGGCTATCCCACCCAGATCAGCGTCAACCACGGGGAGACCATCGAGTTCAAGGTGAACACCCCGGCGACGGACTACCGCCTGGACATCTACCGCATCGGCTACTACGGCGGCATGGGGGCCAGGCACATCGCCACGGTCCAGCCGTCGGCCGCCCTGCCGCAGACGCAGCCGGCCTGTGTGAGCGACACCTCGACCGGGCTGGTCGACTGCGGCAACTGGGCGGTGTCCGCTTCCTGGGCGGTGCCCGCCACCGCCGTCACGGGCGTCTACATCGGCAAGCTGGTGCGCGAGGACGGCACCACCGGCGCCAGCCAGCTCATCTTCGTCGTCCGCGACGACGCCCGCTCGTCGAACCTGCTGTTCAAGACCTCCGACACGACGTGGCAGGCGTACAACCAGTACGGCGGAAACAGCCTGTACTTCGGCAGTCCCGCGAACCGCGCCTACAAGGTCAGCTACAACCGCCCGATCACCACCCGCGGCATCACCAACGGGTCGGCGAACTACTTCTTCAACGCCGAATACCCCATGATCCGCTGGCTGGAGGCCAACGCCTACGACGTGGGCTACATCTCCAGCATCGACGCCTCGGTCCGGCCCGCCGACCTGCTCGACCACGAGGTGCTGCTGTCCGTCGGCCACGACGAATACTGGTCCAACGAGATGCTGGACAACTTCACCACGGCCCGCGACGACGGCGTGGACATCGCCTTCTTCTCAGGCAACGAGGTCTTCTGGAAGATCCGCTGGGAGAACAGCATCGACGGGACGAGCACCCCCTTCCGCACGATGACCTGTTACAAGGAGACGCTCGCCAACGCCAAGATAGATCCCAGCCCGCAGTGGACGGGCACCTGGATGGACCCGCGTTTCTCGCCGCCGTCCGACGGCGGCAGACCCGAGAACCAACTGACCGGCACCCTGTTCATCATCAACGGCCTGGTCAACGACGCGATACAGGTGCCGGCCGAGTTCGCGGCCATGCGGCTGTGGCGCAACACCTCGATCGCGAACCTGCAGCCCGGCCAGGTCGCCACCCTCCCCGCCGGGACGCTCGGCTTCGAGTGGGACAACACGCCGGACAACGGCTTCGCTCCCCCGGGCCAGGCGCGCTTCTCGCGGACGACCTTGACCTACACCAACAAGTACCGGCTCGACTACGGCAGCACCTACGGCGCCGGCACCGCGACGCACAACCTCACCCTCTACCAGCAGGCCAGTGGCGGGATGGTGTTCGGCGCGGGAACCATTCAGTGGACGTGGGGGCTGGACGCCAACCATGACCGGGCCGGCAGCCCCGCCGACGTCCGCATGCAGCAGGCGACCGTCAATCTCTTCGCGGACATGGGTGCGCAGCCGGCGACGCTCCAGCCGGGCCTGGTCCCGGCGACTCAGTCCACCGACACGGCGCCACCCACCTCGGCGGTCACCACACCGGGGAACAACACCTCCGTACTGACCGACGCGCCCATCACCATCTCCGGCACGGCGTCCGACACCGGGGGCGGCGTCGTCGCGGGCGTCGAGGTCTCGGTCGACGGCGGCGCCACCTGGAACCAGGCCACCGGCCTCACCACCTGGCAGTACATCTGGCAGCCAGGAACCGTCGGCGAGACGACGATCCTGTCCCGGGCGGTGGACGACATCGGCAACCTCCAGACCGCCCTGACTCCGATCACCGTCACGGTCGTCGCGACCTGCCCGTGCACCCTGTGGCCCTCGACCACCGTGCCCTCGGTCGTCTCGCAGCCCGACAGCAGGTCCGTGGAGGTGGGCGTGAAGTTCCAGGCGTCCCAGGAAGGCGCCATCTCGGGCATCAGGTTCTACAAGGGCTCTCTCAACACGGGGACGCACATCGGCAACCTGTGGAGCAGCACGGGACAGCTCCTGGCACAGGCGACCTTCACCAACGAGACGGCGACCGGCTGGCAACAGGTGAAGTTCGCCACGCCCGTGCAGGTGACACCCGGCACGACGTACGTCGCCTCCTACTTCGCGCCCAACGGCGGATTCGCGTTCAACACCGACTACTTCACGTCGGCCTACGTGAAAGGCCCGCTCACCGCTCCCGCGAGCGGCGGCGCCTCGGCAGGCAACGGCGTCTACCGGTACGGCTCCAGCAGCGGATTCCCCACGAGCACGTACCGGTCCTCCAACTACTGGGTCGACGTGGTGTTCGCTCCGACGAGCATCTGGCCGAGCACCGCGGTGCCCGCGGTGGAGTCCGGCACGGACGCCAGGCCCGTCGTGCTCGGCGTGCGGTTCCGGTCGTATGTGCCGGGAACCATCACGGGCATCCGTTTCTACAAGGGCGCGCAGAACACGGGCACTCACGTCGGAAGCCTCTGGACGAACTCCGGGCAGTTGCTCAGGAGCGCGACCTTCACCAACGAGACGGCGTCCGGGTGGCAGCAGGTGCTGTTCAGCACACCGATCCACATCGACGCCAACACCACCTATATCGCCTCCTACCAGACGACAACCGGGCATTTCTCATATAACCAGAATTACTTCACGTCGGATTACGTCAACGCCCCGCTCGTGGCTCTGGCGAGCGGCGTGCAGGGCAACGGCGTGTATAGGTACAGCGTCGACAACAAATGGCCGACCCAGACCTATCGGAGCAGCAACTACTGGGTCGACGTGGTGTTCAACGCCGACTGAAGGGGTGACCGGCGCCGCCGGTCACCCCTTCGCGTGAATGCGCTCTCCCGGCCGGTGGTAATACCGCGCCAAGGAGAGCGCAATGGGCCGAGCCCGTCGAGGCGGCCATCCCCGGCCATGTGATGCGATGACCGGCAGGAGCCATGGTCAAAAGCCGTGGAAAGACTCGGAGGATCAATGTCGGAGTCAGTGTCGGTGGTCATCCCGTGTTACCGATCAGCGCGGACTCTTCCGATGCTGGTGCCCAGACTCGTCTCCGTCCTTCGTGATCTGTCCGTCCGGTACGAGGTGATCCTCGTCGTCGACGGAGGTCCGGAAGACACCTGGTCGGCCGCCGCCGACCTGGCCCGCCAGGTGGAGGGCGTCCGGGCGATCCATCTGTCCCGCAACTACGGCCAGCACAACGCGCTGGTCGCCGGCATCAGGGAAGCGCAGTTCCAGGTCGTCGTCACGATGGACGACGACCTGCAGCATCTCCCCGAGCAGATCCCCCACCTGCTGGCCACGCTGGAGCGCGATCACCTCGACCTGGTCTACGGCGTGCCGCACGTGGAGGAGCACGGATTCCTGAGAAGCCTCGCGTCCCGCTCCGTGAAAGCCGGCATGTCCGCCGCCCTGGACATCCGCTCCGCCCGCAAGATCAGCGCCTTCCGCGCCTTCCGGACCCACCTTCGTGACGGCTTCGAAGGACTGTCCGGTCCACACGCCTCCATCGACGTGGCCCTGTCCTGGGCCACCACGAAGGTCGGCTCGTCGCAGGTGCACATGAGCCACCGCGAGCACGGACGATCCAACTACTCGCTGCGGCTGCTGATCCGGCACACGGCGAACATGGTGCTGGGATACAGCTCGGCCCCCCTCCGTCTGGCCAGTTACCTGGGATTCCTCGTCGGCACGCTCGGCCTGCTGCTGGGTGGGGCCGTCCTGTGGCGCTTCGCCTCAGGAGGCACGACGGTGGCCGGGTTCACCATGATCGCCTCGATGGTCGCGCTGTTCTCCGCCGCGCAGTTGATTTCCATCGGAGTTCTCGGTGAATACATCGGCCGCATTCACGGCAGTGGAATGGGACGCCCGACGTACGTCGTGCGGGAGCGGGCCGGATCGTCCGTGCCCTTCGAGGTGCCCCGGCAGAGCAGCGGAGCGGGCGCTCCCGCGCACAACAATCCCTAGCACCGATCTTCAGCAGATCTTCACCAATGGGCCAATCTATCGCCCGCGAATCGGCCCGGACGCGCGCCACCGCCGCCTGCCACGACAACGGGGTCTAGAACGGAAAAGAGAAATACGAGATCGGCCACGCCGAATCTCGTCGGTTCGACAAAGAATTCGTCGAATGGAGTGAGTGTGCGTTTCCTGCCCGCTCGGGAAAACATCACGGCCGGAGTGATCGGCCTGGGATACGTCGGATCCTGTATAGCCGCGATTCTCGCCGACAACGGCATCCAGGTGATCGGAGTGGATACCGACGCCTCGCTCGTCGAGGAGCTGAGCCGCGGCCATTGCCGGTTCAGCGAAACGGGGTTGCCCGAACTCGTGTCCCGCCTCGCGGGCACACCGAGGCTGCGGACCACGACGGACTACGAGGCGGTGGCGTCCGCCGACGTCGTCATCGTCACGGTCGGCACGCCCATCCGCGACAAGGGCGTGCTGATGGACCTCCAGCTGCGAAGCGCCTGCGAGGACCTGAGCCGGCGCATCCGCCCCGGCCAGCTGCTGGTCTTCAAGAGCACGGTCCCAGCGGGGATGACCCGCGAGTTCGTCGTTCCCCTGCTCGAGAGCTCGGGACTGACGTGCGGCACCGACTTCGGCCTCGCGTTCTGCCCGGAGCGGCTGTCCGAGGGCAACGCGTTGAACGAGCTCCGCAGCTTCCCCATCGTCGTGGGCGGATGGTGCGACGACAGCACCGAGGCCGCGGCGGCGTTCTGGCAGCGGGGCCTCGGCGTCGAAGTGATCCGTTGCGCTTCGCTCGAAACGGCGGAGATGGTCAAGCTCGCCGACAACTGGTGGATCGATCACAACATCGCGATGGCCAACGAGCTCGCCAAGGTGTGCGGCGCGCTCGACGTCGACGTGCTCGACGTGATCTCGGCGGCGAACTCGATCAAGAAGGGCAGCGGGAGCGTCAACATCCTGCTGCCGAGCGTCGGCGTCGGCGGCTCCTGCCTGACGAAGGACCCGTGGATGGTGTGGCGCTCGGCCAGTGACCACGGCGTCGACCTCGTCACCATCCCGGCCGCCCGGGAGGTGAACGACGGCATGCCCCTCTACACCTTCCGCCTCATCGAGGACGAGCTGGCCAAGCTCGGCCGGACCCCGGCCGGGGCGAAGGTCGCGGTGCTGGGGCTGGCCTTCAAGAACAACACCGGAGACCTGCGGGCGACGCCCACCCAGCCCGTCGTCGCGGCACTCCGCGAAGCGGGAGCGCAGGTCACCCTCTTCGATCCGCTGGTGGACGACGACGAGGCCGAGAAGACCTTCGGGCTGCGGCCGGCCGCCTCGCTCGAAGAGGCGGTACGGGACGCCGACTGCCTGGCGGTTCTCGCCTGGCACAGGCAGTTCGAAGCCCTGGACTTCGCGGAGCTCCGCCAGTGGGCCGGCGCGTCGTGCGCGGTGATCGACGGGCGTGCCTACTACTCCCGCGAGACGATCGCGCGGCTGCGACAGCTGGGCTTCGCCTATCGCGGGATCGGACGGTAGACGCCATGGCTCGTGTCGTCGTCACAGGTGGTGGCGGGTTCGTGGGGAGCCATCTCGTCGAGCGGCTCGCGGCGGAGGGCAACGAGGTGACGGTCTTCGACCATGCCGAACCGCCCCCCGGTCAGCTCGCCGGCGCCGTCGCGCCCCGGTATGTCACAGGGGACATCCGGGACAGGTCCCAGCTCGCCGAGGCCATCACACCGGGCGTGGAGGTCGTGTACCACCTCGCCGCCGTCGTGGGTGTCGACCGGTACCTTGACCAGCCGCTGGATGTCATCGACATCAACCTGTCGGGGACGAGGAACGCGCTCGAGCTCGCGGAGCGGGCCGGGGCGAAGGTCGTCGTCGCCAGCACGAGCGAGGTCTTCGGCAAGAACCCCGCGGTTCCCTGGTCGGAGAACGACGATCGGGTGCTGGGCAGCACGGCCACCGACAGGTGGAGCTACTCCTCCAGCAAGGCGCTGGCCGAGCATCTCACGTTCGGCTTCATCCGGCAGCGCGGCCTGAAGGCGACGATCGTGCGCTACTTCAACGTTTACGGCCCGCGCCAACGGCCCGCGTTCGTCATCAGCCGGACGATCCACCGGGCGCTCCGCGGTCTCGCCCCTGTCGTCTATGACGACGGCGGCCAGACCCGGTGCTTCACGTTCGTCGACGACGCCATTACCGCCACCGTGATGGCCGGGTCGAGCGAGAAGGCCGATGGCGAATGCTTCAACATCGGCAGCTCGGACGAGACGACGGTCCGGGAGGCGGTGCGACTCGCCGGCGAACTCGCGGGAGGGGAACCGACGACCGTTCCCGTCGACATGCGCGAGCGCCTCGGCGAGCGTTACCAGGATCTCCATCGGCGGATTCCCGACGCCACGAAGGCCTACGAGGTGCTCGGCTGGCGCAGCTCGACCGGCCTCCGCGAAGGGCTCGCGCGGACGATCGCGTGGGCTCGGGCGAATCCCCGGTGGCTGGAGCAGGAGGACAGCGGGCAGGTCTAGTCGTGGCCGCTCGACGCTGACGCCGCCCACGCTCGATTCCCGAGCGTGGGCGGCGTGAACGGTCAGCGGCCGGTCAGCGGCCGTCGGGAGCAGGTGCGGGGACGAGCTCGACGAACATCTGCGAGGGCCGTCCGCCGAGCCGCACCCGGACGAGATCGAAGCCGGCGAAGGCGGCGGCGAGCAGCGGGAAGAGCGGGTGCTGGGTCATCGGACGCTCCGCGGAGACCTTCACCCATCCGCGGCGGGCCAGCTGCGCCAGGATGCTCGTGCTCCAGAACGGCGCGCCCTGTGTGTAGGCGAACCGGTGCACGGCGAATCCACACCGGGCCGCGAGACTCGTGAAGTTCCGCCGATCGAACAGGACCCAGTGCCGCGGGCAGTGGTATCCGCCCCAGTCGCGGTGCCGGAAGAGGCGGGCGTCCAGGCTGTCCATGTTGGGGGTCTTGATCAGGATCACGCCCTGCGGCGTGAGGTGGCGGCGGAGCGTCCTGAGCACCTCCCCCGGATCGCTGACGTGCTCGATCAGGTTGATGAGCAGGATGAGGTCGAAGCGTCGCTCGGTGGTGAAGTCCTCGACACGGCCGCAGAAGAAGTGATGCCCCCTCGCCACAGCCCGAGCCTGAGCGGCCGCGTCCAGATCGACCACCTGGGTGTACGTGACCCGCGGATCGATGCCCCGGATCACGTCGAGCTGCCAGCCGTCCCCGCCGCCCACATCGAGGACCCGCAGGTCGTCACCGGACAGCCTCGACAGGATCCGCCGAAGCCGCACGGCGTCGAGACGATCCTTGATCCGGTGAACGAACGACTGCTCGTCGGACGCGTAGGCGTAGTAGTTGGCCGGATAGATCTGCGCGAGCCGGTCGACCGGCATGGGGTCGAGGAACACGGCGCCGCACCGTGCGCACCGGTAGTAGTCGAACTCCTGGTCAGAGGTGTGATATTCGACGTCGCGGGCCCGCGCCCAGCGAACCGCTCCGGATGCCTGGCACCCCGGGCACCGCGTGGCCGTGCCGGCGCCCTCTTCGCCGGGCGCCCGTCGCTCGACGGTGTGCTCGTTCATATTCTCTCCAGTTGCCGCCAGGCACGGTAGTAGGAGGTCTGCCGCGCCCGCAGTATCGGCGCGATCTCGGTGTGCATGAGGAAACGCTCCACGTCTTTCAGCCGGGTGAACGACACGCTGGGATCCCAGTGGTGCAGCAGATGGCGGTTGAATCCCGCCGCTCCGAACAGGGCCGCGAAAACGCCGGCGCCGAACAGCCGGTTCACCGGCCCGTGTGGGACGCGGCTGTAGTCGGCGAGGTCGTCGGCGAACTCGCTGCGGTGCTCGAGCACCTGCCGGACGGTGTTGAGCAGCGGCAGGAAGACGAGTTGTCCCAGCGTCCAGGCGATGGCGAGCACAACGGCTCCGCACCAGAGCGAGCAGGCGACGATCGACGCGTTCACCGCGATGGAAAGGAGAAAGACCACGTCCAGAGAGCCGCCGCCCACGGCCTCGTCACTCGTGCGCGACTTACTTTTCACCAGCTCCCGATACCCCTTCAGGGCACGAATCAGGCGGATGCCCGTGACTCCTTCGACCAGGAAGCGCAGATTGAGCGGAAGGAAGTAGCTGCGCTCCGGGTCACGCGTCGTTCCCAGGTACCGATGGTGGTCGAAATGCACCTTTCGATACGCCTTTACATTCATGCCGACCAAGACGCCGACGCAGGCGTTCGTCACCGCATCACTCGCACGGCGGCTGGGCGCCAGATTGTAATGGGCCCCTTCGTGCAGGTAGGTCGTCAGATAGTGCAGGCAGAAGCCGATCATCGCTCCCCCGGCGACGGCGAGGGCGCTCAGGCCCGGCCATCCGGCGGTGATGACCTGCCCGAGAAAGGCGGTCAGCGCCGCCGAAAGGAAGAGGGCCGCATGCCCCCCGAACAGCGTTGTCCACACAACACCCCAGCGAGGCGTGAGAGAGCGCCGGAAATCGACGTATCGCCTTCCCGAGGGGTCGGCCAGCGTGGAATGACGTACCGTGCCGATATCCAGAGCCGCGGCATCCACCTGCACGGCAGTCCCCCTTACACCAAAGCCTTTTCCGGCACTCTAACCACAGGTGCGGGGATTTCGGGGGCTGCCGTGCGGGCGTTCGGGCTAATCGATGTCAAACAATACGTCAACCCAATAGTTCGTGGCTTGGTAGCTGCTTGTCGGGAACGTGTTCGTCGCGCTGTAGGTGTAGACCCCGTTGCCTCCTTCGTCGCCGTTTTCGAGCGCGGTGAGCGGGAAATTGACCTGCGGCCCGGCGAAGTCCTGCAGCGTGTACGAGAAACGCCCTGATGTCGTGTGATACGACGCGATATAGGTAGTGCCGGCGTTGATCGGGAAAGGCGACGAGAAGTAGGCCTGCTGCCACCCGGAGGCCGTCTCACCGGAGAAGGTCACACTGGCGAGCTGCGCCCCGCCACTGGTCCACAGGCTCCCGACGTGGGTCCCGGTGTTCTGGGCGGCCTTGTAGAACCGGATGCCCCTGACGACCCCGTCCCTGGAAGCCCTGAACTTGACCCCCACCACCAGCGGGCTGGCACCGCTGGGGGCCGTGGCGGCCGGCGTCGCCGTGTCCTCCCACACGGTGTCCGACGGTACGAACATCGGCGAGACCCAGTAGTTGGTGGCACGGAAGGTGGTCGTCGGGAACGTGTTCGTGGCGCTGTAGGTGTATACGCCGTTCCCTCCTTGCACGCCGTTCGCGAGAGCGCGGAGGGGCTGGTTGGCGTACTGGGTGTTGAAGTACTGCAGGTCGTACGAGAAATGCCCCGATACCGTGTGATACGAAGCGATATAGGTGGTGCCGGCATTGATCGAGACAGGCGTCGAGAAGTTCGCCTGCTGCCATCCGGAGGCCGTCTCACCGGAGAAGGTCACGGTCGCGAGCTGAGTGCCGCCGGTGGTCCACAGACTGCCGACATGGGTCCCGGTGTTCTGCGAGCCTTTGTAGAAACGGATGCCCGTGACGAACCCCGTCGTGTCGGCCCTGAACTTGACCCCCAGCACGACCGGGTCGGTGGCGGTGTGATTGACGACGGCCGGCGTGACCGAATTGGGCCACAGGCTGTTGGTCACCACCTGGACGATCGCGGGCGACGTGCTGGGAGCGAAATGGATGACCTCCTCACCGTTGAAGGTGTCTCCGCCCAGATAGACGGCCCTGATCTGGTGGTTTCCGCCGCCCAGGGTGGAGACGTCGAGCGTGGCGACGCCGTTCTGGTCCAGGAGGTCCTCGCCGAGGAGGGTCGTCCCGTCCTTGAAGGCGACATCACCCTGGGGCACGACCTCGCCGGAGACGGGGCTCACCGTGGCGGTCAGGGTGACCGTCTGCCCGCCCTGGGAAGGGTTGGGGGAGGTGGTCAGCGTCGTCTCCGTCGGCGGGTCGTCCGGCACGTTGATGCGGGTGTGCGGTCCGGTGGTGGTGCCCTGGAGGATCACGTTGTTGCTGAGCGCGATGAGGCGACCCTTGACGGCGGCGCCGGAATTGACCGTGACCGAGTTGTCCGCCAGCACGTTTCCCTGGAACGTGGCGCTCGTTCCGACCGTGGCCGAACCGCTGAGCTGCCAGAAGACGTTGTCCGCCTGAGCGCCCTCCGTCAGGGTGATGGTGCTGACGGTCGCGGTGGTGAGGGTTGACGCCTGGAAGACGAAGATCGCGTCCGGATCGCTCTGCGCGTCGAGCGTGAGCACGCCGTTGATCTGGAAGGCGGTGCCCGACGACGGCCGGTAGACGCCCGGCGTCAGGGTCGTCCCGCCGAGTTGCGGGGCCACGCCGGTGGCGGGTCCCCGTCCCTCGGCGTCGTCGTAGGCGGCGACCGCGTCGGCCTTGGCCGACGCCGCGGCGGCGTCGCCCGCGTGTATGGCGCCGCTCACCGTGCCCGGCGGGAAGCCGACGACCGAGTTACCCGGGCTGACGCCCAGTTGCCCGGTGACCGCGGTGTTGTTCGTATTGGTGACCGCGGAGCCCGCCAGAACCCCGAAGGGCGCGGCCTCCCCGAGCGTGATGGGGGGCACCGCGTCGGCTCTGCCGGGCGTCACCACGACCGCGCCCATCGCGAGCATGCTCGCGATGACCGTCACCAGTGCGGGACGGCGGGCGCTTCGCCGGCGGGAACGACCAGGACGCGGGAGGCGAAGGCGGATGACCGGCGTCGAGCGGAACCGCCCGGTCGGGACGAGCGCGTGACGCGACTGAGCCAAGGTCGCGGATTCAGGCTCCTGAGGGTGCTTCACACCACAGTCGTACTGCACAGATATGCTCTCCGTAACTGAGTGAACGCGTTACGTCATACTCACTGTCGGCATCGGTGGGCGATGTGCCCGCACGATGAGCGAGACGCCCCGCAGCGACTTCACCGGCAGATATCTCTCGGCCGTGATCACGGCCGAGAGTCCCGCGTTGACCAGGCGCGAGGTCTCCATCACGTCGGAACCCGACGTGTGCCTCCTGCGGAGGGCGACAACCGGCCTGAGCAGCACGTTCCAGCTCCAGAGCCGGTCGAGGACCAGGCCCTGTCCCGTCAGCAGGCCGCGCAGGGTCTCGCGGGTGTACCTGCGGACATGCCCCGACGCCACGTCGTGCGCCGACCAGAGCGCCATATCGCACGGCACCGTGATCAACGCCGTTCCCCCCGGCCGGAGCACCCGCACGATCTCGCCGGCGGCCCGGTCGTCCTCTTCGATGTGCTCCAGCACGTCGAAGGCGAGAACGAGATCGAACCACCCGTCGGGCAGCGGCAGGTCCCGCGCGTCGGCGTGGATGGCCCGCAGGCCGCGCCCCTGGGCGAGCTCCACCGCGGTCTCGGAGTAGTCCGCGACCAGCGCGTCCCATCCGTGCCGGACGAGCACCCGGGTGTTGCCGCCCCCCGCCGCGCCGATGTCGAGCGCCCTGCCGGGCGCGCCGCTGCGACGCAGCTCGCGTAGCTCGCGGGCGAGGATCGCGCGCCGCTCGCGGTACCACCAGTGACGGTCCTCCAACTCGACCGTGCGGCGAATCTCCGTGGCCTCCATGGTCCCCCTCCTTGGTCAGGCGACGTCACCTGTCGTGCCGTTCACGCCTTCACCTGAACCCTGCTGTGATCGCCGACCATGAGCTGATGGGTGTTGGGCACTCCATCGGCGCGGGTGACCTCGACGTTCCGGCCGATCAGGGAGTACGTGAGCCGGGAGACCCCCCTGATGGTGGAGTTCCGCAGCACGATGGCGTACTCCACCTCGGAGTCCTGCAGCACGCAGCTCTCGCCGATCGAGGTGTAGGGGCCGATGTAGGAGTCGCTGATCCTGGTGTCGGCCCCGATCACCGCGGGCCCTCGGATCACCGAGTTCGCCACCGAGGCGCCGGGGTCGATGACGACGTTTCCGGTGATCTCGGAGAGCCCGTCCACGATCCCCCGGATGCCCGGGGTGATGGTCTCCAGGACGATCCGGTTGCACTCCAGCATGTCCTGGAGCCGTCCGGTGTCCTTCCAGTAGCCGCTGACGAAGTGGGAGTGGACGCTGTAGCCGTGATCGATGAGCCACTTGATCGCGTCGGTGATCTCCAGCTCACCTCGCGCGGACGGCATGATCGCCCGCACCGCCTCGTGGATGGCCGGAGAGAAGGTGTAGACCCCGACGATGGCGAGGTCGCTGCGCGGATGCTCCGGCTTCTCCTCCAGCCGGAGGATCTCGCCGTCCGGTCCGAGCTCGGCGACCCCGTAGAACTGCGGCTCGGCGACCTTGGTGAGCAGGATCTGGGCGTCGTGGTCGGCCCGGCGGAAGGCGTCCACCAGGTCGGCGATGCCTCCGACCAGGAAGTTGTCGCCGAGGTACATCACGAAGGGGTCGCCGGCCAGGAAGTCGCGGGCGATCAGAACACAGTGCGCCAGGCCGAGCGGCGCCTCCTGCCGGATGTAGGTCACCTCGAGGCCGAACCGGGATCCGTCGCCGACGGCGTCACGGACCTCGGCCCCGGTGTCCCCGACGATGATGCCCACGCTGGTGATGCCCGCGTCGCGGAGGGCCTCCAGCCCGTAGTACAGGACCGGCTTGTTCGCGACGGGCACCAGTTGTTTCGCCGAGGTGTGGGTCAGCGGGCGAAGCCTCGTCCCCTTTCCACCCGCCAGAACGAGCGCCTTCATCGCTTTGTGAATCCTTTCGCGAAGCGCGCATGGCCGTGGCGACCACCCGTCCGCACGAAACTATGCGCGGCCGCCGGTCAACGGCTTTTCACCGCTCCGCCTCTTTGTTGAAGATTGTGCGGCGGGTTGCCGGGTCCAGACGATCCGCGACGACGAAACGTCCACATCCGGTGCGCCCCGTAGCTGACCGACAGTGTCATGACGATGATGAGCGCCTGGGCCAGGAGAATGGGAATCCCGGCGAGTTCCACGAGAATCGGCAGCCCGACGATGGAGGCCGTCAGGACGCTGAGTCCGACCACGTAGAAGCGCAGGTAGCCGACCAGCCAGGAGTCGCCGGCGCCGGGGAAGACGATCAGCCGGTACCACGGGTAGACGATCACCACGGTGATGAGATGGGCGGCCAGGACCACGCAGAGATAAGGCACCCGCTCGTCGAGAAAAAGGAGCCCCGAGGCCATGATGCAGTAGTAAATGACGGCCGTCATGCCGCCGCCCATCAGGTATTTCACGCGGTGCCTGAAGCGTGAATTCGCGACGCGGGTTTCCCGGCGTTCCAATCCGACCATGCCGAGAATTGTAATCGGCGGCCGGAAAAACAACGGGATATCAGGGCTCGTCCGCGCGCAGGAGTCGCGTCCTTACCAGATGAGCGGTGAGGAGCGCCTGTACCGGCACGAACCCGTGCCTCGCCCAGGCCCGCTGCACCCGCGTGTTGTGTCCCTGGGTCGAAATGACGACCTCCCGCGCCCCGCGGGCCACGACGTGCTCCTCGACCGCCTTGAGCAGGTGGGCGTACAGGCCGCGGCCCTGCGCATCGGAGACCATGCCGGCGAGCAGGATCTCCGTCCTCGGGCCGTCGTCCGCCAGCGTGGCGATCCCGAGGACCCGGGACTCGTCGCTCAGGGCCAGGCAGCTCCCCTCGGCGGCGGACCGCAGCGCCCAGTCCTGGTAGCCCTCCAGCGCCGCGGCGGCGTCGAAGAGCGGGTTGGCCAGGTAGTGGTTTCCGTATGCGGCGAAGATGTCGGCCACCAGCGCCTCGACCGCGGCCGGGCTGTTCAGCGGGGCCACGCGGAGCTCCGGCGACGGCCGCGGCGGGCGGCCCTCCCCCGCGCGCAGGCGCCAGTACATCAGGCAGTCGGCGAACAGGGCCGTCCTGCCGAGCCCGGTCAGCTCGGCGAACCATCCGACCTGTTCGGCGGGATACCGCAGCACGATGACATCCGCCGTGGAAGCCAGGACGGCCTCGCGCACCTCCCGCAACGGGGCGTCCGACCCGGCCGCGACGGTCAGACGCTCCACCGAGCACCCGAACCGGGCCGACTCGAGCGGAGACTCCTGGGCTCGTACGGCCCGCGCCTCGATCACGTCGTGCCAGGCCATCAGCTCACCTCGTAACTCAGGACCGCGTCGATGACATGCGCCACGTCGTCCTCGCCGAGGTCGGCGAAGAGCGGCAGCCGCACCAGCCGGTCGGCGACCTGCTCCGTGACCGGGCAGCCGCCGGGCGCCTGCCGCCCGTACCTCAGCCCGGCGGGCGCGGAGTGCAGCGGCTGGTAGTGGAAGACCGCCTGCACGCCGCGCGCCGCGAGGTGGCCGATGAACGCCTGGCGGTTCGCGAGATCGGGGAGCAGCAGGTGGTACAGGTGGGCCGGGTGGTCGCAGCCGTCCGGGATCACCGGCTGGGAGATCCGGTTGCCCGCGGCCCAGTCGGCCAGGCCCTCGTGGTACGCCTGCCACACCGCGCGGCGCCGGAGCTGGGTCGCGCCGAAGGACTCCAGCTGCGAGGTCAGCTGCGCGGCCAGAAGGTCGGACGGCAGGTAGCTGGAGCCGATGTCGACCCACCGATACTTGTCCACCTGGCCGCGGAAGTACCTGCCGCGGTCGGTGCCCTTCTCCCGGATGATCTCGGCTCGCTCCGCGAGCCCGGGGTCGTCGAGGTCGTTGAGGAGCAGCGCGCCGCCTTCCCCGCACTGGACGTTCTTGGTCTCGTGGAAGCTCTGCGCGGCCATGACCCCGAACGACCCGAGGGGCCGGCCCCGGTAGGCGCCCCCCAGGCCGTGCGCGTTGTCCTCGATGAGCGCGAGGCCGTACCTCTCGGCCAGCTCGCCGATGGCCTCCATCTCGCAGCCGACGCCGGCGTAGTGGACGACCACGACGGCTCGGGTGCGGTCGGTGATGGCGGCCTCGATGAGGCGCTCGTCGAGGTTCAGCGTGTCCGGCCGGCAGTCGACGAACACCGGGACGGCCCCGCGCAGGGCGTAGGCGTTGGCCGTCGACATGAACGTGAACGACGGCGTGATCACCTCGTCGCCCGGCCGCAGGTCGAGCAGGATCGCCGACATTTCCAGCGCGTGCGTGCAGGACGTCGTCAGCAGCACCTGGCGCGACCCGGTCAGCTCGCTCAGCAGCTCCGCCGCCCGGCGGGTGAACGGCCCGTCGCCGGAGGTTCGTCCGTGGCGGACGACCTCGGCGATGTAGTCCAGTTCGTTCTCCGAGACGTGCGGCCGGTTGAAGGGAACGGTTCTCAGTCCGGTTGTGCTCACCGCCGCAGTGAACACCGGCGGAGCCCGCCGGCCCGCGCTGCGCTCACCGCGCGTGGGCGAGCCGTTGCGCAAGCCTTACCCGCAACCGACCGCCGTCAGGCCGGCGGCGGGGGGATGAAGGCGAACGGGGCACAGTAGGCTACCCCCCAAGCCGGTCCCGCGGGTGGCACCTCGTCGGTCAGCTGGCAGGTGGTCTGTTTGAGGAGGCCGTCCGAGGTCGCCACGGTGACCAGCAGGGCGTCGAGCGGCACGGCCTCGGTCAGCGAGACCCCGATCACCCCGTGGGGATAGTACTTCACCTCCTCCAGGCTGTGCCATCCTCCCGCCGCGTGGGTGCGAGGGTCCCGGATCCACGTCGTGCCGCCGGCCGCGTACGCGGTGAAATTGGTGTCGCGTGGATCGAAGGTGAGCGAGACGAGCGTCGTGTCGACGCTCGGGGCGGCGCCGTTGCCGCCGGGAGGGCCGGGAGGACCGGGAGGACCGGGAGGTCCGGGCAGCCCCCAGGGCCCGGGCGGGCCGATCGGCCCGCGCGCCCCTTCCTCGCCGGTCTCGCCCTGCTCACCTTGCTTCCCCTGCTCGCCCTGCTCCCCCGGCGGGCCTTCGAACCCGCGCGGGCCCGCCGGGCCCTGCTCGCCCTGCTCGCCCTGCGGCCCTTCGGGCCCGCGCGGTCCCTGATGGCCGCGCGGCCCCTGGGGACCCCGCCTCCCCCGTCCGCACCCGGCGAATCGGCAGCCGCAGCGCTTCCTGTGGCAGTCCGTGTGCGCGTGCGTGGCGGCGGGACGGCTGTCTCTGATCATCTGCTCGCCGCCGGCCGTGCCTGCCGAGGCCGGATCCAGTCCGGACAGCCCCCAGGCGGCACTGGCCACGGACAGCGCGAGCGCCGGTGTCCTCATCCCACGAAACATCCCACGAAACACTGCGTTCCCCCTGTGTTGGTCGCGACCTATCGGCGGTTGAGCACCTGATGTTCCACTGCGGGGGATTCGCTGGGCTCGAAGTAGACCCATGCCTCGTTGACGGCGCTGCCCTCGTCCAGGAACACGGCGGTGATCGAGTGCACCCCTCGGGTGAGCTCGGCGGTCGTGAACCTGGCGACGGCCGAAGCATCCAGCAGGGCCGACCCGAGCACGGTGGAGCCGTCCTTGAACAGCACCTCACCACCGGGGCGAACCCCGTCGTAGCTGCCCTGCACGACGGCGGTGAAGGTGACCGGTTCGTGGAGGCGTGACGGGTTCGGCGACGAGGTGACGGTGGTGCTGGTGGGAGGACGGAACGGCACCGAGATGTGGGTGGTGGGCTCGGTCTCGGTGCCGGTGAGGCTGATGGAGGTGTTGAGCGACATCAAGCGCCCGTACATGGCCACGCCCTCGTCCACCGTGATCCCGTTCCAGGCCAGGATGTTGCCGCGGAAGGTCGAGAGCGCCCCCAGGCTCACGGTGTTGCCGACCACCCAGAAGATGTTGTCCTCCTGGGCTCCGTTCACGACGTCGATGTTGCTGACCTGCCCCGTGTTCAGGGCGGTGTCGGCCTGGAAGATGAAGACGGCGTCCGGGTCCCCCTCGCCGTCCAGGGTGAGCGTGCCGTCGATCTGGAAGAAGCCCCGCGGGCTCTCGTAGACGCCGGGCGGGACGGTCAGGCCGCCGAGCTGTGGGGAGATGGTCCCGTTGGCGGGCCGCCCGGTGGCGTCGTGGTAGGCGGCCACCGCGTGCTGCATGGCCTCCGCCGCGTCCGCGTTGCCCGTGTTGATCTCTCCCAGTACTTTACCCGGCGGAAAGCCGGTCACGATGGTGCCGGGGCTCACGTCGACGTCACCGGCGATCCTGGTCAGATCCGTGCTGTTGACCCCGAGCTTGGCCATGAGCGCGCAGTCCTCCGCCTGACCGAGCTCCACCCCCTCCTGCCTGGCGGTCGCGCTCCGTGTGGAGGCGGTGAGCGTGCCCATCGCCAGCACGCCGGTCAACGCGACGGACAGCCAGGAACGAGGCGAAAGATCGACCATGCCCGCAAGTGTGGCGACCGGATCACTCCCGACAGGCGGGGACATCCCGCGTCGGCCATGTCATTGCCAGTCCTTGCCTGGCGCGCGACCTTCACCGGTCATCCCCGGCGAGCGGCTCCCGGCGACACGCCGGACCCCCAATCGAATCGGCGATGTGAGAAGACATGACTTCTACAGTCAGGTGATATCTCATCTCGAAGTGACAGGGGTCCAGACATGGGAGAGAAACTGGTTGTCGTCGGCCAGGGTTATGTCGGCCTGCCGCTGGCGATGCGGGCCGTCGAGGCGGGGTTCGACGTCGTGGGGATCGACGTGGACCAGTGGCGCGTCAAGCGGCTGAACGCCTGCGAGTCGTACATCGAGGACATCACCGACGACCAGCTGGCCACCGCTCTGCGGAGCGGACGCTACCTGGCCGGCACCGACTACGCCGACGCCGCCGAATTCGACGTGTGCGTGATCACGGTGCCGACGCCGCTGTCGGAAGGTGTCCCCGACCTGCGTCATATCGCCTCGGCCGGCCGATCGATCGCGCCTCTGCTGCGGCCGGGCGCCACCGTGATCCTGGAGTCCACCACCTATCCGGGCACCACGGAGGAGTATCTGCTGCCGCTGCTGGAGGAAGGCTCCGGGCTGCGGGCGCCGGAGGACTTCCATCTGGGCTACAGCCCAGAGCGCATCGACCCGGGCAACTCCCAGTGGCGGCTAGTGAACACCCCGAAGGTCGTGTCCGGGATCGACGAGCCGTCCCTGGCCAAGGTCGGGGCGTTCTACGGGCGGATCGTGCGGCAGGTCGTCCCCGTCTCCTCGCTCCAGGTGGCCGAGCTGTGCAAGCTGCTCGAGAACACGTTCAGGCACGTCAACATCGCGCTGGTCAACGAGCTGTCCATCTTCGCGGAGCAGCTCGGCATCGACGTCTGGGAGGCCATCGACGCGGCCTCCACCAAGCCGTTCGGCTATATGCGCTTCACGCCGGGGCCCGGCGTCGGCGGCCACTGCCTGCCGATCGACCCGTCCTACCTGTCGTGGAAGGTGAAGCGGAGCCTCGGGCACAACTTCCGGTTCGTGGAGCTGGCCAACGACATCAACAACCACATGCCGGATCACGTCGTGCACCGGCTGGCCCTCGCGCTGAACCAGCGTCACAAGCCGGTCAAGGGCAGCCGGGTGGTCGTGCTCGGGCTGGCGTACAAGAAGAACGCGGGCGACTGCCGCGAGTCGCCCGCGATCGAGGTGGCCAGGGGGCTGCACAAGCTGGGCGCCGAGGTGCGGGCCGCCGACCCGCACGTGGAGCACTTCCTGCTCCCTCCCGGCGTCGAGATCATCGAGGTCTCGCACCGGGAGCTCGCGGAGGCGGACGCGGTGGTGATCCTCACCGATCACGACTGCTTCGACTACGAGCTGGTCGAACGGGTGAGCCCGTTCGTCTTCGACACCCGCAACCGCTGCAAGGGGCCCAACGTGGAGTTGCTCTGACTCTAGGGAATCGCTGAGACCGGCACACCTCGCATCTCGACCAGCGGGCTCGGAGACTCTCCGGGCACGGCGCCGGCGAGCCACGCGGCGGGTGTGCCGGCGGCGGTGACCATGCAGATCACCAGCGCGAGGGCGCGCAGCCGGCTCTGGCGGGCGGCGGGCAGCACCAGGACGGCCAGCAGGACCACGCCCAGCAGGGCCAGGTACGGCAGGTAGAGGAGCCCGGCGTCCTCGCCCCGCCCCAGCGGCACGGCGACGTCGCAGAGCACCCGGACGAGGTACGCGGCCAGCGCCCCGAACCCGGCCGCGAGCATCGCCGCCCTGATCGGCAGCCGCGCCCTCCGCACGACGACGGCGAGCCCGTAGACCGCGACCATCGCCAGGTAGGGGTACGGCGCCTGGAGGAAGTGCGGATCGCCGAGCGGGAACGCCAGCACGAGGCCGGTCGCGCTCATGCCGAGCATGAACACCACCGCCGGTCGCATCAGCAGCTGCGGCCGGCTCACCAGTCCGAGCGCGCCGCACCAGGTGATCGCCCCGCAGAGCACGATCAGCGACGCGACGCCGAGCAGGGCGGCCGTCGACGCCTGCGCCGCCACCCCGGGGCTGGTCAGCCGTCCCAGTGCCTCCCGTGCGATCGCCCACGGGTCGGTCACCGGCGAGATCGAGCCGGCCGGCGCGGCGGCCAGGCACACCGCTGTCAGCCCGAGGGCGGCGAGCGCCCGCCGGGGCGGGCTGAACCATCTGATCGTCTCGGCCACCACGACCGCCAGGAGCCCGCCGGCCAGCACGGGCAGGTAGGTGGCCTTCGCGCCCATGACGACCACGAGCATGACGGCAAGGAACACCCACCAGCCCCGGGTCTGCCGCCGTTCGCCGAGCAGGTCGAGGACCACGAGGACGATCGGGACGAAGAGCAGCGCCCCGAAGGTCCGGGCCGGGCTCGACCACGACTGCACGGGCTCCCAGGCGAGCACCCCGGTGGCGACGTTCCGGTACAGGCCGGGCGCCGCGACGAAGACGATAGCGGCCAGGGCGCCCAGCGCTCCCGCCCACGTGCCGGTGACGCGGCGGGCGGCCGTCCCGAGCAGGACGACGAGCGCGGCCAGCATGGGCAGCATGGCCAGGCGGGAGTGCAGGACCGACGGCTCGATTCCGGTGAGCGCGGCCGTCGCGAGGTGCGCCTGGACGGACCATTCACGGTCGTCGAGCACGCCGATCGGGGCCTGCGGGGAGCCGAAGAGGTCGGCGGCGGTCCACACGAACAGGCAGATCACCCCGAGCGCGAGGCCCCACGACCATCGGAGCGGCGCCCGGTTCGGGCGGGGCGCGCCCTTCCAGTGCCGGTGGAACCTCGGGACCGCCAGGAAGATCGCGTACGTGCCGAGCGGCCAGACGGCGACGAGCAGGGGCACCCCGGCCGCGCGGCCCAGCAGGTGGGTGAGCACTTCCAGCGCGTAGCCGAACGTCAGCCCGAGCGCGACCTCCTCCGGCAGCGAGCGGGGACGCCTGTACAGCACCCGGACCCACAGCAGGCCCGGCAGCGCGAGGCCCAGGGTGACGTACACGCTGAACAGGACGAGGTCCGTGACGGAGACGCCGTAGAACCCGAGCACCACTCCGGCGCAGGCGGCCACGGCCGTCGCGGGCAGCCACGTGGAGAACCGCTGCGATGCCGGCCGCCGGTCGGCGGGTGGTGATCCGTCCGCGCCGCTCGCCGGCGCGGATGCGGCGGAGGGCAGCGGCGAACGCGGAAAAGGAGGAGCTTCTGACATGAGCGCAAGCCTGACGAGGCAGGCGCTCCGGACCGGCGCGGACGCCCGGGCACGGCAATGTCCTTGCCGGTCCTTGGCAGGGTTTTCAGGCCGGGCGCGTCACGTCAGGGCGGCCGAAAGGGCGGCGAGGCCGTGGTCGAGATCGGCCTCGGTGATGTTGAGCGCCGGGCGCAGCCGGATGGAGCGGGGCCCGCAGGGGAGCACGAGCACGCCCCGCTCCTCGCGGAGGCGGGTGATGAAGGTGTCCCTGCTGCCGGTGCCGGGCAGGTCGAAGGCGCACATCAGGCCGCGGCCGCGCACGTTGGACATGCTGTCGGGGTGCTCGGCCTGCAACTTGGCGAGGCGTTCGACCAGCAGGGCGCCGAGCGTGGCCGCGCGCGGGATCAGGCGGTCGCGCTCGATGATCTCGAGCAGCCCGCGTGAGCGGACCATGTCGACCAGGTTGCCGCCCCAGGTGGAGTTGATCCGGCCGCTGACCTGGAAGACGTTGTCGGGCACCAGGTCCACCCGGCGGCCCGCCATGATCCCGCCGACCTGCACCTTCTTGGCGAACGCCACGATGTCGGGAGCCAGGCCGAGCTGCTGGTAGGCCCACGGGGTGCCGGTGGTGCCGCCACCGGTCTGCACCTCGTCCAGCACGAACAGGGCGTCGTACTCGTGGCACAGCTGCTGCATGGCCTGCAGGAACTGGGAACGCAGGTGGTTGTCGCCGCCCTCCCCCTGGATGGGCTCGGCGATGAAGCAGGCGATGTCGTGCGGGTGGCGCTCGAAGGCGGCGCGGGCCTGCTCCAGCGCGTGCGCCTCCGCCGCCTCCACGTCTCCCAGGTGTACGGCCGGCACGTCGATGCGCGGCCAGTCGAAGGCGGGGAAGCGGTCGGTCTTGCCCGGTTCGGTGTTGGTCAGGCTCAGGGTGTAGCCGCTGCGGCCGTGGAAGGCCCTGGTCAGGTGCATGACCCGGGTGCCGAGGTCGCGCGATCTGCCGGCGGCCTCGTTGCGGCGGCTCTTCCAGTCGAAGGCGGTCTTGAGGGCGTTCTCCACCGCCAGCGCGCCGCCCTCGACGAAGAACAGATGGGGCAGCTCGGGGTCGCCGAGCACGCGGGCGAACGTCTCGACGAAGTCGGCGAGGTGCTCGGTGTACATGTCGGGGTTGGCGGGTTTGTTGCGGGCGATCCGGCCGAGCAGTTCGGCGAACTCCGGGTCGAAGGGCGGGTTCACGCCGAGCGGGGCGGAGGCGAAGAACGTGTAGAAGTCGAGATATCGGCGGCCGTCACGGGCGTCGACGAGCCAGGAGCCCTGGCTGCGCTCGAGATCGAGCACGAGGTGGTAACCGTCGACGAGCAGGTGGCGGGCGAGGCGGTCGTGTACGTCCATGTCTCCTCCACGGTGAGCCAGACATGGCATACGTTCCCCAGTTCAACCGGCATTTATCCGAAAAATTTCCGGAATCTACGCCCGAGGGGCAAGTTTCTTCACTCGGAACGCCAGGATCGCCATCGCGATGCCGTACAGGATCGCGAACACGCCGACCAGCCAGACGAGCGCGAGCAGGCCCGCACCCGGCCAGATCAGCAGGATGATGCCGAAGATCACGGACAGGGCGCCGCCCACGATCAGCATCCACTCGTTGTCGATCGTCTCGCGCAGCTGGACGCCCGCCACGATCTCCGCCACGCCGGTGAAGATGGCCCAGAAGGCCACGACGTAGAGCAGGGCCAGCGAGGTGATCCCCGGCCAGACGAAGGCCACGATGCCGGCCAGGATCCCGAGGACGCCGGAAATGATCAACCAGGCCCGCGACTTCGCGTCGTGCCGGAACCCGGCGAACAACGAGAAGACGCCGTTCACGATCGCGTACGCGCCGAAGAAGATCACCAGGACCAGCAGCGTGATGCCGGGCCAGACGAGGGCGAGGATGCCGAAGATGAGGGCAGCTATGCCACGGATGAGGACCAGCCACCAGGTACGCGCGATTTGCTCCATGTTGGGTCTGTCTCCAATTAACTACCGAATGCAGACCACCATGGGTTCAAGCGTCGGTGATCCGCACACCAACCGTGCCCGTGCTGCCCCGGCGGAGCCTGCTCCCGAGCATCGTGATCCGGCCCAGCAGGCCGTATTTGCGCCTGAAAAGAGCGCGCACCCGCTCGGTTCGCTCGGCGTCGAGCACCTCGGCCCGGCCCGGCTCCGCCTCTCCCTTGAGTCTCCCCCTGTAGTCACAGGGCGCCACCGTCACGGCGGGATTGTTACGGATTCGCTTGACTTTGCCGGAGTCTGCGGCGGTCCAGATGACCAGGGCATCGCCATCCTGGGCCACCCAGACCGGCGTCGCGACGGGGGTGCCGTCCTTGCGGTAGGTCGTGACCGAAACGTACTGCTCCGAACCAAGATTCACATATGCGAGTAGACCACGATCGACACCGCGATGTACTGCACCAGGTAGGCCGCCACGGTGAACGCGTGGAACACCTCGTGGAAACCGAACCACCGAGGCGACGGATCGGGGCGGCGCAGGCCGTACACGATCGCGCCGGCGCTGTAGAAGACACCGCCGACGGCCACCAGCACGACGGCGGCCACGCCCGCCCCTTCCAGCAGCTGCGGCAGCACGAAGATCGCGGTCCAGCCGAGCGCGAGATAGAGGACCGTGTAGAGCCAGCGCGGCGCGCCCATCCAGCACACCCGGAACAACACCCCGGCCAGCGCGCCGCCCCAGGTGACGGCCAGCACGGCCACCCGGGCCGCGCCCGAGAGCGCGAGCAACGCGAACGGCGTGTAGGTGCCCGCGATGATCAGGTAGATGTTGGCGTGGTCGAAGCGGCGCAGCACCTCGGCCAGGCGCGGGCCCAGCGTGCCGCGATGGTAGGTGGCGGAGACGCCGAAGAGCAGGCCCGAGCTGATCGCGTAGACGGCGGCCGCGATGCGAGCCTGCAGGGTGGGGCCGAGCGCCACCAGCGCGAACCCGGCGACCAGCGTCACGGGCAGCGCTCCGGTGTGCAACCAGCCTCGCAATCGGGGCTTTGCGGTGATGGTCGTCATATAACCTACGGTACCGTAGGTTAGAGCCCGTTGAGGAAACGGGCGGTGATCGGCAGGGCGGCCGTCCTGCCGCTTCCGCCGTGCCGCACGAAGACGCAGAAGGCCAGGTCATCGCGGTAACCGATGAACCATCCATGGTCGGCGCCATCCTGGGTCTCGGCGGTGCCGGTCTTGCCGGAGACGCCCGGGGGCAGGCCCGCCCCGCTCGCCGTCCCGTGATCGACGACCGCGGCCATCATGTCGCGCAGCGCCGCGACGACCCCCTCGTCGAGCCAGACCGGCTTGTGCGCGGGCCCCTCGATGCGCTCGGCCTGCGCCGCCGGGAGCAGCCGGGGCGAGCGCCAGGTGCCGCTCTGGACGGCGGCGGCGATCGTCGCCATGCAGAGCGGGGTGGCGACCACCGTGCCCTGCCCGATCGCGTCGGCGCCGTGCCAGTCGTCGTCCGCCGGGTCCTCCATCGTGCCGCAGTCACCGCCCGCGCCCGTCGGCAGGTTGCGGCGAAACCCCCACCGCTCGGCCGTACTGCGCAGGTCCTCGGCGCCCAGCCGCGTCACGGCCTGCTGCACGAATGTGGTGTTGCAGGAGTGGGCGAAGGCGTCGGCGAAGGTGACGGCGCCGTGGTCCTGCAGGCCCGCGTTCTGGAAGGACCGGTGGAAGGGGATCGTGTACGTGCCCGGGCAGGCGAGCTCGGCGGCCGGGTCGAGGCCGCTCTCCAGCAGCGCCGCCGCGGTGATCACCTTGAACGTGGACCCGGGCGGGAAGAAGTCGTGGAAGGCGCTGAAGCCGTCCCGGAGGCGGTCGGCCACCGCGAGCACCTCACCCGAGCTGGGACGCAGCGCGATGATCGCGGCGTCCTCAACCCCGTCCAGCGCCCGCGCGGCCGCCGCCTGCACCGAGCGTGACAGCGTGGTGCGCTCGGCCTCCGCCTTCGGCTCGGCGGTCATCAGCCGCCGGGCGGGCTGCCCCGGCACCGTGGACACCAGTGCCCAGCCCTGGTTCACCTGCCCGAACTCGGGCCTGAGCCGGTCGAGGTAGGACTCGGCATAGCTGTCGTTGGGGATCTTGTCGCCCTCGCTGGTGACCAGCTCGACCGAGGGCCCGTCGAACTCCGTCAGGCCCAGCGTCCCGCCGTCCTTGAGCAGCGGGTGCAGCGTCTCGGGCGACCAGATCACCTTCCAGGCCCGGTCCCGGACGGCCAGCCGCAACGTCCCGGCGAACGGCCACGGCCCGAACTCGCGTAACTCACGGGTGCCGGTGAAGGGCACCTCGGCCGACTCCTCCCCCGTGCTCTTCACCGCGCCCGGCCGGAGCTCGACCTTCTCGACGTGCAGCTCCTCGGTGAACGACAGGTGGCGGCTGACGAAGTCGCCCGGCGGCTGGTCGACGAGACGGGCCATCGCCCGCACGTCGCCGTCTCCCCACGCCTGGAAGTAGGCCGCCGAGGTCTGCTGGGCGCTGCCCCGTACCCGGTTGGCCGCCGCCACCGCGAAGCCGTACGCGCCCAATACCGCCAGCACCGCGATAACGAGCACAATCAGCCTTCGGTGTCGCATACGGTTCTCCAAGGGAGGAGACAGCGTGGCACGAGGACAGCGCGAGCCGATGCCCGGCCTGTACCCGGTGACGTTCGGCGAGATCGAACTACTCCGGGACCTGGACCGGCAGGACGGCTGGGTGCTCTCCAAGGATGGCGTACCTCAGTCGTATGTTGACCTACAAGACCCCACATATCTGGAATTCGAGTACGTACGTCTCATGGCGGACGTCATCGACCTGCTTCCGGACGGCCCGCTCGCCTGTGTGCACGTGGGCGGCGGCGCCTGCACGATCCCCCGCTACGTGGCGGCCACCCGGCCCGGCTCCCGGCACATCGTCATCGAGCCCGACGGCCTCCTGGTCAACCTGGTCCGCGAGCAGCTCGACCTGCGCTCGGTGCCGCGCCTGAAGGTCATGGTCCAGGACGGCCGCGAAGGCGCCGCCCACGTCTGGGACTCCTCGGCCGACCTGGTGGTGCTCGACGCGTTCGCCGGGGCCACCATGCCGGTCGAGCTGGCCACGGCCGAGTACATGAGCGACCTGGCCCGCGTACTGCGCCCCTCCGGGCTGCTGCTGATCAACCTGGCCGACGGCAAGGGCCTGGCCTTCGCCAGGCGGCTCGCGGCCACCGTGCGGGGCGCCTACCGCCACGTCACACTGCTGGCCGAGCCGGGAGTCCTGCGCGGCCGCCGGTTCGGCAACCTCATCGTCGTGGCGTCGCGCGCCGAACTGCCGGTCGATCTCCTCACCCGCCGCGCGGCCGGCGGCCTCACCCAGGCCAGATGCCTGTACGGCGAGACGCTGACCCGCTTCGTGGCGGGCGCCTCCCCGATCAGGGACGGCGACCCGGTGCTCGCTCCGGTGCCTCCGCCCGCCGTGTTCGGCTGATCCCCGCTCGGAGATCGCTGTACAGGCGGGAGCCGTCCTGGAATAGTTGAAAACTAAACCGGGTTGAGTCGAGCAGATTCCGCAGGAAGGAGCCCGGCATGCCCGCCGTCACCGTAGACAACCCCCTCAACCTCCCCCGCCTCCCCGACCCCGTGGCCGGACCGCCGGAGCGCGAGGTGCTGGCCGTGGAGACCGCGCCCAGCGGGTTCGAGGGCGAAGGCTTCCCCGTACGCAGGGCGCTGGCCTCGATCAAGCCGTCCTACCTCGACCCCTTCGTGATGATGGACCAGATGGGCGAGATCGACTACGCGGCGGGCGAGCCCAAGGGCACCCCGTGGCATCCGCACCGCGGCTTCGAGACCGTCACCTACATGATCGACGGCGTGATCGAGCACCTCGACTCCAACGGCGGCGGCGGCACGATCACCAACGGCGACACGCAGTGGATGACCGCCGGGAGCGGGATCCTCCACCGCGAGGCGCCGCCGGAGTGGCTCGTCCAGCAGGGCGGGCTCTTCCACGGCATCCAGCTCTGGGTCAACCTGCCGGGCGCCAAGAAGATGATCGCGCCGAAGTACCAGGACATCGGCAGCTCCAGCGTCGTGCTCCTGAGCAGCCACGACGGCGGCGCGCTGGTGCGGCTCATCGCCGGCGACCTGGCGGGCCACGTCGGGCCCGGCAGCACCCAGACGCCCATCACGCTGCTGCACGCCACGATCAGCCCCGGCGCCCGCCTCACGATGCCGTGGCGCAAGGACTTCAACGCGCTCGCCTACGCGCTGTCCGGCCGCGGCACGGCCGGCGCCGAGCGGCGGCCGTTCGCGAGCGGGCAACTGGCCGTCTTCGACGGCTTCGGCGACCGCCCCGGCCTGACCACCTCGGGCGAGACCATCACGATCTCCGCCACGGACACGCTCGAGGTGATCGTCCTGGGCGGCGAGCCGATCGGCGAGCCGGTGGCCCACTACGGGCCGTTCGTCATGAACACCCGCGCCGAGTTGGTGCAGGCCTTCGAGGACTTCCAGGCCGGGCGCCTCGGCACCATCCCGGCCGGACACGCCTGACCACGTCAGGGACAAGCAGGACCCTCCTGGATCAGGCGGGTCAGGTCAGGTCAGGCAGGACCTTCCCAGGGCAGGCGGGCCAAGTCAGGACCTTCCCGGGGCAGGCGGGTCAGGTCAGGGTCAGGCAGGCGACACGGTCACCGGCGGTGCCGGCCTCGGCGCCGGTGGACGTGGTGGGCCGGGCGTGGATCACCAGGGAACCGGGATCACTGCCGTCGAGCGACCAGGGGTTGCGGGCCGTGGCGCGGCCCGCGCCCGACTCGTCGGTCTTGAAGTCGAGCCACACCTCGCTCGTGGCGTTGGCCTTGCCCTGCTCGTGCTGGAAGTGGGGGCCCGAGTCGTCGGGCTTGGGACCGCACTTCTTGGTGTGGAGGTGGGTGCCGTAGCGCCGGTTGGGGAGGAAGCCCTCGACCACGAGGGAGGTCAGCGTCTTGCCGCCGGCGGACTCGACGGTGACGCTGGCCTGGGCGCCGTCGGGGACGAGCGCCCGATCGTAGACGATGGCCCCGGTGTCGCTCGTGGAGAAGGTGCCGTTGGACGAGAGCATCGTCGTGCTGCTGGAGGTGCTGTCGGTGGTGTGGCCGGTCGTCTCCCCCGGGCGGTCGGGCGAGGCGCCGGGCGCGTGGCCGTACATGTCGGCGGACGAGGCGGCGGGCGTCGGGCTTTGGGCCGCCGCGTCAGCGGGGGCGTCGTGCGCCTGAGTGGTGGCGGTCTGGGCACAGCCCGCCACGAGCAGGACGAGCATGAGTGCGGGCAGGCGCATGGAAACCCCCAGAGCAGTGGCTGAGCACGAGCCTTTCCGGCCTGCTGGCTCGCGAGGCCCATCACTCTAGCGAGTAACCGAGCCGCTACGCACCGTGTTTCGCCGCGATGTCGTCGATCAGCGCGGCCAGGGTGAAGTCGGCGTCGGTGAGAGCGCCCTTGTCGTGGGTGGTGAGGGCGAGGTGCAGCTTGCGCCACCGGATGTCGATGTCGGGATGGTGGTTGAGCTCCTCGGCCCTGACCGCGATCTCGTCGACGATCCGGATGGCCGTGGGAAAGTCGGGCGCGGTGACGGTGCGGCGGATCTCGTCGCCTTCGCGCCGCCACGCGGGCAGTTCGCTGAGCTTCTTCTCGACGTCCATGGGCTCACGTTACTTCAGCGCACCGAAGCCACTTCACCGCACCGGAGCCAAGTCCGGACCGGAGCCGAGCCCCGACCGGAGCCGAGTCCGCACAAGAGCTGAGTCCGGACCACTTCCGACACCAGAAGAGATGACCTGGACGACGTGCGCCGGCGGGCCCGCCATGCCCATGGCCGCTCACACGCGTCAGGGGATCGCGATCGAGACGCGGCCTTTGCCGTGAGCCCTTGCCCAGAATCATGTTCTGGCGAGAAGGTGGTCACATGATCGAGGAGTACGCGGACCGCGTCTGGAGCGGCGAAGCAGACGACAGCATCGTGGACATGGGCCTGTTCGGCAAGGGCGTCCAGACGATCACCGACGGCCTGGGCTGGTGGGCCGGGTTCGGCAACGTGATCGCCTTCGACTCGGGTGGCGAGCTGGCCCTGTTCGACACGAGCGCTCCGTTCATGTCGGAGCGGCTGCACACCGACGTGCGCGCGTGGAGCCGGGCGCCGCTGACGGCCGCGTTCTACTCACACGGTCACATCGACCACGTCTTCGGCACGGCGCCCTTCGAGGAGTCGGGCCCGCGAGCCACCGTTTACGCACATGAGGCGGTGAACGCCCGATTCCAGCGATATTTGCTGACAAATGGCTATAACGCGGTGATCAACCGGCGGCAGTTCCAGAACGACGACCTCCAGTGGCCCACCGTCTACCGGCATCCCGACGTGACCTACCGCGACGCGCTGACCGTGCGGCACGGCGACGTCACCTTCGACCTCTTCCACGCCAAGGGCGAGACCGACGACGCCACGGTCGGCTACGTCCCCGAGCACCGGCTGCTGCTGCCCGGCGACCTGTTCATCTGGGTCACGCCCAACTGCGGCAACCCCCAGAAGGTGCAGCGCTACCCCCGCGAGTGGGTGCAGGCCCTGCAGCGGATGGCCGCCCTGGACGCCGAGATCATGCTGCCCAGCCACGGCGCGCCCGTCTTCGGCCGCGACCGCGTCCGCCAGGCCCTGCTGGAGACGGCCGAGTGGCTCGACTCGCTGATCTCCCAGACGCTCGACCTGCTCAACCAGGGCGCCCGCCTGGACGAGATCGTCCACACCGTGAAACCGGTGTCCCATCTCGCGGACCGCCCCTACCTCAGGGCCCGCTACGACGAGCCGGAGTTCATCGTGCGCAACCTGTGGCGGCTGTACGGCGGCTGGTACGACGGCAACCCCGCCAACCTCAAGCCCGCCCCCGACGCGACTCTGGCCACGGCCGTGGCGAAGCTGGCGGGCGGCCCCGTCAGGCTGGCGGACGCCGCGCTGAAGGCCCTGTCCGACGGCGACGAACGGCTGGCGGGCCACCTCGCGGAGATGGCCGCGCTCGCCGCCCCCGACGACCCGGGCGTCCACCGGGTCCGGGCGCAGGTCTTCGGGGCGCGGGCGGCGGCCGAGCTGTCCCTGATGGCCAAGGGCGTCTTCACCTGGGCCGCCAAGGAGTCCGCCGGCCGCGCGACCCCCTGACACCGGCGTCGGCGGCGGGCGCCTTCAGCCGAAGTGGGCTCGTGTCTCGGCGAACGCCTGGTCCGTGCCCTCCAGAGCGCGTGCGACGTCCTCCTCCGTGTGGGCGGCCGACATGAACCAGTTGTGCCACGGGTGGATGTAGACCCCGTGACGCAGGCAGGCGTCGCTCCAGTAGAGCGCCGTCGACAGGTCCGCGTCGCCGTCGAAGCTCAGCCAAGGAATCGTCACCGGCCCGGTCTGGCTCACCGTGAAGCCGTGCGCCTTGGCCTGCGTGTACAGCCCTTCGCGCAGCTGGGTCCCGGCCCGTTCCATGGTGGCGATGCCGCCGGTGTCGCGGAGCGTCTCGATCGTCGCCTTGGCCGCCGCCATGGCCACCGCCGAGAACCAGAACGACCCGGTCGAGTAGAGCGACCGCGCCGCGCCGCGCAACGCGTCGGTCCCGGTCACGGCGGCGATCGGGTAGCCGTTGGCCATGGCCTTGGACCAGGCCGTCAGGTCCGGCCGCACCCCATAGGGCTCCCACGAGCCCCGCAGGTCGATCCGGAACCCCGCCCGCACGTCGTCGATCACCAGCGCGGCCCCGATCCGGTCGGCCAGCGCCCGCGCGCCTCTCGCGAAGGCGGGCTCCACCAGCTCCTGGTCCTCGAACGAGTCGTGCTTGAACGGCGTCACGATGATCGCCGCCACGTCCCCCTCCACGGTCGCCGCCGCGGCCTCCAGCGACTCCAGCGAGTTGTAGGCGAACTCCACCAGGTCGGCCCGCTCGTTCGGCGTGGTGCCGGCGAGCGACGGCGTGCACCACGGGTCGGCCCCGTGGTAAGCCCCGTGCGCCATCAGCACCTTCGTCCGCCCGGTGGCGGCCCTGGCCACCATCAGCGCCTGGGTGGTGGCGTCGGTGCCGTTCTTGGAGAACATCGCCCAGTCCGCGCTGGGGACGGTGTCGACCAGCAGCTCGGCCAGCTCCACCATGACCGGGCCCGGCCCGTTGAGGCAGTCGCCGAGCGCGAGCTGGCGGGCGGCGGCCTCCTCGACGCGCGGATGCCGGTGCCCGAGCACGACCGGGCCCCAGCTGCACATGAAGTCGATGTACTCCCGGCCATCCACGTCCCACTGGCGGCAGCCCTCGCCTCGCTCGAAGAACTGGGGGTATCCGGGGGCGAAGATGGCGGCGTTGAGATGCCCGTACATCCCGCCGGGCACCACCTTCGCCGCCCTCCGCCGCAGCTCGGCGTCTGTCATCGCATCTCCTTAAAACTGGGGACCCCGCCCTTCAAGGCGGGGAGAATGCCATCACATCGAACACGTGCACGAACAGGAGACCTCGCCCGTGAACCCCCCTCGTCGACCAGGGGAAGGAGGTCAACGCGCAGCTCTCTCGTGTCGGTACGGCCCGGTCTCGCCGTACGGTCTCGCCGGAAACGGCGGCCCGCGCGGCCGGTGGAGGTCATGCCAGGAGGGCCAGGGTGGAGCCGAGGTCGGTGAGGCCCGCGTCGGAGCCGAGGCCGGTCGCCACCCGGGCGGCGGCGGCGGTGCCCCAGCGGGCCGCGCCGGCCACGTCCTGCCCGTGCAGCAGGCCCGTGACGAACCCGGCGCAGTAGGCGTCACCGCAGCCGGTCGTGTCGACGACCTCGGTCTTCAGGGCGGGCACCTGCTCGGTCCCGGCCTCGGTGACGACCAGGCTGCCCGCGCCGCCCAGGGTGACCAGCACTCCGCGCGGCCCTTCGGCCAGCAGCGCCCGCGCAGCGGCGACCACCTCCCGAGGCACGCCACCCACCCCAGCGTCAGCCGCCGCAGGGCCGGCCGCGCCACCCGCCGCGCGGTCGGCCGCCGCGGGGTCAGTCGCGCCACCCGCCGCGCGGTCGGCCGCGCCGCCTGCCCCAGAGCCGGCCGCGCCGTCTGCCGCGGAGTTCGCCACGGAACCCGTCGCGGCGCCGGCCATGAGCAGGGCCTGCGACTCGTTGGGGAGCACGTAGTCCACGTGGGGTAGGAAGGCGCGGGCCATGCCCAGCAGGTCGGGCATCTCCGACAGCAGGTCCATCGTCACGATGGTCCCGGCCGCCCGGATGGAGTCCAGCAGGTCGAAGAACGCCGGGTCGCCCAGCCCGAACGTCACGTCCATGCCGCCGAGATGCACCGCGCGAGCGCCGCGCAGGACCTCGGGGTCCAGGTCGGCGAGCGTCACGCCGAGGTTGGCGCCCGGCACGTGGAAGCTGGGACGGCCGCCGTCCGGCCTGATCGGCAGGATGGACGCCGCCGTCTGCTCGCCGGGGCGGCGCACCAGGCGGGAGACGTCGACGCCCCGCTTGGCCATCACCGCGAGCAGGAAGTCGCCGAGCTCGTCGTCGCCGATCGCGCCCATGGTGACGACGTCGTTGCCCAGCTTGACCAGGTCGACCGCCGTGCCGGCCGCCGAGCCGGCGGCGGTCAGGCGGATCTGGTCGACCAGCACGGTGTCCTGGCCCCGGGGGATCTGCTCGACGGGCCTGGCGAGGATGTCGACGATGTGGACGCCGACGGTGGCAACGGTCATGGACTAAATAGACAGACGTCCGAATAAAAAGTCAATATGCTGGGAGCGGCCGAGGAGAAGGGGGCACCACGATGCCGAAGATCGTTGACCACGACGAGCGCAGGCGCGAGGTGCTCTCGGCGGCCCGCCGGGTGATCGTCAGAGACGGCATCGACGCCGCCACCACCCGCGCGATCGCCAAGGAGGCGGGCTACTCCAACGGGGTGCTCGCCCACTACTTCGCCGACAAGGACGAGATCCTGCTGTCCGCGCTGCGCCAGTCTCACCAGCGCATCCGCGACCGGCTCACTCGCAAGGTCGAGGGCGCGAGCGGCCTGGCGGCGCTGCGCGAGCTGCTGCTCGACAACCTCCCCCTCGACGCCGAGCGCACCCAGGAGACCCGGCTCGAAGTGAGCTTCTGGAGCCGCAGCCTGGCCTCGGAGCGCCTCGCCGAGGTGCAGCGCGCCGAGGCCGCCGAGCTCCGCGCGGCCATCCGGGCGCTGCTCGCCGAGGCCCGCGCGGCCGGCGAGCTGGCCACGGGCGACAACCTCGACGACCTGACCGAGCACCTGCTCGCCCTGGTCGACGGTCTCAGCCTGCACCTGCTGCTCTATCCCGACCGGCTGACCCGGGTCGACATCGAGCGCCTGCTCCTCGCCGCCCTCGACCGCCTCGCCGCCTGAAAGACACCCCCAGGGCCCGAGCTTCGGCACCCGATCCCCCGACTGGTCGGAGGGTCGGCTCGAAGGCGCCCAGGGCCGCCAGGGCAAGGAGATTGCTGCATTTCGGACGGCCGACTACATTGCCGCTCATGAGCCTCCGCGAGCAGTTGTGCGAGTACGGCAGGCGCGCCGTCGAGCTGGGCCTGGTCATCGGCACGTCGGGCAACCTGAGCGTCCGCCAGGAGGATCTGGTCGCCGTGACCCCGTCGGGGGTGGCGCTCGACCGGCTGACCCCCGAGCTGTGCCCGATCGTCGACATGGCGGGCAACCTGGTCGAGGGCGAGCTCCAGCCGTCGTCGGAGACCCCGATGCACCTGGCCGTCTACGAGTCCGGCGACGCGCGGGCCGTCGTCCACACGCACTCGGTGTTCGGCACGGTCGTGGCCACCACGATGACCGAGCTGCCGCCGATCCACTACAACGCGCTGCTGCTGGGCGGCACGGTGCGGGTCGCCGACTACGCCACGTACGGCACGCCGGAGCTGGCGGCCAACGTCCGGGCGGCGCTGGAGGGCAGACAGGCGGTGCTGATGGCCAACCACGGCGGGATGACCATCGGCGCCACGCTGGAGCAGGCGTTCGAGGCCACCCGGCTGCTCGAGTGGCTGTGCGAGGTGTACGTGCGCGGGCTCGGCGTGGGCACGCCGAAGGTCCTGACGCCCGAGCAGCTGGACGCCGTGGTGGAGCGCGCGTTCAACCCGCCGGTGTTCCCCCGCCGGGCGCGCTGACGACCTGCTCGGCGAGGCCGAGCGGGAGCCCGCCCGCCCCGGCGATCCGATCGTGGAACGACTTCGGCGACCCTTGGTACGACTGCCTGATGCGGTCGATCTCGATGGCGCCCGTGAGATAGGACGGCGCCTGCGTGGGCCAGGCGCAGTAGCGGCTGACCTCGCCCCGGGCGGTGCCGGGCGTGAGCGACGCCTTGGTGGCCATGAACGTCTCGGCCTCCTCGATCGACATGTCCTCGCAGTGCAGCGCGGTGTCCACGACGATCCGGGCGGCGCGGAAGATGCGGCAGTCGAGGTGGGCCAGCTCGGTGGCGGGCGTGTCGAAGTAGCCCTGCTCGTGCAGCAGCTTCTCGACGTAGAGGGCCCAGCCCTCGGTGAAGTACGGCGTGCGGAAGACCTTGCGGACGGTCCGCGGGTTGGCGGCCAGGTGCGATAAGTGCCAGTGGTGCCCGGGGTAGGCCTCGTGCACCGCGATCGACGGCATCTGGGCCCGGGAGTTCGTCCGCAGGCGCTGCCGCACCTCCTCCTCGGTGAAGTCGTCGGGCGTGTAGGGCACGAAGAAGACGCCGGTGCGCGAGCTGGTCAGCGGCGGCGGCGCCAGGTAGTGGGCGACGGCCAGCACCGGCCGGGTGTATTCGGCCGACGGCAGCACCAGGCACTCCTCCCCCTCGGGGAAGGTGACCAGGTCACGGGAGCGGACGAACTCACGTGCCCGCAGCGTCTCGGCCTCGTACTCGGCGCGCATCGCCGCGAGGGTCGGGGGATGGTCGTCCATGAGCGACTCCATCGCGGCCCGCCAGTTCTCGGTGCCGTCGACCTTCCGGGCGACCCCGCGCATCTGCTCGTCCAGCGAGGCCCAGGCGGCTCTGCCCTTCTCGTGCAGCTCCGCCGCGCCGTAGCCGAGCAGCTCGCGCTCGCGCAGCAGGGTGGAGTAGAGCCGCTCCCCCATCCGCCAGGTGCCGCCGCACGTGAAACCGTCGAGGAAGGTGACGAGCCCGTCGAAGGCCTGGGCGGCGGGCTCGGCGGCCTCGGCCAGCTTGGTGCTCAGCGTGGTGTCGCGCACCATCGACGGGACGGTCCGGGTGAGGAAGCTCCGCCCGGTGCGCGCCTGCGCGAGGCCGCGTTGGACGAGCAGCGGCGCCGCGAGGTCGGGGTCCAGGTTGGCGCGGCAGGCGGCCAGCACCCCGGGCACCTCGGCCAGCCGCGAGACGGCGGCGGCGACCAGCTCGGGCTCGGGCTTGAGCCGCTGCTGGAACGGGGTGAACATCGAGGTGAAGATCGCCGAGAGGTAGACGGCCGGGTCGCGGCGCCAGTCCGGCCAGGAGGCGAGCGCCACCGAGCCCCTCAGCTGCGACAGGACGAGATCCCGGTCGATCGCGTCGTCCGGGGTGGCGGCCTCCGGGGTGGAGAGCCGTTCGAGCCAGCCGGCCTCCTCCCGCGCGCGGGAGGTGAAGGCGGCGGAGGAGAAGTCGCCGAGAGTGTGATCGTAGCCGTCGGCCCCCAGGTGGCTCGCGACGACAGGTCGCCCAGAAAAGTACCAGTTGAGAAACTCGTCCACGATCGCACAATATCCTGATCTCCATGCCCCTCCAGATCACCGGCACACTCAGCGACCCCGACCTGATCGGCCTGCCCTGGGACGTGCCGCTCGCGGACTGGCCCGAGCGCCATCTGGTCGACCTCCCGCGCGGCATCTCGCGGCACGTGGTGCGGTTCGCCAGGCTCTCCGGCAAGGTCTACGCGATCAAGGAGATCAGCGAGAGGTACGCCAGGCGGGAGTATCAGCTGCTGTGGGACCTGGCCAGGCTGGACGCGCCGTCGGTGCAGCCGGTCGCCTACGTCACCGGCCGCGAGGAGGGGCTCGACGCCGCGCTGATCACCCGGCACCTGCAGTTCTCGCTGCCCTACCGGGCCGTCATGTCCGGCACGCTGCGGCCCGACACGCTCACCCGGCTGCTCGACGCGCTGGCCCTGCTGCTCGTCCGGCTGCATCTGAACGGCTTCTACTGGGGCGACTGCTCGCTGTCCAACACGTTGTTCCGCAGGGACGCCGGGGCGTTCGCCGCCTACCTGGTCGACGCCGAGACCGGCGAGCTGCACCCGATGATCAGCGAGGGGCAGCGCCACCACGACATCGACATCGCCCACACCAACATCTTCGGCGAGATGCTCGACCTCGAGGCCGGCGGCCTGCTGCACCCGACGATCGACCCGATGGACACCGCCGAGGACATCGTCACGCGCTATCACCGGCTGTGGGACGAGATCACCCAGGACGAGATCATCGACGAGGTCGACTGGCATGTGGTCGAGCAGCGGCTCCGGCGGCTCAACCTGCTCGGGTTCGACGTGGCCGAGATGATGGTGCGCCGCAAGGTCGGCACCGGGCGGCTGATCGTCCGGCCCAAGGTGGTCGACGCCGGGCACCACCAGCGGCGGCTGCTCCGGCTGACCGGGCTGGACGTGGAGGAGAACCAGGCCCGGCGGCTGCTGAACGACCTCGACGGCTTCCGCGTGGCCCAGGGGCTGCGGCACGAGGACGAGGCGATCGTGGCCCACCGGTGGCTGGCCGAGGTGTTCCAGCCGACGGTGGCGGCCATTCCGGCCGAACTGCGCGGCAAGCTGGAGCCGGCGCAGATCTTCCACGAGGTCCTGGACCATCGGTGGTATCTGTCGGAGGCGGAGGGCTCCGATGTGGGCCTGAGCGCGGCCGTGAAGTCGTATGTCGGCAACGTGCTCGTCCACAAGCCCGACGAGAAGGCGCTGCTGCCGGACGAGCCCGTCCAGTAGACCGTTCGGCAGCCCTCTCGGCGAACCCGGTGGGCCCTCAGTAGGCCACGGTGATGCGGCGGCGGAGGTGCTCGAAGCGCTCCATCTCGTCGCCGACGGCGACCGCGAAGTCCTCGGCCGAGATGAAGCTGCGGCCCTCCGCGTCGGACAGCAGGTCGTCGCGGCCGATGCGGTAGGCGCCGGTGCGCACGCCGGGCGCGACCTCGGCGGCCGGTGAGACGTAGGTCCAGTCGAGGTCGCCGACCTCGCGGAAGAGCCGCAGGGCCGCCCGCTGCGCGAGCGCCTCCTTCCTGCGGGACTCGGGGAAGCCGGGCGCGTCGACCAGGTCGAGGCCGGGGGCCACCCGCAGGCTGCCCGCGCCGCCCACGAAGATGAGCCGCCGCACCCCGGCGGCGCGCACGCCGTCGATGAGCGCGCGGACGGCTTCCAGGAAGGGCTCCTCGGGCTCGGTGCCGTCGCGGGCCGGGGCTATCGCGGAGATGACCACGTCGTATCCCTTGGCGAGCGTGGCGGCGTCGCGCATGTCGCCCTGGATCGGGCCCGACCGGCTGACACCGGTCACGTCATGGCCGCGGCCGGTGAGCTCGGCGGCGATGCGGCTGCCGATCATGCCGGTGGCGCCAAAGAGAAGGATCTTCATATTTTCCACAGTACCCAGCGGGTACCCGCAACTTCATCGCGCCCTAATGTGAACCACATTCTTTATTCGCCCGAGCGATTCGGCTAAATCTAACCAAAAATCCGTCGCGGTGGGGTTTTTCTCTATCCCCGCCGTATAGCTGTTTAACTCCGCGTTTATCCCGGGCGCTTCTCCGCCTCCGCCCCTCCTACGCTGGCCCAATCCTTCTACAACGGCGAGGGGAGGACACGTGCTCGGGTTAGACGACTGTCTGATCGAGGTCATGGCCATACCAGGGGCCCTGGACGCGATGCTGCTGGACCAGACGAGCGGCATGGCGGTGGCCGTCAGCGGCTCGCCGCAGGGCGTCGACGCGGAACGTTCCGCCGCCGCCCTGACCGAGACGCTCCGCGCCACCGTGGACGGGCTGGCCCGCTCGTGCCCCGGCGACACGGTACGCATCGACGACATGCTCGTCACCACCGACCAGGGGCACCACCTGCTCAGGCTGATGGAGACGGCCTTCGAGGGCCCGCTGGTCATCTATGTGCGCCTCGACCTGGAACGGTCGAACCTGGCGCTCGCGCGCTACCGCCTGCGGGCCATCTCCAGCAGCCTGCTGACCTGACCCATGGCACCTCTCGACACGCTGCTGACGGGCCTCGCCCGCGAACGCTCCACCGGCGCCCTGCGCGTCGGCCGGGCCGGAACGGTCTTCCTCGACGAGGGGCGGGTGACGTACATGGAATGCGTCCAGACGCCGGGAGTCGAGCGGCTGCTCACCGCGCGCGGCCGGGCGACGGAGGCGACCCTGCGGAGGGTGCAGGCGGACGGCGGCTGCGAGCGGCTGCTCGACGAGGGCGTCCTCACGCTGGGCGAGCTGCAGTACTGCGTGCTGGGCGCCGTCCTGGACGCCGCGTTCTTCCTGCTGCCGGTCGGCGGGTCCCGGCCGAAGTTCCGCCCCGGGGAGCGCCACTGGCTGGGCGGGCGCTGGTACTTCGAGGTGTCGGGGCTGCTGCGGGAGTGCGCGCGCCGCCGCGCGCAGCTCGCCCAGATCTGGCCGTCCGCCGAGGTGGACACCGCTCCGGTACGTCCGGCGCCGTGGCTCGCGGGGCAGGGTGTGACCCTCGGCAAGGTCGAGTGGGAGGTCGTCGCCCGGGCCGACCACGAGGCGACGCCGCTCGACCTCGCCAGGCAGCTGGGCAGGTCGGGCTACTCGATCCTGCTGGCCGTGCGAAGGCTGGCGGCGGCCGGGCTGCTGGCCCCGCATGAGGAGCCCGAGCCCGCGGAGGAGCCCACGCTGCCCAGGCGGACCCGGCAGGCCGTCAAGGCGTCGGCCGCCGGCGGCACGGCGGGCCCGCTCTTCGGCCCCGCCGTGACGGCCGACCCGACAGACCTGGCCCTGCTGCTGCGCCTGAAGAAGGCCCTGGAGGAACTGGCATGAGGTTCCCCCCACTGACCGCCATGAGGTTGCCCGCGCTGAGAAGGAGGCCACCGGTGGAGCTGCGCGACGAGGTGCTCAAGGAGATGGTCCTCCTGCGCGAGCGCACCCCCGACATCAACGGCAGCGTCGCCTGCACGGTCGACGGGCTCGCCGTCGCCTGCGATCTCGAGGGCGACAACGGCGACCAGACGGCCGCGCTGACCGCGGCGATGGTCGCGATGAGCAGGCGCATGCTCGCCATGTCCGGCAAGGGCGAGCTGGAGGAGACGCTCGTCTCGGGGGCGGCCGGGTTCGCCGCGTTCTACACCGCGGGCCCCACGATCGTCCTCACAGTCCTGGCGCGCCCCGGCACGAACGTCGGGCTGCTCCGGCTGGAGGGGCGCAAGACGGCGGCCGCTGTCGGCCGCCACGCAGCACGGATCCGATGACCGATCGGATGACCGATCAACGAACGGAGGAAGACATGGCCAGCATGGACGTCTCTCTGAAGGAGATGATGACGATCGACGGCTCGCTCGGAGCCGCGATCGTCGACCACGGCAGCGGCATGGCGCTGGGCTCGCTCGGCGGCTCCAAGGAGCTGGACCTGCAAGTCGCCGCGGCCGGCAACACCGAGGTGGTCAAGGCCAAGCTGCGCACGATGGACTCGCTCGGGCTCAAGGACTCGATCGAGGACATCCTCATCACGCTCAGCGGGCAGTATCACATCATCCGTCCGATCAGCGGGCGCGGCGGCAAGGGGCTGTTCCTCTATCTCGCCCTGGACCGGGGACGGGCCAACCTGGCCATGGCCCGCCACCAGCTCCGTGCCATCGAGGAGAAGCTGGACGTCTAGCCCGCGGTCAGCTTGGTGATGGCGCCCACGATGTCCGGCCACAGGGGCCTCGGCAGGTCGTGGCCCATGCCCGGGTAGGTCAGCAGCGTGGCGCCGGGGATCGCCGCGGCGGTGGCCTGCCCGCCGGCCAGGGGGACGAGCTGGTCGTCCTCGCCGTGGATCACCAGGCTGGGCACGCCGACCCCGGCCAGCGACTCGGTGCGGTCGGGCGAGGCGAGGATCGCGGCCAGCTGCCGGGTCGTCCCGGCCGGGTCGTAGCACCGGTCGAAGGCCAGGCCGGTCAGCCTGACGATGCGCTCGCGGTCCAGCTCGTAGCCGGGCGAGCCGATCACGGCCCACGTCTCCAGCGCCCGCGCGAGCGCCGTCTCGCGGTCGGGAGCGGGCGGCGCGAACAGCACCGCACCGGCCGCGGGCGTGGGCTGGGCCACCGCCGGTCCGGGGGTGGACATGATGGAGGTGAGACTGGACACTCGCTCGGGGTGGCGGATCGCGAGCGCCTGGGCGATCATGCCGCCCATCGAGGCGCCCACCACATGGGCGCCGGGCCAGCCGAGCGCGTCCATGAGCCCGGCCGCGTCGTCGGCCATGTCGTCCAGCACATACGGCGAGGACGCCCCCAGCTCGGGGACGTCCTCGTCGTGGAAGTGCGTGGAGAGGCCGGCGTCGCGGTTGTCGAACCTGACGACGTGGTGGCCCTGCTCGGCCAGCAGCTCGCACAGGTCGTCGTCCCAGTGGATGAGCTGGGCGCCGAGCCCCATGATCAGGAGCAGCGGGCGCCCGGCCGGCGAACCGAAGCCCTCGTACGCGATCTCGATGCCGTTCACGGCCGCACGCATGGTCACGAACCTAGAATGGCATTCTAGTCGCTGCCGGTAAAGAGGGTCTTCACGGTGGAGCGGGGCTGTGTTCTCGCTTGATCGCTGAGCGTGATCTCCGTTTGGTTACGCTTCGTGCTGGGCGTCGGGTCGTACGGGTTGTGGCGTAGCGGGAGCGGCGACGCTGGTTGGCCGGATTGCGGAGGCCGAAGGCGATACGGGCGACGAGCTTGATGACCCGGTTGGTGCCCTCGCTGGCGGCGTTGGAGACCTTCAAGATGACGGCGGCAGC